>NZ_OX366394.1:930210-1240280 GCF_947251865.1 Wolbachia endosymbiont (group B) of Protocalliphora azurea | reverse complement strand
GTATAACAGGAGAACTAATACCAAATTCCATTACTAATCGAACAAATAAGAAACATTACAAACTCGTTTAATAGTAGTGCTGGAAATACTGACAATAAAATTACACAGAACATCTGCAAGTAAGCCTATGGTATCGTAGACTCTGTTACGTAAAGTATTGTATTTGATATATTGCCACAACCTCTCAACAGGATTCAGTTCCGGTGAATAAGGAGGCAAGTATATAATGGTAATGTTTTCCTGAAATTTCAAACTTTTTGATCTATGCCAACTTGCACAATCCATTACAAGAAAGGCTTTTTTCGTGCCTAAATCTTTCGACATCTGCTCCAGAAATATATTCATACAATCAGTGTTTACATATGGAGCAAGTAGGCTGATTTTCTTACCACTTCTTGGATTTACCGCACTGTAGATATAGAAATTTTGTCTACCAATTTTCATTTTAACCTGCGTTCTGACCCCTTTTTTAAACCATCCGTGTCCGATTTTTGAATGAGTTCCAAATCGTGATTCATCAAAAAAACACCTCTTTTTCAGGGTGGGAATTGACTATTTTATTGAAGTATTTTTTAAACTCTTCTTGCTTGTTTTTATCTTGTTTATGGTGCATTGGCCTCGGTGTTATATAAGAAAATTTCATCCTTTGTATCTCACGGTGCACTGTTGATTTGCTAATGTTTAGGCCAAATTCCTCTGAGATTTTTATCTGCACTTCCTTAATAGTAATATTTGGATTTCTTTCTACCCATATTTCAATTTGCTCACGTTGATTTTTCTTTAATTTGCTTTTTCTTCGCCGCTGAGACGGGGCAAATAATCTTTCTACTCTACCAAATTTTAGATGCTTTATCCATTCAGTCAAAGCAGTCCTTGAAATTTTACATATTCTTGCCACAGCGCTTATACTACTTTCTTTTCCTGCTATCACCGCTTGTAACTTTTTTGAAACATATGCGTTATTTCTGACCTTTTTTAACATTTCTTTCGCCAAATTTACAACTTTTTCGTCTAATAGTTTTGACCTTAATGCCATTTATACCTCTCTATTTTATCTACTTTATTATCACTTCTTTCCCATTATTGTCTATCTGTTCTTTGCATAGTGGGAATTGGTATAAGCTAATATATGACAATTATCTGCTCGATAAAAATGGAATTAAATGTATCCGTTTAGCAGAGTGGCAAAATAAAATAGACAAAACCATAAAAATAAATGGTGTCATGCAATTTGAGCTTCGGCATAGATCCCACATAAATTTTTTGGTACATATTTTTTCAACATTAATTTCGTATTCCATTCAAAGAATATTAATATTGGCATATAAGTATGAATATTATGCTAATATAATTACTTTTTAGGTATACATGGCAAATTTATGCCTGGAAACAGTTTTTCCTACACTTTCTTTATAAAAATCACAGGCGCCTGTTATTAGCTAAAGTAAAGGTCAAGTATCTGGAATTCTGGACATAAAATCCTCCTGTATAAAAAGATTAGAAAAAAATGCAGCGCACATATGACAGACCGCTGAAAAAGATACGCTACGTTTTTTATTGAAAAGTTAACTGAAAGTCTGCAGACAAAGATAGATTTTGAGCTCTTAAAATATCTCTAATTGTCATTATAATCAGATTCAAAATATGCGGAAGTAATTTTTTTTGACAATAGATTTCTTGCATAACCAAGTGTCATTCCAGCTGGGATCCAACTAAACACTTTACAACGTTTTTTGCGCGAAAAGGCTGGATGCCAGTGTCAGCTACTTGCATGACATCGTCTTGGATGAAAATCAGTACGTGATGCACCAAAAATTGTGCATCAAAAGGGTGTCATTTGAGTAACTTTTTTGTTGTCGTGCCAGTGTCAGCTACTTTCATGACACCTATTTGTTCCTATGATAGTCTTATCTGTCTATCTTATTTTGCTACTCTGCTGAACAGATACGTTTTTTTTACCTTTTTTATTCTGTAAATTTTTTAGTATTTGTATGTTTAACATAAGAACTACACAAGACTACAAATGGTGAATCAGCATTACCTTAAAGAGAGTACCCATATTTTCAGTTAACCTTAAAAATTCACTGAAGATCTTATTCTTCTGTTCATTACTTGCATTTTTCATTAAAGCTTGTGCTCTTTCCTTTATACCAAAAAGGTGTAAAAATTCTCTTTGAGTCAAAATCTCACAATTTACGTGCCTTAATGAATCTTTTAATGATTGAAAGTTCACAAGTGCAGTGATGTCACTATTACCGACGTTTTCAAGAAAATTAGTATATTTATGCTGCCTTATCGATTGCAAAGTGCTCTTATATTCAGGATATACATAACCATAATCTATAATCAGGGCAGCTCCTCCGTTATTGACTATCTTATTCTCAAGTTTCTTTAATATTTCGATTCCGGCTAGGCATACTTCCACTACTGCACCATTGAAACCCCCTGTCATTCCAGTCTGGAATCCAGTTTTTGGTCTGGTTAAGCACTGGAGTGACAATGAAAGACTGCCATCATCTTGTTTTATTACTCTATTTTCATACCACTGCTCATCACGATAAATAAATTGGTCAATTGGAAGGGCGTCAAATAACTCATTTGCAAAAAAAATAGTTGGCTGATTTGGTAAGTTGTCGACATCTGTGTGCCAATTAATATCTAATCCCTTTAATTTTTCCTTTTGTATTTTCTGTAAAAGAGGACTTATTTCAACTAGGTGAATGTTCATTGAGCTAAAAAAACAGCTGTATTTTTTAGTAACTCTTATTATATCGTGAATGAGTGTTCCTTTACCTGGTCCAAGTTCAACTAGAGAAAATTTTGATGGCTTTCCTAATTTTTCCCATGTATTCATTATCCACACTGCAATTGTTTCACCAAATAGCTGACTAATTTCAGGTGCAGTAATGAAGTCACCATCTTTGCCAAGTGGTAATTTATTCATGTAATAACCGTACTCTTTATGATATAGAGCAGCACTTATGAAATCGCTGATAGATATTGATCCTTGGCTTTTATCAATTAATTCGTGTATATAAGTGAGCATATTATTAATAAACATTTAACTATAGCGTGCCATACTATAAAATAGTGGAGTATTTATATATATAATATAAGTTTAAAAACATATGAGTAGTATTGCTTTGGTTATGGACAATCAAGATACGGATTATGTTACCCTTATACCTCAAGATGATGGTATTGAATATAAATTTAAAGAAGCTATCAATTTTGTAGAAAATAAGGTTGTAAGTGCTGATGGATTAACTTTAGCGGAGGTATTTCAAGCATTGGTTCAAATGTTGAATGGTGATCTAGAGTTAGTAAAAAAAGTGTTAGCATATACTAATATTATGGTAAAGCATGGAATGAGGGTAGCAAAAGAGTCACAGCTAAGCAGAGCCGATGTTCGTCGAGCTTTAGAAGGCAAAGAAAGTGTGTTTAATAGGCAAGATTTTATCAAAAAACCACCTCTTGTATCTTCTATAAAATCGGTTAAAAAGAAAAGTAGAGGTCTTTAAATGGCTGAGTCTATAAAAAAATTTACTGTACAGTGTGATTTCAAAGGACAGAATGCACCTTTTGCAGTATATATAGGAAATCCAAAGGGTGATACTCATCCAATTCACCATCAAGATTCATGGCTTGCAAAGGAGCGTGGAGGAAACATTCCTAATAAAGTTAAAGAAAGTTTGCAAAAATTATACAAGTTGTCTCAAGAAAACGGGATCTCTTTTCCAGAATTATGCGCATATGCCATTACTATAGTTAGTAATAATGATAAAAAAAGTGACGGTAAGTAGTTAGATTCTCAATATTTCATTTATAGAAGTTTTTGATCTCGTCTTCTCGTCCACTTTTTTTACTATAACTGCGCAATAGGTTGAAATGTTGTTTTTAGGTGGAGTAGATCCTGATACAACTACAGAGTAAGGTGGTACTTCACCATAAAATATCTTGCTTGTTTCTCTGTCAATAATTTTTGTTGATGCTCCAATAAACACCCCCATACTAAGGACTGATCCTTCTCTTATTATGACACCTTCGGCTACCTCACTGCGCGCTCCAATAAAGCAATTATCCTCTATAATGACTGGAGAAGCTTGAATAGGCTCAAGAACTCCTCCTATTCCCACTCCACCGGAAATATGACAGTTTTTTCCTATTTGTGCACAACTACCAACTGTTGACCAAGTGTCTATCATTGTGCCAGAATCAATGTATGCACCAACGTTGATAAAGCTTGGCATTAGAACAACATTTTTACCTATGTAAGCAGATTGGCGGACAAAACATCCAGGGACTGCTCTAATTTTTGACTGGTAAAATTTTTCTTCATTCCATTCACTAAACTTACTACCGATTTTGTCAAACCAGCAATTGGTGTTGTCTATTATTTTGCTTTCCTCAGTGAGGAAATGTAATAATATTGACTGCTTTATCCACTTATGTACTATCCATTCTCCACTTGATAGCTTTTCTGCTACTCTAATTTTACCACTGTCAAGTAACTCAATTACCTCTTTGATTATTAATCTTGCTTCGTGTTTTAGATTATAGTCGTTAAGTTTTTCTTTATCTTTCCAAATATTTTCTATCTCATCTTGTAATTTTTTAGTTGCAAATTTTTCATTTATTATATACATATTGATATCAAATTTATATTATTTTATACGTAAGCACTATGAAAATACAATGTCATAATTGTACTAAAACTTACTTAGTATCTCGTGGGCAAATAGGTGAATCTGGAAGAAAAGTGAAATGTACAAACTGCAATCACATGTGGCATGAGTATCTAAAAGAAATGTCAAGTGAATTGTGCCCTGCTGGTATACAAGAAAAAAAAGCTAACTGGAGGCAAAGTTTAACTCTAGCTTTTGCAACAGTTGCAGGGTTATGCGTTATAATTGTTGGTGGTATCTTTCCAGGAGAGGTAAGTAAGATATATAAAGCAGTTAGTTCATATAAAGATTCAATAAGCCATAAATTAGGATACAAAAAAGTGCAAACGGAAAATTCAAGTGCGAGAGAACTTGTTGTAAATGAGTTTTATCAAGATTACCTTTTTCTATCTAATTTTAGATCTAATTAAATAGGCATAAGTCATCAATGTTATGCAAATAACTACACTTATTCCTTTATGATAGTGTCATTCCAATTTCAGCTACTTTCATGACGCCCTATGGTTGTTATTACATCGTTTACTATAGATTTGTTTCAGAAGCTTACATCCAGAAAACTTGTATAGATTTTTTCTACTTCTGTGATATTATAAGCCTGTGATGATAAAATAAGTGGATATGGATAAGTCAGCGTATGAAATCATAGAGCATGAGTATGATGTGGTGATAGTGGGTGCAGGTGGAGCAGGGCTTAGAGCAACACTTGGAATGGCTGCAACTAATTTTTCAGTTGCCTGTATTTCTAAGATTTTCCCTACACGGAGTCATACAGTTGCAGCACAAGGCGGAATTAGTGCAGCCTTGAGCAACATTGCTGAAGATGATTGGCGCTGGCATGCGTATGACACAATAAAAGGTTCAGACTGGCTTGGCGATCAAGATGCAATAGAGTATATGTGTAAAAATGCTGCCAAAGCTGTGATTGAACTTGAAAATTTTGGTGTACCCTTTTCTCGTACGGAAGATGGAAAAATATATCAGCGTGCCTTTGGTGGAATGACAACTCACTTTGGTAAAGGAAAATCGGCTCAGCGTACTTGTGCAGCAGCAGATAAAACTGGGCATGCAATTCTTCATACTCTATATCAGCAATGTCTTAAATTTAACGCTGAATTTTTTGTCGAATATTTTGTAATCGATTTGATTATGGACAAAGGGACATGCTGTGGGGTGATAGCTTGGTCGCTGTGTGATGGTACGTTGCATAGATTTCGTGCACATTTTGTGGTAATAGCAACAGGTGGTTATGGACGTGTTTATTTTTCTGCAACAAGTGCACACACCTGCACAGGTGATGGTAATGGCATGGTGGTAAGAGCTGGGTTGCCACTTGAAGATATGGAGTTTGTGCAATTTCATCCAACAGGAATATATGGCTCAGGGTGCTTGATGACGGAAGGATGCCGCGGTGAAGGTGGGTACCTCGTTAATTCTCAGGGTGAGAAGTTTATGGAACGTTATGCGCCAAAGGCAAAAGATTTGGCTTCTCGTGATGTAGTAAGTCGAGCAATGACAATTGAAATTAGAGAGGGAAGGGGAGTTGGGCCAAAGAAAGATCACATGTACTTGAATATATCGCATCTTGATCCGGAAGTGATCAAACTCAGATTGCCAGGTATTAGTGAAACAGCAAAAACCTTTGCAGGAGTTGATGTTACTAAAGATCCGATACCTGTTATTCCAACTGTTCACTACAACATGGGCGGTATTCCGACCAACTATCATGGGGAAGTGATCACGTTGCAAAAAGGTAAAGAAGAAGTGGTAGAAGGATTATTTGCAATAGGAGAGGCAGCATGTGTTTCTGTACATGGTGCAAATCGACTTGGCTCTAACTCGCTTCTTGATCTTGTGGTTTTTGGTAGAGCTGCCGCGCTTAGGGCAAAAGAAAAATTGAAACCTGATACACCACATAAAAAATTGCATTCAGACTGCACAGACTGGATAGTAGATAGATTTAATAAAATGAGATTTGCTTCCGGAGAGTTCAAAGTAGCAAAAATACGAAGTGAAATGCAGCACACTATGCAGAAATATGCATCGGTATTCCGTGTTGCTGAAGTTTTAGAGGAAGGTAAAAAAGCTATAAAAGAAGTAGCAAAAATGATGCCTAACATTGCAGTTGAAGATCGTAGTATGATATGGAATAGTGATTTGGTTGAAGCTCTGGAGCTTGCCAATATGATTCCACAAGCAGTTATTACCATGGAATGCGCAGCTAATCGCGAGGAAAGCAGGGGTGCTCATGCTCGTGAAGATTTCCCTGAACGTGATGATAAAAACTGGATGAAGCATACTATAGCATGGCTTAAAGAAGAGAAAAGCCAAGTTAGTGTAGAAATTGACTATAAAAAAGTTGCTGAAAAAACTCTGAGCGATGAGATTGATTTCATCGCCCCGGAAAAGAGAATTTATTAGTTAACCCATCTGGTTTATTTATAAATTGACGTAGTATTGATACATAGCTCATTTGAGTAGCTGGGCTTTCTGTATGCTCCGATTGATTTGACGATCTTTGTACTTCTTGCTCTGCTGAGTTGTTAGCTAAATTTTGTTGTTCAGTAATATTTTCAGGTTGTTTTGCAGCTAGGTGATCATCTTTACGGCTTTGCTTATCGTTGGTTAATTCCTTAACAGACTTCCTAATGCCGCTAAGTCCCAAAGTGAATATCAGACAGACCACTCCTGTTATAGCTATGATGGGTAACGCTGCTCCAATTGCAATTTGTCCTTGAAAGCAAGAAAGTGTTACCATTGTAATAATAGTAGTTGCTACTGTGATTGCTAACAATACACTAGCTCTCCTGCCCGGATCAATGCATTTCCATACAACAGATGCTCCTTTTTTTACACCAGAACCTAGCTTTTTAATGCCTGATTGACATTTTTTCGAAGCAGTTCCACAGTGGTATTTTTCCTCAAGCTTCTCTTTTAGTTCTTTAGCTTTCTCCTGTGCTTTCTGTGGAGTGCTTGAACAATCTTTTAGATCTCGTAAAGTTAAATAGTACTTTTTAGTATGGAGTTCTGGATCTTCTAACCATAAAGAATCAGGGTTAGCACCGTTTTGTAATAATGCTGCACAAAACTTTGTTGTATTATCATAATTAGTTGCTAAATCAAAAATTGTTTCTTGCGATAGGTATTCGATACTTTTTTTTTCTGCTTTTTTCTTTAGTGCTAATTCTAGAGGTGTATTTCCTTGCCTGTTAGTTGCTTTTATAGCTTCATCTAATTTATCTTCAGATATTTTTCTTTCTTTTACTAAGGCTGATATTAATTTCAAGCATGTAACTTTTTGCTTCCCTCTCAGCAAGGCAATATGGTGTAAAGCATTATTGCCATTTGCATCTTTAAGGTTAATATCTGCTCCTTTTTTCAATAATTCCTTAAAAGATTTTTCATCTTTATCTTTAATTGCTAAATGTAGTTGATAATTATCATTACTATCTGGAGTATTTATGGTATGGGCTATAACTTCTTCAACTTTTGTTTTTATTTCTGGTTTTCGCTCAGCCAATTTCTCTAAAAATTTAAGATAGTATTCATTTTGCTTTTTAGATAATTTTTCTAAATCCTCTGTAGGTAAGCTTAGCTTGGCTCCATACTTTAACAATTTTGCAAGAAACTTAAGTGTGTTATCGTTATCTTGGATTGTGTGAGAATCATGTTTCCCTTTTATTATCTTGTTAATTAGTGCTACCTGAAAAGGAGTCTTTCCTTCTTGATTTTCACTATCAACAAGTTGTACTAAATTTTTCTCGTTAGCTATTTTTATCAAGGTATCTAGAAACTTAAGCTTTTGTTTCTTTTTGAGCGATGCAATAAGGTGTAAAATATTATTTACTTTTTCATCTGTTATGCCACTGATATTTGTGCAATCTTTTAGGTATTTTCTAAATTTCCTGTTGTTTCCATTTTGGATTGCATTTAGTAATTGAACGTCATTATCAGAATCCGATATTCCGTTTATTCCATCTTCAAAATCGCTATCAGAATCTGATATTCCGTTTATTTCATCTTCAAAATCGCTACCGTAGCCACTGTCTTGTTCGCTGTACCTACTAAAACAACTTTTAGTGACTTCAGAAATTACTTGTTTTTTTGTTTCATTTGATATTCTTTTCGATCGTTCTATTACTTCACCTAGCACTGGAAGGAAACATTGGACATAATATCTGTGATATTTTTCCTGTTCTCTAAGCGATTCTTCTAATTTAGTTAATACTTCAGGACTAGCGCCTTCCTTAAATAACCTTTTACATTCCTTGAGTGTTCCATCTCGACTTCTTGGTTTTTCATGCTTATGTTTTTCTTTTTTTACCTTTCTCTCTATAATATTATACAATTGCTTGTCTTTTTTATCTTGTTTTTCATTTTTGTTTATACATTTGTCTAGTTTATTTGCATTACTAACTAATACACTTGAATCTATACTCATATTAAAACCTCAATATTAAAAGCTATTTGGCGTTAACGAATTGTATTAAACTTTTAAATTGAGCTAGATGTTATCGAAATATAGGTGAAAAGGCAGAAAACTAGTTTCTATTAGAAAATCTATTGTCATAGTCAAATCCCCACTTTAGCACTTGTCTACTATTTTAACTATTTTATCTTAAAAAATAATAAATGTGGCTAAACTGTGAAGCGTGAATGCTGCTAAAAGAGATAAACAAATATTTTTATAGATCTTTCAAACTTGATTTTTCTTCTAATTTTTTAAGCATTCCTTTACTTAGTATTGATTTTATCTCTTCTACGCTTTTATCAAGATTATCATTAATTATTACGTAATCATATTTATTACTTTTACTTATCTCTTTTTGCGCTTCGGCTAATCTACGCTCTATTTCAATTTCATCATCACTATTACGCCTTTGTAGACGCAGTCTAAGCTCTTCCATTGAGGGAGGTAGTATAAAAACACTTACAACTTTTTCTCTTAAGATTTCAAACAAATGAAATGCTCCTTGCCAATCTATATTCAGTAAAACACTTATTCCACTGCTCAGGTTTTGTTCTATAAAATCTTTTGGTATACCGTAAAAATTCTCAAAAACTTTGGCATATTCAAGCATTTGACCAGCCTTACATAGTTCGTGAAACTTTTCTTCAGTAACGAAAAAATAGTCTTTTCCGTTTACTTCACCGGGACGAGGTTTGCGTGTAGTCATAGAAACAGACATAACTAAATCAGTTGATTGCTCAAGTAATTTTTCTGATATAGTAGTTTTTCCAGCTCCAGAAGGAGAGGATAGAATCAGTAGTATGCCCTCATTTTTTACGGTCATTTTTCTTTATTTAACAAGTACATTATAGAGCTTTTTTAAGACTTTGTATTTTTTAAATCAAAGTTTAAAAGACTAGAGCCCTCTAAATTAGAATTTGATAAATTGGCATCAATAAGAGAGGAATTATCAAAGACAGTATAACGTAAATCGGCTTTTTCAAGATTTGCCTTATTCAAATTAACGTTTACAAACTTTGCTCTGCTTAATATTGAATTAGAAAAAATAGCATTTTCTAAATTCATATCTTTAAACTCAAAGTAAGAATAATTTACATCAAATTTTTCACCCTGCGATATTTTCTCTTGCAGATCTTTAATTGAAGTTATAGCACTCTCTAGACCTGTAATTTTGCTCTGTCCCTGATTGTCAATCATAATTGAATTATCAAATTTGCAATCTGTTAAATGAATATCAGCAATTGAACTTTTATATATGCTTGAAGAGAGGAAAGAGACATCACTCACTGTTGAATTATTCAAATTGCTAAGAAAAAAACTAGTCTTTCTAAAGGCATTATCATAAAACACGGAGGATTTGAAATCACTTTCAATAAAGTTTGAATTAGTGACTTTTGACTTAGACCAGCTCGAATTATCAGCTAATAATTTGAAGAATATTGAATTTTCTATCTCACTCGAATCCATATTATGGTGGGAAAGAGTACTATTATAAATTTGAGAGTCTTTAATTTTTGTCTTATAAATTGAAGTTCTAGAAAGATCTGAATCTTCTATTTTTGCAGAGGTAAACAATGAATGATCAAAGAACGAACCACTCATGTCAGAATTCACAACTTTAGTATTATGAAACTTTCCATGACAAATGTTAGCGTTATAGGTATTAACTTTATACAATTCACTAAAACTAAAATCAATATTAGATAAATCAGCATCCTGAAGGTCTGCTTCGAAAACATATGCATGTTTTATCTTGGAACCATTTAGTATAGATTTAATGAAGTTTGAATTATCCCCTTTCACATAGGAAATTTGTGAATTGCTTAAATTGGCTTTTTCGAAATTACTGTTGACTATAATGGAAGAATTAAAATAGGCGTTTGAAAGATTGCTACCTGTAAAATCCGATTTTTTTATTTCTGCACCATATATGTTAGCATTTTTTAATGAAGAAAATTGTACCTTGAGCTTATGTGCATCCACTCCAAAGAAACTTGCGTTGTCGAAATTATTTTTCTGCATAACAGTGTCGTTTATTTCACTATCACTAAAATTGATGTAGCTTGCACTTGAGTTTGATAAATTGGAGAAATTCATTTTTACATTCAAAAACTTGGTATGCAAACCAATTATATTACGCATACTTACTTTGTTGAGATTAGAATTGATAAAATCAGCATAACTGATATTAGACTGATCAAATATGATATCTGTTAAATTTGTAGAAGCAAATTTTGAAAAACTTAAATTTGTGCCTTTTATTTTAACGCCATGTAAATTAGCATTGGAAAAATTGGCACCACGCAAATCAACATCGATAAAAGACACATCTGATAAATCGGTGTTAGAAAAATCGGCACCAATTAAACTTACTCCATCAAAAATAGATTTGCTTAAATACAATTGACTAAAATTAGCACCATTTAAATTAGGACCAAAACCTTTCTTAAAATCTTGTGGTATGCTGGCTTTATTACACTGTACTAAAAATTTAGCAAAATCTTTTGTATTGTAAGATATGTATTTTACATCGTGCAGAGCACTTAAAAAATCATTGATTGCATCATCTCCATAGCATAAATGACCAACTAAAATTAATATCAAAAGTCTAATTATCTTTTGCATCACACGTGTTTTCTTTTGTTTTTATAGCAAAGTTATACATCTCTGAGTTTTCTTGATTGTTTATTTCTTTATCCTCTAAAAGGTATGGCATCATTTCGGCAATTGCGTTTATTATGTTGATCTGATTCCTTTCGATTGCTATTTCAATAGGGGACTTAAAATTATTATCAACTACTCTAGGATCAGCACCTTGTAATAAGAGAAAGCGAACTGTGTCTATTTGACCTTGTTTCACTGCATAAATTAGAGGAGTATCACCCAATTTATTTCTAAATCTTAGTATTTCTTGAATTGTTAATCCAATTTTTTCTAGCTTATTTATTACTCCTCTTAGACAAATTAAGTTGCCCTTCTTGATGCAGTAAAAAAATTGCTTACTGTAATCATCAGTAAATATAGTTTTAGGAAGGTGCTCATTTAGGCTATCATATTGTCTTTTATATATAGACTTGCTTTTATGTTTTTTTATTTCTTTGTTTAGCTTTGTCCATTTTTCGCTTTTTTCATTTTTTTTGTTCACAGGTGTTATATTGTCAGGCTGTTCTTCTTTCTTTTTCTCTGTTAATTGGCTTGTTGAAAGTTCGGTGTCTTTTTTGCTAATCTCCTCTTCAGGCTGTAGGTTTGTTTGATTATTGTGACTGATTTTCTTCTCTTCAGGTTCTTCTTTTT
Source organism: Wolbachia endosymbiont (group B) of Protocalliphora azurea (assembly GCF_947251865.1). Classification (NCBI taxonomy): domain Bacteria; kingdom Pseudomonadati; phylum Pseudomonadota; class Alphaproteobacteria; order Rickettsiales; family Anaplasmataceae; genus Wolbachia; species Wolbachia endosymbiont (group B) of Protocalliphora azurea. Next base: position 1,227,833 of record NZ_OX366394.1, on the reverse strand, counting down.
TTTCTTCTGATAAAGGACTTGTTAGAGCTTTGGTATCTTTTATATTAGTCTCCTCTTCAGACTGTAGGTTTGTTTGATTACTTGAAGGTACTTCTTTATTGATTACATTTGTTGGGTCTGTGATTTCTTTGAGTTCGCTCAGAAGCGGAGAAGTTTTTTCAGCATCAGTGTTGCTTTTCGATACGTCTTCTTGATTTATACTGCTTTCATTTTTATTTTCTTCAGGCTGTTCTGCAGCAAGCAGGTTAGATATAACAATTAATAGTATGAAGAATGCTTTATATTTCATAAACATTGCAAATATAGGCTTAATTAAAATGATACTATAATCAAATGATTAATCTACAGTAAAAAATGCCTTAGGGTTTTATTTATATTTGCTAATAGAAAATAAAATGCTAAAATTAGATAGGCTATTTCGAGTGAAATTAATACTTTTTCTTACTCAAGCTTTTTAAAATTATATAATTTTTTTAGGGGGTATATGTTACCACAAAATAAACAATTACTAGATGCTGCTGAAAGCGGTCAGCTAAATCTTGTTAAGCAGGCTATACAGGGCGGAGCAGATATTAATGCTGCAGATGAACATGGAAGTACTGCATTAATGTTAGCTGCTGTATTTGGTTATCCAGATGTAGTGAAGTTTCTGATAGGAGTAAAAGCAGATGTTAATATGAAAGATAAAGAGGGAAACACTGCTCTAATTTGGGCTGCTAAATCGGGTAATTTAGGTATAGTAAAGTATCTGATAGGAATAAAAGCAGATGTTAATATGAAAGATAAAGAGGGAAACACTGCTCTAATGTGGGCTATTAGATTAGGTGAGGTGAATATAGCAAAGTGGCTGATACACGCAGGAAAAGCAAGGATTGATGAAAAAGATACCTGTGAATACACTGCATTAATGTTTGCTGCTGGATTCGGTCATTTAGGTATAGTAAAGTATCTGATAGGAGCAAAAGCAGATGTTAATGTTATAAGTCGAAATAAAGGAAGAACAGCACTAATGCTTGCTGCTGTAGGAGGTCATTTAGATATAGTAGAGTGCCTAGTAGAAGCAAAAGCAGATGTTAATATGAAAGATAAAGAGGGAAACACTGCTCTAATATGTGCTACTAAAGAGGGTCATTTAGAGGTAGTGAAGTACCTGGTAGAAACGGCAAAAGCAGATATTAATACAAAAGACAATAATGGAAACACAGCACTAATTTGGGCTGCTAAAAATGGAAAACCAGATATAGAAGAATATCTTAAAAATTATATACAAAAAAAAAGTTACATACAAAAAAAAGAACTTTTGCAGGAATATATCTATGTTGGTGTTGGTAGTGCAATAGGCTTAGCTTTAGGTATGGCAATAGCATATTATGCAGGAGCAGCTATTGGAGTTTGTATAGCATCAGCTGTCGTTGGTCTAGCGCTAGGTGGAGTAGCTGGTTACGTAATTGCAGAAGTGAAAAAAGAAAAGGATAGAGATCCAAATATAGACGTAGCTACCGCACTTAAAAATGTTTTCACTACTCAACCTTTAAGTGAAAATGTGATAGCTTTAAAGTGGAAGTAGTAAACTAAAGCTGGCTTTGTGTTTATAGTACTTTTTGCAAATAAATGCTCAGTGGTAATTTGCGTACTAAACGGTGTCATCTAAGTAGCTGACACTGGTTTCTATCATTATCAGAAACGTTATATTTTAGCATAACTTTTATACTTGCAAATTTAACTCGATGCCAGTGTCAGGCTACTTTCATGACATCTATCACTTTGCGTTTATAGTATTTTTAGCAAATAAATATTTGCTAAATTAAGTGCAAAAATTACTTGACACATTTTGTAGTTTGATTATTATTAGTGAAAATGAGGGTATTTTAGAGCTCGAAATTCACCTTATTCAAGTCTGCAGACTTTTCAACTAATCTCTCAATAAAAAAATATAGCACAGTCTACTTCAGTGCGTACACGTACGCTTAATTTCTGTCATAAGGTGTGTTATATTTTTCTAAATCTTTTCTTTATAGGAGGGTCATTATGTCTAAAATTCCTTAAACATTAATTTTTAACTTAAACATTTATTAAATAGTGCAGTACTGCCTTACGCGTTGCTAATCCAAACTTTACTTGCTGTAAAATAACACAATCTGCTATATCATTGCTAATTTCGATACCTCTATTTATTGGTCCTGGGTGCATAACAATTGCATCGGGTTTTGCATGCGATAGTTTTTGTGCATCAAGTCCATACAAATGAAAATATTCTTTTTCTGAAGAATTATTATTCATGCGCTCTTTCTGCAACCTCAAGAGCATAATTACATCAGCATCCTTTATACCTTCAGTTAATGAATAATGAAGTGAATCTACTTCAGAAAAATGTTTACACATCAAAGCTGGTGGTGCAACTAAGCTTATTTTTGCTCCAAACATTTTTAGCAATCTTATATTTGATCTTGCAACTCTACTGTGCAAAATATCTCCACATATCACAATTTTGAGGTTTTTTATTTGCTTTTTATGACTGATAATTACGAGATAATCTGCAAGAGCTTGAGTTGGGTGTTCACTGCTTCCATCGCCTGCGTTGATTAGCGAGCAGTTGACATGCTTTGCCAATGTATTAATAATACCACTACTTTTATGCCTGATTATCATATAGTCAGGATTCATTGCATTTAGTGTTTTTATCATATCTTTTAGATCTTCCCCTTTGTTAATAGAAGAAGATTTTATTGGTAAAGTTATAACATTTGCTCCAAGGCTCTTTGCTGCTATTTCAAAAGATGCGAGCGTACGTGTTGAATCTTCAAAGAATAGGTTTATGACTATTTTATTTTTCAGAACATGACTATTTTCAACTTTTTCTTCAAGGTATTGATTGGCTAATTTAGTTATATTTTCTACATCACCGATTGTGAGGTCTGAGATATTTAATAAATTCCTTCTCTTGTCCATAGCTCCTTTTTTGAGCTTATTCTACTTTCTTAATTTCAATTACACAACTGTAAAGTAAAGTAGAAGGAAGCTATAAAATTTTATTTCCACTTACATTCATCTGCTATCATAACAGCCTCAAAGAGATGCTTCTCAAGCTCACTTATAGGCAGAGTACTTTGTAGGTAATTTCCCCAAGATTTTAACACATCAGAAGTTTCAATACCTTCAACAATAGGATATTCTTGATTTTTTTTAGCATATAGCTCTTGAGCCTGTTTGCTTACAAAAAACTCCAATAAAGCTATGGCATTTTCTCTGTGTTTTGCGTTTTTTGTTACTGCTGCACCACTAATATTCACCATTACACCATCACTCGGAAAGAAAGCTCCTAACTTTTCTGTGATATTCTTTTTATTTTCTGATGAAAGGATTCTTGCAAAGTAGTAGCTATTTACTATTGCAACATTGCCTTCACCAGCGGCTACAGCATAAATTTGATCTGTGTCACCACCGCTTGGTTTTCTTGCCATGTTGCTTACAATTCCACTCACCCATTCTTTTGTTTTTTCAAAACCATTTTTTGCAATCATAAAAGCGATCAATGATCGGTTATATGGACTTGTGGAAGAGCGTACTAATATTTTCCCTTTCCATTTTTCATTCGCTAAATCTTCATAGGTACTTAATTCCTTAGGATCTACTGATTCTTTATTGTAAACCAATATTCTAGCTCTTTTTGTGAGACCAAACCAATAATCTTCATTATCTCTAAATTTTGCAGGTATGGCATTTTTTAGAGTCTCTGAATCCACTTGAGATAAGAGCCCTCTTTTTTTGGCTAAAATCAAATTCACTGCATCTGCAGTTAAAAACAAATCAGCTTCACCACCATTTTCCATGCGTGAAAGCAATTGGGAATAATCGTCAATGATATAACGTACCTTGATTCCAGTGGTTTTTGTAAAATCATCAAACAAACTATGTACTAATTCTTCTTTACGAGATGAATAAACGTTTACTACTTGTGAATCATCAATTCCGCTATTTTTATATAAAAAATTAACGACTATCAATAAAGCCGCTACTAAAGATATAAATATTAAACCTTTTTTCATAAACAAACCCCTTCCTTGTCATCATCTCAAGCTATCAAAATAGCAAGGTCTTAGCAAGTGTAAATCTTCAAAACGTTGCAGTTACAGTACTGGAATAGCGATAAAAAGAAGTACGAGCCAGATTTAATTAATAATATAAGTAATATCTGGATGGCCACATCGTTCAGCAACTACTTGTAACAATTTTGAACTAATCTTTTCTTCACTCTTTTTGATAGTTCTAATAGCTGTTTCATTGGGCTTTCCACTACTAGCATCTTTTGTATCTAATAACAAGTAATCTTTAAAATCAGTTTTGCTCCAATGATGAATTGTGCAAGCTAAAGTGAAAAGCAGTAGAGTGCCTGAAATTGCAACGATTGGCCAGTAAATAGTAGGATTTGTGTATGAACTTACTATGTTGCTCAAACCACCTGTTGAATAAAGTGCTAAAGGGAAGGTTATGTTTCCAGTAATAAGAACTGTTCCTAAGATAGGAAGCCATATTCTATCATTGATTAATGAATTTACTTTACTCTTGTAATAGATTGGCTGGCCTGTAAGTTCTACGATGTTCGGATTACTTTTTGCTTTTTCTGGAAGAGAGTGAAACGTAAAGTAAACACGATTACCGTTGCTATATTTTAATACCAAAGATTTGATGCATTCCTCGTCTTTTGAAAGTGTATTTGATATCTCATCTAAAACTTCTTGAGTATCTCTTTTTGTGATCTTGTGCTCCTTAGTACGTACTGCTTGCATAAATTCCCACATAATTCCCAAGGCTAAACAAGACGCTAATACTCCGACAAATATAGTAACAGGATTTATGCTGCCGATGAATCCAATGAATTCTCTTTGCTTCACAGCTAAAACGATTGCTGTAATACAACATGCCGTAATAAGACCTACGAAAGGCATTGTAACTTTCTTCTTTTGCATCGTATATTTTACTTTCTGTAAAAATCTGTTTGTCTTTTTATTATCTCCAAGCAAAGATTTTTCAGAGCCATCTGTTTGATATGATGGTGGAGGAGAAGGTGATCTGCTAACTGATACACTACCTGAACTCTTTTTTGGAGATTTTGTATTTGGACCTATGGATGCATAAATAGGTTCTGTATTTGCACCATTCGATTCTTCTTGCCTTTCTTCATAAGAACTTGATTCGCTAGCCGAACTTGTATGTTGTAAAATTTCATTTTCACCATTTGTTTGTTTCGTTGTTTTGCGAGGTTGTGGTTGTGGTGGAATTGTTTGTTCTATTCCACCTCTTTCAGTTGTTCTGACGTTTCCTACGTTTGCTGATCCAGGCATATTCGCTCCAAAATTAATTACAATGTTATGTTGATTACGCTATAGTTATTAAGATATAGTGAATACTAATTTAAGAATAAATATTAGTATAAGAACTGCTGATCAAAGATCCTTTCATTCAAAGGGCAATCTTTGTCAAAAAGTAGAGTGACTGTATTTTCGTGATCTTTCTGTATTTTTACCTGCGATATGTCGTGAAATTCCTTGTAATCTGATACTACAAGTGCTGGACGATTTTTCACATCATTGATATCAATTTGCACTATTGTATCATTTGAGATTAGCGCTCCATTCCAACGCCTTGGGTAGTAGCTATTAATGGAAGTCAGTGCAAGTAAATTTGAATTAAGTGGTAAGATTGGCCCACCGGCAGAGAAGTTATATGCAGTGCTACCTGTTGGGGTAGACAATATAATTCCATCTCCTCTGAATTTTTCTACTTTTAGCTTATCATTAATGGTAATATTCATCTCCACTATTTGATTTGCATTTCTAAAGACATACACTTCATTTACTGCGATGTAATGGTGTTTTTTGCCATTTATGTCTTTGGCTTCCATTTTTAGTAAAGTTAGCTGAGTAGGAACTGCATGTTCTATATGATCAATTAGATCTTCAAAGCATTTATTCATCAAAAATCCGACGTTACCGGTATTTATTCCATACACATGTATATCTTTATTTCCTATGACGTAGTTGTGCAGAGTGCGTAGCATAAAACCATCACCGCCAACAACTATCAGCAAATCAACTTCAGGCTTACTTGCTTCTGCTATATTGATAAAATTAAGCTCCTGTAGTAGTTTAGATACTTCCTGAGACTTGGGTAGCGAAGAAGCAATATAGCCTACATTTTTATATTTATACATGTTAAATAAAGAGGGGAGGAACTAAAAAAGACTCCCGTATTTATCATTAAACTTAGCTATTTTACTATCCTTCTCCCCTGAACCGCTTGTCAAACTTCCAGTCCATGCAGGATGAGTAAGAGGATCTCTATCAAGCTTTATTCTTTGACCTTCTTTTCCATAAGTGGAATAAGTTTCAAACTCTTGACCATCTGTCATAACTATAGTAACTTTGTGATAGTCGATTTCTGCCATTGTTCTTACAAATTTCTTACCAGCTAAGATTTTAGTGAATCTGGTTCATTTGGTCAATCATTATTGTGAAATATTGACAAAAAATAAATAAAGTAGTATTATCAATGAAGAATGAAAAACTTTTTATGATTTTTGCTTTTCCTGGTCAGGGCTCCCAATTTGTAGGAATGGGAAAGAGCTTATATGATGAATTTTCAGTTGCAAGGAACGTATTTGATGAAGTAGATGACATATTGGGTAGAAAGCTGTCTCATTTGATTTTCAATGGCCCTATTGAGAAATTAACCATCACGGAAAACGCTCAGCCAGCTATAATGGCAGTGTCAATTGCAACGCTACGTGTTATGAAGCACGTATTTGGTGAATCTCTTTACAGCGTTCAGTATGTTTGTGGGCATTCAGTTGGCGAGTATACAGCGCTGTGTGCTGCAGGGGCATTGACGCTTGAGTCTGCAGTCAAGTTGCTAAAAGTTCGTAGCGAAGCAATGCATGAAGCTTCACTAAAATGCAAAGGTGGAATGTTTGCTCTACTTGGAGCAGAAATAAGTGAAGTAGAAGGTATATTAAAATCAGCTCAAATTGATTGTGAAATTGCAAACGATAATGGTGGTGGGCAGGTAGTGGTGAGTGGTACTGCAGAGGCTCTTGAGGTCTTACCTGATTTATTCAAAAACTCAAGTGTCAAGAAAATGATAAAATTACAAGTTAGTGGGCCTTTTCATTCATCTTTTATGAAACCTGCTGATGAAAAACTTCTGGAATTTTTAAAAAGCATCAACATAACTCGCCCTTCGATTCCTTTTGTATCAAACGTTACAGCTAAGGAAGAAAGTGATCCAGAGATCATAAGAGCTTTGCTCGCTAAGCAAGTTGTAAGTAGAGTAAGATGGAGAGAGATGGTTTTATATATGACAAGCCATGGCACTAATAAGTTTGTTGAAGTTGGCCCTAACAAAGTTTTATCTAATCTAGTTAAAAGAATTGACCAATCTATCAGTGTGAAAAATATAGATAGTATTGGTGATATTAATAGCTTCTTTGATGAATCATTAATGTTGACAGCAAAAAATTTAAAAATTGGGTTAAGTTATACCAAATTCCATTACTAATCGAACAAATAAGAAACATTACAAACTCGTTTAATAGTAGTGCTGGAAATACTGACAATAAAATTACACAGAACATCTGCAAGTAAGCCTATGGTATCGTAGACTCTGTTACGTAAAGTATTGTATTTGATATATTGCCACAACCTCTCAACAGGATTCAGTTCCGGTGAATAAGGAGGCAAGTATATAATGGTAATGTTTTCCTGAAATTTCAAACTTTTTGATCTATGCCAACTTGCACAATCCATTACAAGAAAGGCTTTTTTCGTGCCTAAATCTTTCGACATCTGCTCCAGAAATATATTCATACAATCAGTGTTTACATATGGAGCAAGTAGGCTGATTTTCTTACCACTTCTTGGATTTACCGCACTGTAGATATAGAAATTTTGTCTACCAATTTTCATTTTAACCTGCGTTCTGACCCCTTTTTTAAACCATCCGTGTCCGATTTTTGAATGAGTTCCAAATCGTGATTCATCAAAAAAACACCTCTTTTTCAGGGTGGGAATTGACTATTTTATTGAAGTATTTTTTAAACTCTTCTTGCTTGTTTTTATCTTGTTTATGGTGCATTGGCCTCGGTGTTATATAAGAAAATTTCATCCTTTGTATCTCACGGTGCACTGTTGATTTGCTAATGTTTAGGCCAAATTCCTCTGAGATTTTTATCTGCACTTCCTTAATAGTAATATTTGGATTTCTTTCTACCCATATTTCAATTTGCTCACGTTGATTTTTCTTTAATTTGCTTTTTCTTCGCCGCTGAGACGGGGCAAATAATCTTTCTACTCTACCAAATTTTAGATGCTTTATCCATTCAGTCAAAGCAGTCCTTGAAATTTTACATATTCTTGCCACAGCGCTTATACTACTTTCTTTTCCTGCTATCACCGCTTGTAACTTTTTTGAAACATATGCGTTATTTCTGACCTTTTTTAACATTTCTTTCGCCAAATTTACAACTTTTTCGTCTAATAGTTTTGACCTTAATGCCATTTATACCTCTCTATTTTATCTACTTTATTATCACTTCTTTCCCATTATTGTCTATCTGTTCTTTGCATAGTGGGAATTGGTATTAGCATATCTGATTGGTGTCATTCAAGTAGCTGACACTGGCTCCTTTATGATGGTGTTATTCCAGTTACAACTGTACGAACATTATCTGTAGGAAGATGTCATTCCAGTGCTTGACACTGGTTTTTCATAATCATCAAAACGTTGTATTTAACATAAAGCAGCTACTTTTATACTCGTAAATTTAACTGGATCCCAGTGTCAAGAACTGGGATGACACCGAATAGGCTACTTGAATAATACCGAAAGAGCTACTGGAACGACAAGGTGCTACTGAATGACACCTCTGGGCACTGCCGTCATAAATCTGCTACTTTCTCGTGACGCTGGAATGGCTTTGTTGCACAGCTCTTCGGATAGTGGGTAATGTATAATAAATTCATGAAGCTATATCAAACTTAGCCATGCCTATTTCAGTAAATTTGTTAAGCAAATAACACTTGAGTAGCAGTTCCTTCTCACGATTAATCTCAGATTTATTCCTAAAACTAAATCCAAATATTTGCTTCAGTCGCGAGAAAAAACTTTCTATATAAGATCTCTTCCAATAATTTATCTCTTTTTTCCACCTCTTCATACCATCTTCATCATATGACTTTATGAGCTTGATTGTAGAATTTCTCTCATTCATATAATCCAACTTTGGATGCTCTACTGCATTATTTTGCGGAGGAATCCTTGTCTTTATGTCAAGCTCATCGCACAGTTTGTATAACTTCTTTCGATCTATCTGCATATATCGTGCTTATGTTATACTTGGTATCCACTCTTTCAATAAGATCACAGGCTCCATAGTGGTCGGAATAAACTCCACTACTGTATTTTGCAGCTATAACTTTTTTACTACCTATCTCTAGCATTACATCTTGTTTGCTCATAGCGGCGATACTTTCTATCTGTACCATTTGCCTTACTATGGCCTGGAATATTATTGTAGATGCTGATACCTGTACTATCTATAGCAATTTCAATATCTTCCATATCGTTCTTATCAACTCTGCAGTCGTTGATTTTGATATTAAGCTTTTTAAACCTTCTTGAAGCCTGCGAATAGCTGATAATTTGCAAAATTTTCCCTATTTGCTCAAGATATTTCTCTATAAATCCCACTGTTTGCCTAAGACCAATCCTGAATAGATAGGTTATTATGTGAATTAGAATCACTACTTTGTCGCTGTAGACATTGTTGCCACCTGCTACTTTTGGACTATTTTCGTACCAATTTTCAATGGCATCGTTGATATAATGAAAAACATTTCCCCTTTCTTGAAGAAATTTGTTATATTCATTGCAGTTACTGACTTTCATTCTTATTGGCATATTTTTCCTTTGTCGGCTAAATATCTATTTTATAACAAATTCCATCAGTAACTGCCTGTTCTTTCCTTGAGTGGTGCAACAAAGCCATTCCAGTGTCAAGCACTGATCTTCAATCTCCCTACATCTCTGCGTCACGCACTGAAATGACACCCTGAAGCTTTAGCTATAAATATTAAGCAAGCAAAAAAAGGCAAAAGAAGCCTCATGGAGATAGTTGCTCCACTCTTTTTACTTGATGCTGCTCAAGCAGGTCACTTGGATGTAGTAAAATACTTAGTAGAAATAGCAAACGCAGGTGTTAATTATGTAGTTAGTACTCTTAGTCTACCTCATTTTGACTATGAAAAAACTTCTCTTGGAAAAACTGCTCTAATGTTTGCTGCTAAAAGTAGTCATTTTGTATAGTTTTATCCAACTCAGACGTAGTTTAACCCTAGAATTTATCCTTTGCAATTGTAATAAGGTCTATAAACTACTGCAAATCCAAATTTCTATTTGATCTTACATTCTTATTGTAATAACCTCTATGGATCACACAGCATTAGTCGTGTATCTGAACAGATACTTTTGTACATGGATCAGCTTTATGTGTATCAATTCTGTCTACTTCAAGTTTCCAGCAAAACTACTTTCTAATGTATTGCTTTCAATCAAGTTCTTTGTTAAGCTCACTGTTAGTGGATGTCAATTATCTTAACATAAAAATCAAGGCAGCTTTAGGTATAAATACGAGTAACTCGTATAAGTAAAGAGGCTATAAGAAGTTTCTTACCATTCTATTCAAACGGGTTTTAAACTTTTGAAACGTCATGACATTGTTGATACGCCTGTCAAGAAATGAGAGAGTATCCACAAAATCTTCTGAGTAATCATTGATAAAAAAAAGTATCGTACTTAAGTACACTCCAGCTAATATTGCCCTTTTTGTATAATAATTAAAATCTGTTGATTGATCGTAAATACCGTACCAAATTGTGCTCACAGTTTTGTACAAGAGTTTACTAGAAAAGTATGTATTTTGGGGTAATATGGAGAATGATAAAACATTTTTTAAAAACTCTCTGTAATTTTGTAACTTAGCATAGTTTGAAAGGCGTATTTGAATAGCTAACTTTACCCGCTCTCGCACTTTCATATCTTCTAAATTGGAATTTCTTAGTTCAGCTTCCATTGAGCTATTTAAGTTTTCTGCTATGTACTCCAAAGCACTATATATTCCATTTTGAAATTTACAAAAACTATTGGCTAAGTTAAGGTTCGTGCACGCTTTCAATAAGGTTGCATCACTTATTCCTTCAAATGGAACAACCTTAATCAGCTCATCTACTATTAACTTTTGTTCCATACAATATTATACTAAACATCACATATAATTATACCTGAGATTTTCAAACATTCTGCAAAATGCTTCACCGCGCTCTTCAAAATTTTTCCACTGATCAAAAGAAGAACATGCAGGAGAAAGTAATATCGCTACTTCTTCTTTGCTATTTATGGCCTCTTCAAAAGCCAGTTTAAATGCGTTTTCTAGATTATAGCACTTCATATAATCTATTTTGTTCTCCATAATGTTTGCAAAAACTTCAGTTGATTCTCCAATAAGAAAAGCTTTTCTAATCTTGGTGAAATGCTTGCTTAATGATTCTATTCCGCCTTTTTTGCTTTTTCCGCCAACAATCCAGTATATGTTTTTATAAGATAAAATTGCCTTTTCGGTCGATTCTGCATTGGTTGCTTTGCTATCGTTGATAAAAAGTACATTATGTATTTTGCCAAGAAATTCATTTCTGTGTCTTAGCCCTGGAAAGGATTTGATTTCATTGACAATAGTGCTGCTATCTACTCCAAGTAACTTGCACACAGCGTGTGCAGCTACTATATTTTCTACATTGGATACTAGGTTTACTTTCATATCACTCATTGATAAGTTGTGATTCTCTAGTTTTAGCGAGATCTCCTGAATCTCAGCACTCCTTTTGTCATCCAAGTAGCTGACACTGGGATCCAGATAATTTCGATCTATACCAGTAATCTGTTCACTATAATCAAGCAAATTGTTATCTGCCAATGATATTAGATCTCTTGCACTACCCTCTGTCATCTGGGTAGTTGGCAATGGTTTTTCTTTTCTGGTCACGCGCTGGAATGACACCAGGGAATATGTTACTGAAATTGGAATTTTGTTCCCAGTGAATTTATTGAATACATCAGCGGTAATTTTGTTATCACATCCTATCACGGCAATCTTGCTACTGTTTATCAGTTTTAATTTAGTTGCTATGTAGTTATTCATACTTCCATGTCTATCTATGTGGTCTGGTGTGATGTTTAGCAATACAGAAATGTCTACATTAATTTTATTTATTAGCTCCAATTGAAAAGAGGAGAATTCAATTACATAAATTTCTGCATCTCTTTCTAAATCCAAAATAGGCACACCTAAATTCCCGCCAATAGCTACTTTTTTCCCTGTGGATTTTAATATGTGCCCTATTAGTGACGTGGTGGTTGATTTGCCATTTGTTCCTGTAATGCCTATAACCTTCTGATTTGTAGTTTTAGTTTCAAGAAATAGCTCAATGTCTGATTTTATTTTGCAGTCAAAGCTTCTTGCAAGTTTTACTACCCAATGCGTTGGTATTGGCACTCCAGGGCTCAAAATTAGTGTGCTTATCTCATGCCAATTATACTCATTGGGATGAGTAAAGTTACACTCTTTATATATCTTTTTTGCATTTGCTATTTGCTCTTTATTATCATCCCATGCATATATTTTTGCACTGCTTTTTGTTAGAGCATTAATAACGGACAAACCAGTTTTACCAAGGCCGAAAACCGCAACACTTTGATTTTTGTATTTGTTTAGTTGCACTTCTAGATAACTTATGCGAACCATTTTATAAAGATATAATACAAATTATAATGACTTCTTCCATAGTTTTTGGCAGTGCTTAACTTTATTGTCACAACCTTAGCCAATAGAAAACTCCTTGACACATTTTGCCAACTCCCTTGCCATGACAATAAGAGTATTTATCCTTTAGAATTAATTAAGAGAAAATTTTTTCTTGACTTGTTGTATAATTTGATAAAAGTGATCAAAATCTAAGCTTGCACTACCAATTAAAACTCCGAACAGATTTGGAATACTGAGCAAGTTTCCTATATTTTCTGAGCTGACTGAGCCACCATATATAATGTGTTTTTTACCAGTACACAATTTTATTATCTCTATCACCTCAGCAATTGCGTCATTATTTGGCACATTTCCTGTTCCTATTGCCCATATCGGTTCGTATGCTATGGTATATTCACCTTGTGTTGGCAAACGGTTTTTGCATTGATATTCTATTACTTCTTTTGTTTTTTTATTTTTATAATCTTCTGAGTTTTCACCTACACAGATGATTGGGTGTAATCCTGATTCTATTGCTGTTTTCGATTTAAGTTTTATTTCACTATCTTTTTCATGAGCCCTTTCAGAATGTCCAAGTATTACGTAACTACATCCTAGTTCCTTCAACATTCCTGCACTAATTTCACCTGTGTAAGAACCGAACTCTTTATGATGGCAATTCTGTCCTCCTATTTTAATATTGTTGTTCAACTCTATATTGCTTTGAAATGATGTAAAAGGAGGGCAAATTACTAATTTAGAGGTAATTTCGTTGCTCTTGTTGTTAAGTTTGCCTATAAAGTCAACAAATGAAGAACGTGTTCCATTCATTTTCCAATTTGCTACTATTAAAAAAGACATCAATTTTTCTTATATGAATGAGAGTGCCGGCTGTCGGACTTGAACTGACAACCTACTGATTACAAGTCAGTTGCTCTACCAATTGAGCTAAGCCGGCATTAAATACACTGACAATATACAATTATTGATGAATTTTCGTCAACTAATTTTTAAAATACTGCATACTAAGATCATATGAAAAAATTTTTACTGAAGCCAAAAAAGAGTCTAGGGCAAAATTTTATTTTATCGAATGAGATAATAAAAAGAATAGTTGCCTTAGCTGGTAGCCTGAAAGATTTTAATGTTATTGAAATTGGTCCTGGGTATGGTGCGTTAACAAGAGAAATATTGGCATATAATCCAAAGTTTCTACTTTCTATAGAAAAAGATAGTAGTTTAGTGAAACATCACGAACAATTGCTAAATGAGCATCAGGGAAAATATAGAATTATAGAAGCAGATGCACTTAATGTTGTAGAAAAAGAGCTGGTAGAATGTCCAGTCAAAGTCATTGCTAACTTGCCTTACAATATCTCAGTAGCGTTATTTTTAAAGTGGTTAAATAATATAAAATTTTTTACGAATTTGACGTTAATGTTCCAAAAGGAGGTAGCAGAGCGTATTACAGCAGAACCTAATTCTAAAGATTATGGTTCCCTATCAGTGCTAAGCCAGTTACTATGCGACATAAAAAAGGAATTTGATATTGAACCTAAGGAATTTTTTCCAAGACCAAAAGTATATTCTTCAGTAATTACAGTAAAACCTTTACCCACTCCAAGATTTGCAGTAAATTTAGAAACCTTAACAAAGCTAACACGTGCTGTGTTCGCTCAAAGAAGAAAGATGCTGAGAAATAGCTTGCAAAGTATAACTAGTGATGTCTCAACTACTCTTGAGAATGCTAAACTGAGTGGAGACGAACGTCCAGAAAGCTTAACTATTGAGCAGTTCTGTTTGCTAGCAAATAATATAATTATGCGATAAATATATTAGGAGCTACATACCTCTTCTATCCTATTTTGATCTAAAAATAGCTGGAGCCAGGCTAATTTTGCAAAAGCTCTATTGCAATTTCATTAATTGGCGTATAAGCTTTAAATAAAGCATATGAAAAAAATGGAAGCTTGTTATTCGTTTGACGATGTACTTCTCTTACCGGCCTATTCTGATGTATTGCCTCGTGATGCAGACACAAGAACTTATCTAACAAATAATATAGAACTAAATATCCCTCTCATATCCTCTGCAATGGACACTGTCACTGAATCAGGCTTTGCAATAGCTATTGCCCAACATGGTGGAATAGGTTGCATACATAAGAATTTATCAATAGATGAACAAGTGTTAGAAGTAAGAAGGGTGAAAAAATATGAAAGCTGGATCGTGTATAACCCAATTACAATTTCCCCAGATAAAACAGTTGCAGAAGCAGTTTCATTAATGAGAGAGTATAATTATTCCGGCATTCCTGTAGTTGATCAACGCAAGTTAGTGGGAATTTTAACTAATCGAGATGTGAGGTTTATTGAAGACCAGAACATGAATATAAAAGTTTCCGAGGTAATGACAAAAGATAAGTTAGTAACAGTTCGAGAGCAGGTAGTAAATAGCGCCTCAGCAATGAAATTGTTGCATGCAAATAGAATAGAGAAGCTTTTGGTTGTTGATGAAAATTCTTGTTGCATAGGTCTAATCACAGTTAAAGACATCGAAAAATACAATAGATATCCAAATTCATGTAAAGACAGTAAAGGTCGACTCAGAGTTGCCGCTGCAATTGGTACTGGTAAAAAAGACGGTATAGAAAGATGTGAAGCTTTGGTCGAAGAAGAAGTTGATGTGGTTATTGTAGATACCGCTCACGGTCATTCCGAGAACGTTGTCAGCACTATTAAGGAAATAAAAAAGATGTATCCGAATACGCAATTAATCGGCGGAAATATTACAACAAAGGAGGCTGCTGAAGCGTTGATTGATGCTGGTGTTGATGCAGTGAAAGTTGGAATAGGGCCAGGATCAATTTGTACTACCAGAATAGTTACAGGCGTTGGTATGCCACAATTCTCTGCGATCAAGAATATTGCAGAGGTTTGTAAAACAAAAAACGTCAGACTAATTGCTGATGGTGGAATAAAATATTCGGGAGATGTTGCAAAAGCTATTGCAGCTGGTGCTGATACTGTGATGATAGGTTCAATCTTTGCTGGTACTGAGGAAAGCCCAGGTGAGATTATCATGTATAAGGGTAGAGCATATAAGGAATATCGAGGAATGGGATCTATTAGTGCAATGAAACGAGGGTCAGCTAGCCGTTATTTTCAAGATTCAAAACTTGATTTAGTCCCACAAGGAGTAGAAGCAAGAGTTCCTTTTAAAGGTCCAGCTTCAGGAGTGATCTGTCAGTTAATTGGTGGGTTGCAAGCTGCAATGGGTTACACTGGCAACCGTAATATAGAAGAGATGAAAAAAAACTGCAAATTTGTCACTATTACTTCATCAGGGTTAAGAGAAAGTCATGCTCATGATATAATCATTACACAGGAAGCTCCAAATTACGCTTACCAAGCATCTAATTTATCATCTGATTCAGAGTAAATACAATCCCCTTTTGAGTGGGTCATTTCAACACTGGTACACAATTGATATTAATATTAAGAGTCAAAAAGATGTCATCTAAGTGGCTGACACTGGAAAATCGATTGTAAATAAACTGACTACATAAAATTTTTGATCAAAATCAGTGCTATAAGTTGGAATAGCAACTTAAGGTAGATTGCCAGCTTAATATATTTTGATAAATCCAAATTATTTTAGCTATAAGAGAGCTTTGCTTTTTTGCTCCATCAGAATTGGCTTACTTTTAGTGATTCATGGAGTTAAAAAAGTCAGCATTGCTCTTTGTTAAAAGTAATTTGTCACGTAAAAACTCCATTGCTTCAACAGATCCCATAGGGTTAAGTATCCTACGCAATACCCATATTTTATTTAGTATGGCCTTATCAACTAATAGCTCTTCCTTCCTTGTTCCGGATTTTGTAATATCAATAGCAGGGAATATACGTTTATCAGCAAGTTTTCTATCTAGTATAATTTCAGCATTACCTGTGCCTTTAAACTCTTCAAAAATAACATCATCCATTTTTGAACCAGTTTCTATAAGGGCTGTAGCGATGATTGTCAAAGAACCACCATTTTCAATATTACGCGCTGCTCCAAAAAAGCGTTTTGGTCTTTGCAGCGCATTTGAATCTACACCGCCGGTTAGAACCTTTCCAGACGAAGGAATGACTGCATTATAAGCACGTGCAAGACGAGTTATAGAATCAAGCAAAATCACTACATCTTTTTTGTGTTCAACCATTCTTTTAGCTTTTTCTATTACTATTTCAGCAAGTTGGACATGACGGTAGGCAGGTTCATCAAATGTAGAGCTTACCACTTCACCCTTTACAGAGCGTATCATATCTGTCACCTCTTCGGGTCTTTCATCTATAAGTAATACTATTAGTTCTATTTCAGGATGATTTGTAGCTATAGAGTGAGCCATTTGCTGAAGCAATATCGTTTTTCCTGTACGAGGTGGAGCAACTATCAATGCTCTTTGTCCTTTTCCAAGAGGTGTAACTATATCTACA
The DNA here is from genome assembly GCF_947251865.1 of Wolbachia endosymbiont (group B) of Protocalliphora azurea. Lineage (NCBI taxonomy): Bacteria > Pseudomonadati > Pseudomonadota > Alphaproteobacteria > Rickettsiales > Anaplasmataceae > Wolbachia > Wolbachia endosymbiont (group B) of Protocalliphora azurea. The sequence goes on along the minus strand of NZ_OX366394.1, from coordinate 1,210,502 downwards.
GCACGCATGTTTATATCTTTTTTATTATCTCCGCTACTGTTGTTTTCAAGGATGAGGCTTTTTTCAGGATAAAGCGGAAGCAAATTATCAAAATGGACGTACTTTCTTAATTCACTGATTTCAGTAGAGTTTATACTTTGAACCTTAGTTAAAGTAAAATATCTTTCTTTATCACCAGGTGGCCTTATTTCTCCACATGCCATATCTCCTGTACGTAAATTAAACTTCTTTATTTGGCCATTGGAAATATAAACATCATCGGTACTTGGAGCATAATTTGCACTTGATGAACGTAAGAAACCAAAACCATCAGGCAATATTTCCACTACTCCACTTCCTGTGGTTATGCCTCCTTCTTCACTCATTTTCTTCATTAAACTGAATATCATTTCCTGTTTTAGCATCCTGCCATTGCCTTTACCACTAGTTGAAATTTTTCTTTCTTCAGCTAGCTCTAACAATTCTTCTGCTGTTTTCTCTTTCAATTCGCTCAGGTCCAATGTTTTCTTGTTTTTTTCATCACCTTCACTGGTCATTTGTTTTACTGCGTCAGCATTATGAATTTGTTCGCTTTTTTCAGGTTGACCTACAACCCCTCCTTTTGCTAAGACATCTTCATTGATTGTTGTCATAATCCTCCAAAAATTTTAATTGATGCTTACTAACCTAAAATGTGAATATAAAACAATAAATTAGGCTGAGCTAGTTTTCAGTGCGTATTTAGACTTAATTATTATTAAACTAGATACTTTACTTGCATTATACTGATAAAAACTAACAAGTCAAGTTAATTTAATATTAACAAAGTACAAGAATTTGAGAATCATCAATAGCTATTATTTATATTTTTTAATCTTTGTTTCTTCTCTTCTTCTACTTTCGCTTTTTCTACTTCCGCTTCTAAATTTTCCTGGCTACATAAACCAAGTAGTACAGGATCTTGAGGTTTGATATTGAGTATGTTATGATGAGATCTATCTCTTACCTGCTCAACTGTGTAATTTGTTGTACCAACTAGCTTAGCTATTACATTATTGTTCAAGATAGGAAATTTTTTTACCAAATAATAAATCGCATTAGGTTTATCTCTACGCCTTGCTGTGGAAGCAAAGGCAAGAAAGCTAATCGTCTTTGCCCTTTTTTTCATATTTTTTATAATCAAATTTGGTACACGATTTGGATTTTTTTTGCAATTATCGATTTCTTTTTCAGTAATTATTTCAGAAATAATAGGGTCATACTTTTCAACTTCTATTTCCTCATCAGCTATGTCTTGTACTTTTTCAAGGGATAACTTGCAACATTGTGCTATTTGATCAAAAGTTAAGCTAGTGTTATCAACCAACCAAGCAGCTACTTGCATGAGAAATTGTTCATTTCTATCTTTATTGTCTTTAGAAGATTCCATTGACATCGAAAAAACATCTCCCATTTTAATATTCCTTTGCTGTTATAGAAATAAAATATAAACCATTAAAACTAAAAAAGCATTAACTTTGTCATCCAATGGCTTTTTGGTTTATATTTCTTATCTCTTAGAACCTGTTCATAATCTTTTGAAGAGGAAAGAAGCAAAAGCAAATTTGTAGGCTAGTATTAAATTTACGCTCGCAATTTTTCCAAAGTCGCCTACATTTTTCCAACCAGGCAAAAGAAGATCTCTCAACAACCCATCTTTTTGGCAATACAGCAAAGGTGCTTCACCTCAACAGTTGCACCAATAGTTACTTTTATCTGTGTTGCAAAATTTTCTCCAGTGTAGCCTGCATCAACCAGTATGTTTTTAACTTCAGAGAGACTTTCTTTAGCATTTTTAACCATTGTCAAAGCACTGCTACGATCAGTTATTTCTGCCGTTGTTATATGAATTGCGTGTGTCAAACCTTGTGTATCAACTGCGATATGACGCTTTATTACTGAAATTTTCTTGCCAGCATCATAACCTTTTTCTTCAGCAGTATCGGTATTTTTTACACTTTGGGCATCAATGATGCAGAAGCTTGTTTTGGTATTTCGACCACTGTTCTCTCCAACCAATTTTTTTAAAGACAATTTCTAGAACATTTTCTCTATCTTCATTCGTTTTTTTACTCCATTTCTTGAAGTAATCGTAAAAATTTCGCCATCTTGGAAACTCTTTTGGAAGCATTCGCCATTGACAGCCACTTTTTAGTACATAAAGCACACCACAAAATAACTCATATAAACCTAATCTTCTTGGCTTTGTTTTCTTTCGCACGCTTTCTAAAATTAGTCTAATCTTTTCGAATTTTTCACAACTTATGTCACTTGGATATGTATTCCTCATACTTTACCTCATGTCAACTATACCTCATCTTACCATATTCAGAGATCACTTACAGGCTCTTAGGTTAATATAAGCTTCCATTCAATTTAATACACTACAATATTACATATATTAGCTAATTTGTTAATAGATTTACAAATATTAAATTATTGCTATTCTAAATTTAAGTGTTAGTTAACTAAGTTTACAATGAGTATTAGAAATTTTTTTACCAAGGCAATCGTTCTCCTTTTAGTTTGCTTATTAATCTTTATGGGGATTGGCAATCTTTTATCAAATGATGATGAAAGGAAAGAATTAGCTAAAGTAGGAAAGGAAGTTATAACATCAGATGAATATAAATTACTATATCAAAATTATAAAAAGCAAATTTCTGGATCTGATGTAAGTAAAGAACAAGTAAAAAAGCTGAAATATGATTTACTTAACGCACTTATAGAGCAAAAACTATTGTTTAACCTAATTAGCGAACTTGGATTAAAAGTTGGAGAAGAATCTATCAAAAGCCACATAAAAAATACCAAGTACTTTCAGGACGATAAAGGAGAATTTGACCATAATAAATTCCATCAAACTCTAAATAGCCTGCATATAACAGAAAAGGAATATATAGAAAAACTAGAGAAAATCCTGCCTGCAATGATGTTCATGACTTCGTTATTTAAAGATAATTATCCGGTAACTTTTGGTGAGAGTGTTGATGAGCAGATATACAAAAATCGCTACCAAACTAGAGTAGTTGATATTGTTAAAATAACTGAGAATGCAATTACAGACGTTCCTGAACCAGATGATCAAGCCTTACTTGATTTGTATGAAAGAAATAAGTCCAATTTTTATTACCCTGAGTATCGAACTGCGCAATACATTTCTCTGGATCAAAAATATTTTGAAGATCAAATCAGAATTTCAGATGAAGAGGTTGATAGTATAATAGAACATCAGGAACTTAAAAATCAAAGAGACATATTCAATGTGATATTTCCTACCAAAGAAAAAGCTGAAATAGCAAGAAGAGCACTTGAAGAAAGTAAAGCAAGCTTTGAACAAATAATAGAAGAGTTTAATAAAGTGAAACTCGATGAAACCAGAGTAAATAATATAACTAAGGATTTCTTACCTGAAAATATGAGAGAAAAGGTATTTGCTCTCAAAACAGGTGAAGTAAGTGAAGTTTTAACAAGCAATTTTGGATGGCACGTAATAAAGGTAGAAAGCATACATCAAATCTCTGATGAAGACTTGGTTGATTTAAAAAAAGACATAAGGTCAGTTTTAACCAATCAAAAGTCTTTTGAAAAAGTCAATGATTTCATAAATCAAGTGAATTATAAGATATACAATGGTGCAACGATTGAAGAAATCTCCAATAATTACAATTTACCTATACAAACCATTGGTCCAGTAGATGCTAGTGGGAAAGACCAAAGTGGTAATGAAGTAGGAAATTCCAGTGATTTCATTTCTTTCATTTTTTCACGCGAGAAAGATCAGAAGAATTATTTTAAGGGTGTTGGAGATACTGTTGTTGGTGTAAAAATCAGTGATATCGTTCCTCCTAAATTACAAAATTTTGAAGAAAGTAGGGAATCAGCCATAAAGCTTTGGCGTAGTGAATTTATAAAAGAAAGAATGTTTAAAATGGGACAAGAAGTAGCAGTTCAACTAAGAGAAAAGACAGATTTGGAAGAAATGCAAGGTATAAAATTGGTTAAAGGCCAGCAAATACAACGCAATGAACAAAACTACCCTTTTTCTTTCATAGAAGAGATTTTCAATATGAAAACAACTAATTCGGTAACAGATCCTATTCAATACAATAATGAAATTATAATAGGCGTTCTAAAACAAATGCATTCATCAAATGGTAAATTAAACATGCTTGACACCGGAAAACGTGTGATGATATCGCTAAAGGAACAGTTAATTAGCTATCTAAAATCAAAGTATAGAGTAGAAGTTAATCATGCTATGATTGATGATATATAAAAAAGTTTATTATCTTCCTTTTATGAGTGATTGGAGGGGGCTATATTGTATTTTTAGGTAAAAGAGGTACAATTAGTTTGACTTGAGCTGTTTATTGTATTTAAATTGTAATTAATATATGAATAAAGGTTGACATGGCAGTTAAAATAAGGTTAGCAAGGTTTGGGGCAAAGAAACGTCCTTTTTATAGGATAGTTGTAGCCGACTCACGAGCACCAAGAGATGGGCGCTTTATTGAGAGAATAGGACAATATGATCCAATGTTGCCAAAAGACAATAAAAATCGTGTTGTGGTAAAAGCTGATAGATTAAAACATTGGCTAAGTGTAGGAGCGCAAGCAACTGAAAGGGTAATGTGGTTCATTAAAAAAGGCATAGTAGATTTAGAAACAGAATCGAAAAAAACAGAAAAGAAAAAAGTTGAGAAAGTACAAGGGCAAGAAGCATAAGTCCTCTTAAATGCTAAACACTGATTTAACAAAAAGTAGTAAATTAGATGATATTGTATCTTCTGATTTATTGGCTATGAATGACTTTATCTTCAAAAATGTCAATGATGAAGGTACTAAGCTTGCTACCGATATTACATCTCATCTTATTAATTCAGGAGGAAAAAAGATAAGGCCTAAGCTCATTTTTATTATATGTAAAATGCTGAATTACTCTGGAGAGAGTAGGGTCAACATTGCTGCATCGGTAGAATTTATACACAACGCTACTTTACTTCATGATGATGTGCTTGATGAAAGTAAGGCACGCCATGGAGTTGCAACAGCAAATAAAATTTGGGGGAATAAATCAAGCATTTTAGTTGGTGATCTATTATTGACCTTAGCATTTAGATGGCTTATAGAATGTGGGAATTTAAGTGTTCTCTCTATTTTATCTAAGGCATCTAATTTGCTTGTCAAGGGTGAGATAAAGCAGATGACAACGCGTTTTGACCCTAACACAATTAGGAAAAATTATTTTAATATCATTGGAGAAAAGACAGCATCTTTATTTTCTGCATGCTCCGAGGCTGCATCAGTAGTATCTGGAGCCACAAGTGACGAAACAGAGAGGCTAAGGAATTTCGGGTTTAATTTTGGCATGGCATTCCAAATAATTGATGACGTGCTAGATTATACTGCTAATCAATGCACTTTAGGAAAGCAACTTGGAAAAGATTTCTTTGAAGGTAAAGTCACTTTACCTTCTATTATAGCATATGAAAAAGGCAGCTCATCAGAACAAAAATTCTGGGAGAAATCTTTTTCTTCAGCTAGACACAATTTTGACCAAGCATTACAATATATTAATCATCATAATGCCATTCATGTTTCTATGGAAGAAGCTAAACACTATATTAATATGGCGCAAAGTAATATTGATACTTTTTCTGATTCTCTTTATAAAACTGCTTTGATTGACTTTTTAAATGCAAGCATAGAAAGACAAGGATAGCTAACGCTTGATATTTTTAGATTGATTGTTATATATTTATTAAGTTTGTAAGGGTGAATGATATGTCAGATAGTAATAAAGAGAAAAAAAAGAAATTTGCAGATATGGTCAGTAAACGAAAAGGGGATGATCAAGAAGATCAGCAAACAGGTGATTTAAGTGAAGAGCTTAATATATTAAAAGAACGTGCAGTTCAGCTTGAAGATCATTTACGTCGCGCTGTTGCGGATAATGAAAACGTTAAACGTATAATGCAAAAGCAAATTAGTGATGCAAGTGATTATGCAGTCACAAAATTTGCACGTGATATGATCGACTCTTGTGACAATTTAAAAAAAGCAATGGAAAACTTGAAAGATGGTGATCCTATTCATGAAGGAATAAAAGTGGCGCACCAAAAGATTGTGAGTGATCTAAAAAAACATGGAATAGAAGAAATAGATCCAATAGGTAACTCTTTTGACAGCAATTTACATCAAGCTGTTGTGGAAAGAGAAGATAATGAAAAAGAGCCTGGCACTATTGTAGAAGTACTACAAACTGGTTATACCATTAAAAATAGGTTGCTTCGTCCTGCAATGGTTATTCTTTCTAAAAAATCTGCTGATTGCGAAAGTAACTAATAAAACACTCAAGGTATGGAAGAAGTTGTCTTCTCAGGTATTCAGCCAAGTGGAGTATTACACTTGGGCAATTATCTTGGTGCAATTAAGCAGTGGATAGGCTTGCAGGATAAATATAAATCTCTTTTTTGTGTTGTTGATCTGCATGCAATCACAGCAAATAAGCTTCCCGCAAATGAATTAAAAAATAATATTTTTAAAGCAGCAGCAACTTATATTGCATGTGGAATAGATCCGGAAAAGTCGATTATTTTCAATCAATCCGCAGTTAGTGGTCATGCAGAATTGGGCTGGCTGCTAGGGTGCTATACACCAATTGGTTGGCTTAATCGTATGACTCAATTTAAAGATAAGGCTGGAAGCGATAGACAAAAAGCTTCTCTTGGGTTATATAGCTACCCAGTACTTATGGCTGCGGATATATTGCTGTATCAAACTAAATATGTTCCTGTTGGCGATGATCAAAAACAGCATTTAGAACTTGCACGTGATATTGCATCAGCTTTTAACAATCATTATAAATGTAGTCATTTCATCATACCTGAAATCTTAACTTTGGATTGCACATCAAGAATAATGAGCTTAAGAGATGGAGCAAGCAAGATGAGCAAATCTGATTCTTCAGAATACTCATGCATTAACCTTGACGATACAGATGACTTGATTGTCAAGAAAATAGAAAAAGCAAAAACAGATTCAATTCTAGGCTTTGATTTTGCTACTTTAAAGTGCCGTCCAGAAGTAAACAATTTGGTAAACATTTATTCAGTGCTTAGTGATTTAAATGTGGAAAAAGTGTGTGAAGAAGTGAATAAACATGATATGAAACACTTTAAAAAAGAGTTAGCTGACTTAATCATCAGTGTTATATCACCCATACGTGAGAAGTTGAACGGTCTTTTGAGGGATCAGCTCCATTTACATAAAATATTAAAAGAAGGTACAGAAAAAGCAGCAGAGATTGCAAATAACAATATAAAAAAGATCAAGGATATTATAGGGTTTGTTCAATAGGTTACAACTATTTCTTCCCATGGCTTTCAAATCGTGCAGCTATTTTCTTTACACTAACATGAGTGAGAAGAGGTTTTTTACTAACCGGAAGTTTAGAATCGGACTTTGCTGTTATGGGGTTCATTTTAGATCTTTTATTTCCTACCGGAAATGAGTGAGATTGGGAGGCAGTTTCTTGCGATGGTGCAGGATCTTTCTTCATACCGATATCTGCTTGTGTTGCAGGGGTGGCTTTGCTCTTAGCAACTTGATTTTGCTCAAACTTTCCTACTATTGACTTTACTCTACCGTCCTTCTTGCTATTTACTTTTTCTTTTATAATAACCGCTTTTACTTCTGATGATGCTTTATCAGCAGATTTTTTCAGGATTGGTTTACTTTCAGCTGATTTTTGCGAAGTCACTTCTACTATTATTGGTTTCGTGCTCACTTGTTGATCAACAATATCTAGCCTTTTAGGATTTGACAGTATTTCAGATTTATCTTCTTTAGTTTCTTGCTTAATTTCTTGATTGGTAGCGTTTAGCGCTGGTGGCTCTGGAGCCTGTCTCTTTTTATATCCTCTTCTTGTTCCTGCATTTTTCTTAGGTTTCGTTTTGTGAGTTGGCTCCTTTTTAGCTAACTTTGAGTCTTCCGAATCTTTTGTTGAAGATTTACTACTTTTCTCTTGATAATTTGATATTTCCTCATTTCCAGACTCTTCACTTAATGAACTTTCATAGCCTGAATCTTCAGGAGATACATTCTCTATTTCTGGTTTAAAGTGTACCTTTTTTGAGGCAGTAGGAGGTGGCGGAGGTGCCGTTGTTGGCCGTTTTATTTTCTTCATACCTGATTTTCCTGCCGGCTGTTTTCCTTTTTGCAGCTTAGGAGTATCTTCCTTCTGCTTTGATGTCGTTTTATTTTCCGTGCTTACTTCGTATGATTTATGTTCTTTATTGCCTTTTCCACTCTGTTTCGAATCTAAAATTTCTTTAAGTCCTTTCTTGAATAGATTAATTGTACTTAAAATATTTGTGTATTCGGCTGCTTTTTCTATAGTGAAACCTGATAATTCATCACCAACAAAATTTTTTATGTCATTATCATTAGTTGGAATATCTTTTCCCAAGACTCTATCTAATATCCCTTTTAATGTTCCAATAAAACCGAGTGGCTTTGTGCTCAAAGGTTCTACATAATTATTCAAGTCGCTATATATAACAAATTTGGCTACATCTTTTGCGTTGTTTGTAAAATTCTTCAGAGCTTGAGATAAATCTTTCAGTGTTTCATCATATTGTTCATTAATTTTTTTTGTATCCTTCAGCTTTATGACTCTTATCAAAGAATTGAGATTTTTATCATAATTGTCACTTTTAAATAGATCACTCATACCAATTACTGTTTATCGTTTACTTAAATATAAATTCAAAGTATTAAGACCGAGTAAATGTTATATGACTTATCCTCTGACTCATAAACGCTTGCGTTCCTTAATGTGCAAAAAATTTCAATAATCTTCAATCAGCAATAGTATAGAAATCCAAAAAACAAGTAGCTAACACTGGAATCTAGGAATTATGATTGGGCACAAGTTGATGAGTATAGTTGTTTTATGTTGAAATACAGCATTTATGGAAAGATTAGATGTCAGTCTAGAATGACACCCTTTCTGGAAAACTCGGATTACAGTGTTTGTATAACTTAATAATTAGAAACTAAAGGAGTTCTTTTTTAAAAAACTTAAGTTATACTTATAAGTATTTGATATCTTTTGTAGTGATTATGTCGAATTTAAGCTGCCTTTATGGCGATAATGTCGAATTTGTGGAAGAAATTTATAGCCGTTACTTGCAAGGCGATAAATCAATTGGAGAAGATTGGCACAGAATTTTTTCGAGCAATTTAGAAGTTAATAAAGCAGAACCCTGCAGGGCACAGAATGAAGCTAAGGTAGATGTTGATGATTTAGCAAATTTTTTCAGATTTTATGGTCACTTTTTTGCAGACTTAAATCCATTATCACCGCATGTAAATAAGGAAATAGATTATCAAAAATACTTGAATCTTTCTCCTACAAGTGACACTAGAATCTACAGAGATATTTACTGCAAGAATATCGGTTTTGAATTTATGCATATTTCCTCTTATGAGGAAAGAGTTTGGCTGCAGGAGAAAATTGAAAATCAGGTCTATACGCTAAGCCCTCAGGATAAAAAAGAAATACTAAGGCACTTGATTGAATCTGAGATGTTCGAGCAATTTCTCCATATGAAATTTCCTGGATATAAGCGTTTTTCTATCGAAGGTGGGGAGTCAGCCATTGTTGCAATTGAAAGAGTTATTAGTGATTCTGCAGCTTTTGGTATTGAAGAAATAGTTCTTGGTATGGCCCACCGAGGACGGCTCAATGTTCTAACCAAAGTGATGGGAAAAGATTATGCGGCAATGCTGTCTGAATTTCAAGGCAACCTTGCATATCCAAGTGGTCTTGAGGTGTCTGGTGATGTCAAATATCACCTTGGTTACTCTTCTGATCGAGCACTTGCTGGTGGTAAAAAAATACACTTAAGTTTATGTCCTAACCCATCTCACCTTGAGGCGGTAAATCCGGTTCTAGCTGGAAGAGTAAGAGCAAAACAAAATACGAGATCTGTGCTTGGCATATCAATTCATGGTGATGCAGCTTTTATCGGGCAGGGAGTGGTTGCTGAAACCCTGACTTTGAGCAACATTGAAGGTTATAAAGTTGGTGGTATCGTGCATATTGTCATTAATAACCAAGTTGGTTTTACTGCAAATCCTAATTGTGCACGCTCATCTTTTTATTGCACTGATGTAGCAAAATCAATAGAAGCTCCAATATTTCATGTTAATGGAGATAATCCAGAAGCTGTGAGTTTTGTTGCGAATTTGGCAATGGAGTATGTGCAGAAATTTAAAAAGGATGTGGTGATTGACATAATATGCTACCGCAAATATGGCCATAATGAAGGCGATGAGCCAAATTTTACTCAGCCACTTATGTATAAAGCAATATCAAAGCATAAAACTCCAGGCACGCTGTACGAAGAGAAGCTGACTGCAGAGAAAGTGCTAGGTAGCGATGAAGTAAGTAAATTACGCAGCGAATTTAGAACAAGATTGGATAAAAGCCTTACTGAGTCAACGACTTATACTCCGAAGAAAGCTGACTGGTTTGATGGAGTGTGGTTAAAACTCAGGAGAGCAAAGTTGAACGATTTGAGTGAATATTATACGGACTCTGGTGTTTCACCAGATGAGCTAAAAAAATTGGGTGTACACATAAATAGCAATATTCCAAGTAGTTTTAATCTCAATAATAAAGTCAGAAGAATACTTGATGGCAGAATAGACAGTATAAATTCCGGTAGCAACATAGACTGGGCAACTGGTGAAAGTCTTGCATTCGCGTCATTGCTTAAAGAAGGAATAGGAGTGCGCTTGTCAGGACAAGATTCTGGTCGCGGTACCTTCTCGCACCGTCATTCAAGACTTGTTGATCAAGTAACAGAAGAAACGTTTATTCCACTGAACAACATAAGTGAGAAGCAAGCTCGCTTTGAAGTTATAGATAGCGCACTATCTGAGTATGCTGTGATGGGTTTTGAATATGGATATAGCCTTGATTCTCCTTATTCACTTGTGCTCTGGGAAGGGCAGTTTGGTGATTTTGCAAATGGCGCGCAAATTATGATCGACCAATTTATCTCATCTGCAGAAACAAAGTGGTTGCGGTCAAGTGGTCTAGTTCTACTTTTGCCTCATGGTTATGAAGGGCAGGGGCCTGAGCATAGTTCTGCTCGTATAGAGAGGTTTTTGCAGCTCTGTGCAGAGGATAATATGCAGGTGGTTAATTGCTCTACTCCTGCGAATTATTTTCATGCTTTACGCCGACAAATTAATCGAGATTTTCGTAAGCCTTTAGTGGTGTTTACACCTAAATCACTATTGCGTCATAAAAGCGCAGTTTCTAACCTTTCTGACTTTGAAGGAAAATTTCTTACGGTAATTCCAGAGTGTAGAACAGGTTTAGTTGCAAGTGATAAAATACGTAAAGTTGTAATATGTAGTGGTAAAGTTTATTACGACATAATTGAAATGCTTGAAGCACAAAAAATAAACGATATAGCAGTAGTGCGTTTAGAACAATTTTATCCATTCCCGGCCGATAAACTAAACAATGAACTCGAAAAATATAAGAACGCTGAAATTATATGGTGTCAAGAGGAACCAAAAAATATGGGAGGATGGTTCTTTGTCAACCCATTGATAGAAGAGGTATTGTCTGGCCTCAATGCTCAAGCAAAAAGACCTAAGTGCATTGCAAGACCTGCTGCTGCATCTCCTGCATGTGGTTATGCTAATATCCATGCTCAGCAACAAGCAGAAATTTTGAAGCAAGTTGCGCAGGTACAACTGTACAAACACTGAGCGGCTTCAAGCAGACTTATTAATTAGACTCTAGCACTTAGATAACTTACAACAATCAAACCTTTTATATACTTATACAAATATAAAAAGACTTTTATTTTTTTATAAAAGTATAATATTTATTAACATTTTCATTTATTTTTCTTAATATAGTTAATATAGTTAATATAGTTAATATTAATATTAACTATATTAAGATATATATGAAGACAGAAATATTTGAGAGGCTAATAGGGCAAACTAGACTACGCAGCGATAGCAAGGCTAAAATCATACGGTTAAATAGAGACAAAAAGGCTTTTATAGATGAGGATAAAAAGTCTATCGAATTAGCTGAGGCTATTTTTGCAGAAAATAATATGTTTCGTTTTCGTAAACCAGGTTCTGCTACGGATTACATTTTGCACAAACTAATAAATGATAGAAAGCTTCTCGAGGAAATGAAAGATAGAGGTACAAGTATAATACGTCTTTTTTCTTTGCTATCAATGTATCGTGGTCTTCCTAAGTGCTATGTTGTGAGAAAAGAAGGGTGTATTACTGAGTTTGGAATACTTACTTATATTGACGAATGTTTAGAATCAGTACCTTTAGAAGACTTTATACTTATTGAGTCTGCTTCGTACCTAGAGTACATTTTGTTTGAGAATGATGATATTAGAAATAGGTTAGCTGAAGATTTGACTGAAGATAAAACAAAATTAGATATTTTCGTAAATGGAATTTTAGCAATAAATAGCTCGAATTTAGTATTATCTTGTATCAACACAATCGAGGCTTTTAATGAGGAAGCTAGAAATTTTGTCAATCACATACAGAAAACCAATAGGATGGACTACCTCTTTAAGGAAAATGGTACAACACTTGTAAAGTTAGTTCTAAAAGAATTATTAAAACTTTCTATTTTACAAGAAAGAGAAAACACTACATTAGAATTTCCTCAAATTTCGAGTGTGGAACATTGTAATGGGCGATAGACTTTAAAATGTGCAAGGCTCATTTAAATATGAGCCTCAGTATCGCTTAACTTTTATGGAGCATACTTTAACTTTATTTCACTTCCACCAAGGGAATATTGTTCCAGCTATTGCTGCCATAGTTATCAATAGAAGCGTTTAGGTAATCTGTATCAAATCGTACTGGTACATCAAATTCGAAGCTTGCGGTGATTATTGTGCCTTTTGCTGGTGGTTTCATAAATGCTATTTCTCCAGTTGAATAATTCACTGAATATTTTTCTGTCTTTTCACCATCTAGGTAAATTTTTATTGTATCATGCACTGGCTTTTTAATAGTTCGTATATGCTTGTCTTTTCCACTTATGTAAGTTTTCATCAGTTGAAAGATCGTTTTTTTATCGTCTCCTATGCCAATTTCTTGATTGATAACTGTAAAGTCTGACCAATCCTTAAAACGAAATCCTATTGCTTTACCTTTTCGTGCCTGAAAAAATGTTATGAGTTCTGTTAGCTGCTCGTTTGACCTAACTCCATAAGCTATGTTATACCTGGCACGTGCACGAGACCAATTGATATTGCGCTGCTCACAACCATTATGAGTTGTTACAACGTCAGTGGAAAATTCAGGTCCTCCAGTAGAGCCATAAGATATATTTTCTGGAAATCTAATTTCTGTAAATGACATATGCCCTCCTGTAAAAATAAAATTGAGTTGATATAGATGAAGTAGGAAAGATCTTAAATTTTTGAAGCTGCTTTATCAATCAGGCTATAAATTTTAAATCCCGTTTCTTCTAAAAAAGTAAAGGTGTTGTTTTCTCCTACCTTACCTTTCAGTTCGTTAATGTCTTGATGACTCTACGTTAACTGATATGCACAAATACATGCAACAACTAAAGCCACTCCAGCAAAACATGCTAAAGGCATTGGTTGAGTAAAAACAGCAGCTATAGCAGATGCTGTGAATGCTATAGCTGTTATTACAGCAGCTATGCTATAAATAGCTTCTCTTCTGTAACTATTGATTAATTTCTTTTCTATTTCCTCTTGTTGTGTTTCTTGCCCTTGTTGATGAGAAATAGTAATTACTGTATCTGTATGAATTGGCTCACTAGCGCTGGTATTAATTCTCTCTTTTTGTGTTTCATGATCTTGCACAATTGCTGATTTGCTAGTTCTGATATTATATTGTTCTTCTTGCTCTGATTGATCAGAAGCAGAAGCTTCTGTAACCTCACCAAAGATTTCTTCATTAGAAACTGATTGATTTTCTGTTATATCAGAAGGGATTTTGCTAAGAAGTGGCACAAAATGCCTCATGTAATTCACTACTCCTACAGTTTTTTTGCTACTATCTATCTCTAGTTGATTGAGATTTATATCTTGTATAAAAACTTCTGGATCATCATCATGTGCTGTAATTTTAGTTACCGTAACTTTTTGACTATCTTCCTCTATTGAATAAATATAAAGTTCCACTTTGTACTTGTCGCATATCATTCTACCTTCAATGTTTGGACGACCCCATATAGGTGCGTCAGCTGTATGTGTATTAGTAATATACTCTAAATATTTGAAAAAAGACTTCGCCTTGTCTTGCTTATTAAGTCCATTTTCGCTTATTACTTCTCCATCCGGATCTTTTTGAGGTACGAAATACTCTCCGGCATCTCTTATTACCGCTTTATAAACCCACTGATCTGGCTTTTTGTTTGCTCTAGCATAATCTGCGCAGTCTTTTCTTAATGATTTTGCAGTAAAACGATAATCAGGTTTTATGTTTAATTCATTCAATCCTTGAGCCACAGAGTCAAAAAAGCAATCCCCTGTCTTTATAGCAGCTCCTATTTTTAGCTTTTCAGGATGAGCGCTCTTTAGATTATGCAATAAATCACTTGATTTTTTATTTTCTTTGATTTGTTGAAAAAGAGCAATTGGCTCTCTTACATAGTTAGAATCTCTCATGTTATAACTCCAAAATAATGATTGTATTTTAATAGATTAATCAGCCTAGGAAGGCTAATTACTTAAGGTCGTGCTGTGTTGCAAGCAAACATCACCTACTTTTCTTGAACTAATATGTAGCCTATACATATTGTTACTTAGTATATCTTAACTATACTTAAACTCTCTTATGCTGTCAAGCAGGGAATTTATTAATCTTTTAACTCATCCACTTTTTTGCGTAGCACATTTAAATCAGTTGCTCCTACAAAAAGACTATCTCCAATTATCAAAAAAGGTGTACCGCCTACTCCTAGATCCCTTACTAAAAGTTTGCTGTTGTTTATCATTTGCTCAATTTTGTCTGCATTATTTTTCATAGAGTTATTAAAATCGTTCTCGTTGATCCCTATATTTTTTACTATATCTAATATAGTTTCGTCTGAAAATTCTCCTCTGTGATCTAGTGCAGCATAGTGAAAATCTAAGTACTTTTCTTTATCGATAAAATAAGTTGCTAAAGCACCTTTTGCTGCCTTTAAAGAATTGTTACCAAGTATTGGAGCATCCCTAAAGATATACTTAACTTTGCCATCATTGATCAATTGTTTTACATCGTTCTTTATAGCTTTGCAATATCCACAAGAATAGTCAAAAAAACCTACAGCTATGATATTGCTATTTTCATTTCCTGAGTAAGGATAAGTAGAGTCGAATATTTCATTTTTATGCTGAGAAATTTTATTTTTGGTTGCATTAGCATAACTATTTTTAGCTGACTCTTCCTGGAGAGCTTTTAGAACTCTATCAAAATTTTTACTGATGTAATTATCCAATCTCTCACCTATATAATCATCATTTAAGTTCTGACTGCGGTGTGAAAGCCAATTGTTTATTACTGGTAAACTTGCTACTGCAAGTATAAAAATCAATAAAAATGGTATCTTAGACATATACTTACTTAAAGAATACAAATATTAAAGAAATGCTTAATGTTAAAACATTTTTATCAAGAAATGCAAACTTTATAAAATGAAATTTAAGATATTTTTGTAAAGTTCATCATAAGATTTGGTGATGAAAAATTTTGCAAAGTAAGGCATTTATAAAGATTTAGATAGTCTTTACCGCTATTTCTAGCAAATTGTAAGCAAAAAAGTTGATTATCTTGTAATCGCTGCATATAATATCGGTAAGCGCGTCGCTAAGTAATATGAACACACTAAGTCTTACATTTCCGATAGTGTTGTTCGGATATAATAGAATGATTTTTCAATAAATGTAAGTAAAAAATGAGGTTTTTAAAAGCTGTCTTTAACTTAGCAATGTTAGCATTTTTTGTAGCTTCGACAGCTGAAGCAAGGTGGAGTAAGTACGAAGATGCTTCTGTCGAGGTTAAGTTTTCTAATGTTAACATTAATGTTAATAGAGATGGTACCTACGAAACGGAAGTAGAACTACAAGCAAAAATACTCAAGGAGTCTGGGCGTGATAGATTTTCTCTGTATAGTTTAATCTACAATGATGATAGTGCAGATTTGACTGTTTTAGAAGCTAAAACAGCTTATAACGGAGAGGAATATATAGTCACTGAAGACATGATAGAGGATAAACCGCTAGCTAGTCCTAGTAAAGGCTTCGATCAGCTAAGGCAAGTAACTATATCGTTTCCTAAAATAGAAATTGGTACAGAAGTATATTTAAGGTATAAACAAGTTAACAAAAAGGTTCCTGTTGATAACTTTTATGGCTTGAGCTTTTCTTATCATGGGGATTATTTACAAGCAGAAAATACTAAAATCAATTCTGAATTACCCCTGGAGATTAAAGTTAATGATCCAAGAGAAGTATTAGAAATCGCTGAGGAAAAAAATGATGATATACACTCTATAAGCATTGCTTTAAAGAAAGCAGTTTATGAAAACACAACAAATGAACCACATAATGGAATATTGAACATAAAACACAACACTTGGGTATCACTTTCAAGCTTATCTGAATGGGAGGATTTAGCTAAAAAATTAGCTCCTGGATATCATAGCGTTATCAATCAGCCGCTTCCTGCAACTTTTGAAGCTATAGCAGAATTTGCTGACAATGAGAGTACCGATGAGGAGAAAATTAATGCAGTCACTTCTTTATTGAATGAAAAAGTTCAGTACATGGGAGACTGGCGTACAGTGTCAGGAAAATTTTTTCCGAGAGATTTGGAGAAAATTGCTGATTCTCAAGTCGGGGATTGCAAAGACTTTTCTGCTAGCACGGCTGCTATTCTGCAAAAACTTGGTTATAAAGTTCAACCTATTTTAGTTATGAGAGGAACTACTAGCACTTCTAATCCTGAAGCATTACCTAATATGGGTAATTTTAATCATGTGATGCTCAAAGTAACAAATAGAGATGGAAAAATATATTGGATCGATCCAACTAATACCGTCAGTATGGCACAGGGTATTTTTCCAGACATTGCTGATAGGAACGCTCTAGTACTCGATTCTGAGGAAGCAGATTACATAAAGATTCCTGCTGTACAAGGTGAAAATTCAAAAGTGATATCCCATAGTGAATTAACTATAGAAGATAATGTTGTAAATGAATATGGCCAGCTTACCGTGCAAGGGGAAGCAGCCTTAGGCTTAACAGGGGTTGGATTGTATTATTCAAATGAGCAATTAAGGGATTCTGTTTTTCGTATGATTAGTGGAGTATATCTTGATGAAGAAGAAAAGAAGTTCTTAGAATTGCCTGACCTTACTTTACGTAATGTAGAAGATCTTACAATCAAATATGAGTTTCAGCAAAAAAATAAGATTTTTAAGACAAATCTAGGACCTGCTTTGAATTTAGGAGATAATTGGCTTAATGATGTTGTCAATACAGCTTCTGACCAAGTGTCAGATCTTTTTATTGGTGTTCCTAAAACTAAGGAAAGCCATATGATAATAAAAGATATCAAAATTAAAAATTGTGAAAATTTGAATTTTGAAATAAATTCTCCTTGGTTATATGTAAATAGGTTCTGTAAATATCAAAATGATGGAACCGAATTTAGCAATTTAATAACCATAAAGAAAAGCTTTATTACCAATGAAGAATTAAAGACTGCTGAATATAAAAACTTAAAAAGCGAATTGGAGAATAATTTTTCTAGAGCCTCTATAATAATAAGTGAATGAGTTGTGCTGGGAAAAGCACTTCTTAAAAGGCTTAAAATTTTTAAAATATGTACAATAACTTACGCGACTTCATCAGAGCATTAGAAGAAAAAAAAGATCTAATTAGAATTAAAAAAGAAGTTTCAACTATTCTTGAAATGACAGAAATTCATCGTAGGGTTTTGTCAAACAAGGGACCAGCTATCATCTTTGAAAATGTTGTCACAGAAAATGGCAAAAATTCAATTCCCGTTTTAGTGAATTTATTTGGTACTATTGAGAGAATTGCATTCGGACTTGGTATAAATTCTGATGAATTAAGGGATCTGGGTAAACTTCTAGCATTTTTGCGATCACCTGAGCCACCAAAAACCTTCAAAGATGCTGTGAAAATGTTTCCTCTACTAAAAGTTGTATTGTCGATGCGGAGCAAAGTTGTGAGCAAAGCCCCATGTCAAGAGGTGGTGCTAACTGGGGATGAGGTGGATCTTAGTTTGCTACCTATTCAGACATGCTGGCCAAACGAGCCTGCACCGCTTATCACTTGGCCACTTGTGGTAACAAAAGGACCAACAGCAGACAAGCAAGATAATTTCAATCTTGGAATATATCGTATGCAGGTTGTGAATAAAAAAACGACTCTCATGCGCTGGCTTGCACATCGTGGTGGTGCAGGTCACCATAAACGGTGGAAGGAGAGGGGACAAAATATGAAGTTTCCTGCGGCTGCTGTGATTGGTAGCGATCCTGCAACAATTATTGCTGCGGTAACTCCGGTGCCGGAGACTTTATCAGAATACCAATTTGCCGGGCTGCTGCGAAAAAAACCACTTGAGCTTGTAAATTGTAAAACTATTCCTCTTCAGGTTCCAGCTCATGCAGAAATTGTTTTGGAAGGATATGTAAGTTTGGATAATTACCAAGATGAAGGGCCATATGGAGACCATACCGGTTACTATAATGCTGTTGAACAGTTTCCTGAGTTTAACATCACTGCAATTACAATGCGCAAAGATCCAATTTATCTCAGCACTTTTACTGGCAAACCACCTGATGAACCATCAATTCTTGGTGAAGCACTCAACGAAATCTTTGTGCCGATTCTTATCAATCAGTTTCCGGAAATAGTAGATTTTTATCTGCCCCCAGAAGGTTGTTCATATAGAATAGCGGTAGTGTCGATAAAAAAGGCTTATCCAGGGCATGCAAAAAGAATTGTTATGGGCACACTATCTTTTCTCAAACAGTTCTTATACACGAAATTTATTATAGTTGTTGATTATGATATAAATATACGTGATTGGAAAGAGGTGATGTGGGCAATGTCAACAAGAATGGACCCTGTGCGTGATACAATTACGATAGAGAATGCCCCAATTGATTATTTAGATTTTGCTTCCCCTGAAAGTGGTCTCGGAGGTAAAATAGGGTTTGATGCAACAAACAAACTTCCACCTGAAACCAAACGAGAATGGGGAAGAAAAATTGAAATGAGCGAGGAAATAATAAAGAAAGTTACAGAGAAGTGGAAGGAATATGGGTTGACAGATGATTAAACTATGATGTAGACTACCGCCGTGTATTTAGGTGTGGTTTGTGAGGCTTTTATATCTTTTATTTTTGTCGGCATGTTTTTCTCTGTATTACTATGTGGGTCCTACATTCTCGCCTTGCCCAAAAGCAACAGTTTGCTTCTCACCTGAAGAAGACTGTGCTGTACCGATAATCAGCGAGATAGACCAATCTAAAGAATCTATCTTAGTTCAAGAATATACATTTACTCTTGGAACAGTTGCAAAATCTTTGATTAACGCCAAAGAGCGTGGTGTTGATGTTAAAGTCGTCTTAGATAAATCACAACTCCATTCAAAATATAGTGTCATAAGCGAATTGTTTTCAAATGGAATACCGATTTGGATCGATAATAAGCCAAAAATTGCTCATAATAAGGTAATAATTGTTGATAATCAAAAAGTCATCACAGGATCGTTTAACCTCAGTAAGACAGCTGAAAAGGGAAACGCTGAAAATTTATTAATTATTGAAAATTATCCTGAATTAGTCCAGCAGTATGTGAAGAACTGGGAAATACGAATGTCACAATCCTATCAATATGCTCCCTAGATACTTGATATCAAAAAAAGTCTTTTTATTGATAGATTTAATTTCTTGTGATATAATAAATTAAAAGGTTTTAAGGGGTAGGTAATGGATTACATAAATGATGCTGCTGATAGTTACGCTGCCATTCATGATTTTTTTCAAAATAATGGTGTTGGAGATTACAAAGTTCAATGCAATTATGGTGGTGTACCGTATGCTACTGACAAATATGTACATTCTGGAGACAAATTTTGGAGCAATAATTTTATAGACTCACATTTTGGAAGGGAAATAAAAATGTATCCTCAAAGTGAGCTTTTAGCTAAAGAGTATGCTGGTAATACACTACCGGTTTCAATATCACTAGACAAGGATCTAATAAAAATAAAAGAATGTAAGAAAAAAACTAAATTTGTAGAACTAGAAGGGGAATCAGGTGATATAGTATATGATAAGCAAAAGCATATAAAGTGCTACACGACAAAGTTATCATATGACGATGTTTCTGTTCATAATAAAAACGAAGTTTCAATACTGAATATTAGATATGATGTGCCAAACGATCCAAGATACAGTTTAAACATAGCCTTCACAAAGGTTAATGATAATAAACCAGGGTTTTGGCAAAAGTTTAAAAATATGTTTTAATAGAGTAGCTTCTAAATCAAGGGGATTTTGTTGAAAAATGAATATCTACTTAATAATGAATTTGGTCAGTAGCTACTAAGTTTGTTTCATAGCTATGCAACAAAAGGTTTGTGCCCTCACGTTTATTCTCTGCAACACGAAAAGTTCGTACAGTTGTACATGCTATGTAGTAGATAAACTTCTACTATATTTTTTTATTCAACTTACCTCTTGTCTATTGAATAGATTTTGTATTAAACCTAAAATTCAACGCACCTAAATATATAAGCATTCCCAACAAAATCATAGGTATAGAAAGCAACTGTCCCATAGTTAAATTGAACCATAAATAGCCAATTTGATAGTCTGGCTCGCGGAAAAATTCAACCATAAAACGTGCTACTCCATACAACATAACTGCAACTCCAGTTGTTGCACCATAATACAATCTCATTTTGTTCAAGTAAAATAGTGAATTTACAACTACGAAAAGTAGCGCTCCTTCAAAAAATGCCTCATAAAGTTGGCTTGGATGGCGCAATAAATTATCACCACTTTCTGGAAATACCATACCCCACGGCATAGTTGTAACCCTGCCAAATAACTCTCCATTTATAAAATTACCTATGCGGCCTAGAAGTAAACCTATCGGAACTCCACAAGAAATTAGATCCAGTGTGTAAAATATAGGAATGTTATGTCTTCTACAGGAGATTATTACTGCAAGCAAAACTCCTATAGCACCGCCATGAAATGACATACCTCCTTCCCAGGTCTTTAGTATTTCGATAGGATTGCTTATATAGAGAACTGGATCATATATCAATACGTACCCAAGCCTACCTCCAAGGATAATGCCTATAATAACGGCTGTTAATAACGAATCGTAAAAATTCTTAGTAAATATTTTTTGATTGTCTAGCTTATGTAAATACCAATATGCAAAAACTATACCCAAAACATATGCTAAAGAGTACCAATATATAGAAACAGGACCGATGCTAAAAATAACTGGACTTAAAGACATATTTTACTACAAATTATTCTTAGACAATCTACTTTTCTCACGTTCCCACTCTCTCTGCTTTATGGTTGCTCTCTTATCATAGAGTTTTTTTCCTTTCACAATGGCAATTTTAGTTTTTGCCAACCCTTTATCATTAAAATAGATAGAAAGTGGCACAACAGTTATTCCAGAGGTTTTGATTTGACCAATTAGCTTATTTATCTCTTTTTTATGCAAAAGCAATTTTCGTTCTCTTTTTGGCTTGTGATTCTTTTGGTTTGCAGCTTTATACTCTGCGATATGCATATTGTTTAGCCATATTTCACCTTTTTTTTCAGTAACGTAAGCATCAGAAATGTTTGCTTTTCTTTCCCTTAGTGATTTCACTTCACTACTTAAGAGGATCATACCTGCTTCAAATTCTTCTAAGATAAAGTATTCAAACCTTGCTTTTCTATTTTCTGCAATAACTTCCATATCTAAAGATATCTTTAAGCTTCAATATATTACAGAACTTTTGGTTTAATTCATAACAAAACAATTATCTCAGTAAATGCAAGTTTGGTTAAAAAAGCTCCAATCTTCCTGCAAGTGTAATTTGTTCCACTCTTCCTACTGCCATTTCAGCCCTAGGACTAGCATTACCTGACAAAGAACTTATCACATCTTTGCAGCCCCATTCAATAGCAAAGTGTAAAGGAGCATATCTATTATTGTTCTGTTTACTAACATATGCCCCACTTTCAATTAAAATATCTCTTATACTTTCATGATCGCTAGCAAAATGCAAAGGAGTGCGTCCACAACTATCCCACACATTAACACATGCTCCATGTTCAATCAGAGTTCTTACTATGTTTTCATTATCACTTTCAGCAGCAAAATGCAAGGGAGTGCTTCTATAATTATCCCACGCATCGACGTATGCTCCGTGTTCAATTAGAGCTATTACTATGTTCTCATAGCCACTCTTAGTAGCAAAATGTAGAGGAGTGTGTCCATCATTGTTCTGCGCGTTAACATCTGCTCCACATGCAATTAGAGCTCTTACTACACTTTCATTCCCACCTTCGGCAGCAAGATGTAAAGGTGTACATACATCATTGTCCCACGCATTAACATTTGCTCCACTTTCAATTAAAATATCTAATATGCCTTTGTGGTTCCATTCAGCAGCAAAATGTAAAGGAGTGCATCCATCGCTGTCCCATGCATCAACATATGCTCCATATTCAATTAGAGCTATTACTATGTTCTCATAGCCACTCTTAGCAGCAAAATGCAACAATGTAGTTTCTACAGGATCTAGATCACTATGTGTAGTGAATATATGATTGATATTAAATCCACTATCTTCCCACCTCCGTAAATCAATTCTTTCTAATTTTATTTTTATTCGTTCAACTATGTTGTTCTTGCTTAAACCTGAAGTATCATTTATTTCTTCAAGCATTTTTAGAAAATCATCAAGCGTCATAATCTCCACTACTTATTAAAATAACTTGGTTATTATGTTCTTTGACACAAAAATCAAGAACTTTTTATTTTTCTAAAAAATCATTTAAGTTATACTCCAAATCATGAAAGTCAGGCAAAATATTAAGTTTTTTTCTCTATCATTTGTGATTTTGTCTTCTCTATGGATTACATTGTCTGGTTATTTTGAGCCTTTTTTTATTCTCTGTGGAGTATTTTCTTCTGTGTTCACATTGATTATCTTTAAAAGGTTAATTGATGCTGAAAGTGCCCTTAGTCAAATTCTAAATGATAGTGGTAGGCTGTCACTTTATCAGCTTATAAGTTATATACCTTGGCTAATTTACCAAATTATTTTTTCAAGTATTTATGTAACAAAAAAGGTGCTACGATTCAAATCTACAGTTGAGCCAATTGTTATTGTAAGAGAATGCATAGGACATAATGATAAGACCATTGCATTATTTGCTAACTCGGTTACGATTACTCCTGGAACTTTAACTATCAATGTTGAAAAGAAGCAGAAAACATATTTATCTACCATATGTTTGATAGATAAAGATCTTGAAAGTGGCATTTCTGAAATAGAAGGTAAAGTCTTAAAAATGTTACACCTAGTTAAGTAATTGCTTTAAATAAGTTAACAGCGTCTCTGTATTCTCTTCTTAGGCTTTCAAGCATTTCTTTTGGAAGGCTATCAATAACAGTAGAACATAAATAATTGTACAAATCTTCTAGCCTTGATATGTTATTTTTCTTCTTGCTGTTGAATTTGTACGGAAAAATGCCCTCCATAATTTCAATATCAACAACCTTATTTAAAAATGCATTTTCACTTGTTATGCTTATTCTTGTAAGTATAGTATTAATTTCAGGTTCATTACTCGTATAAATATCTGATAATTCTGCCATTTTAATGACGTATAAAGTTACTACTTTTGATAAACAATTATCAGAATATTCACAATTTTTTATTACCTCCCACTGAGTAACCTGAGACTTGCTTGTTTTTGCATTGCTTGGTAATTTATTCATTGAATTTTCTCCATTTAATTCAGTGTAGTAAATTATACTAATACTTTGTTAAATAAATAATAACGCAGCCATAAAAATATGCATTTATTTACCATAAATTGTATAATATTCCTAAAATGAAATGTTAAAGTTACTTCAAACTGAATGATTTCTTTAATTCCATGTTATTCAGCAGTGTAAAATATTGCTACACAATAGTATTTATTCTAAAATAAACTTTCCTTTTGAGCTATTTTATTAATATCCATTCTTACGGCTGCACTAAAATGAAAAAGATAAAACTCGGAATACTAATTTCAGGTAGAGGATCAAACATGCAGGCTTTAATAGAAGCATGTCAAGATCAGAATTTCCCTGCTGAAACTGTGTGTGTTATCACAAATAATAGTGAAGCTGGAGGCCTTAAAATAGCAAAGCAAGCAGGAGTTTCAGCGTTTGTTGTTGAAGATAAGCCACTTGATACTGATAAAATTCATGAAATACTTGTTCAACATAAGGTTGATTTAATTTGCCTTGCAGGGTTTATGAGAATTATAAAGGCCAATTTCCTGAATAAATGGCATAACAAAGTTATAAATATTCATCCCTCTTTACTTCCGTCATTTAAGGGCCTAAATGCTCAGGAGCAAGCTCTGAAAGCGGGTGTAAAAATTACAGGATGTACTGTGCATTATGTTACTCCTGAAATTGATGCTGGAGCCATAATCGCTCAAGCTACTGTTCCAGTGTTACCAAATGATGATGTTCACAGTCTCTCAGAGCGCATTCTAGCTGAAGAGCATAAGTGTTATGTAAAAGCAGTAAGATCAATAGTAGAAGGTATTAACTATTGACCTTGAGCGTTTCTTCCAACTTCAACAAAAAATAAATTTTCAGGATTCAGTAAAGAACTTGCCAGCTTGTTTACTTTTTCCAATTGAACATCATTAATGATATTTGCATAATTATTTATATGGTTAATATCACGATCATCTATCTGCATACTATCCAGTAACGTTGCTGTATTCGCATTATTGGATAGAAAAGAGAAGATAAGGTTATTTACTAAACTGGTTTTTGCATCCTTGAATAATTGTTCGTCAATTCCTTCCTCTTTTATTCTGCTAAATGTATCTTTTACTGCTGATATAGCTTTGCTAGCAGTGGAACTATCAGTACTCATAAATCCAGATATAATATTTCCATGCTTATTAGGAACATTACGTGCACTAACACCATAAGTAATACCTAGATTTTGTCTCAACTCTTTCATCAGTATTGAGTTTAGACTCATACCACCAAGCGCATTAATCAAAACACTAGCATTATAGTAATTAGGGTCTTCATATGCTATGCCTTTTTGAGCAAAAAGTATTACACTCTGTGGTATATCCATAAAAACGCTCTTACTTTCTGCAGGCCCAAATTCATTTTTTACAGATACCTTCCTAACTTTCGATCTTTTTGATGGTAACTTAGATAAATATTTATCGAGCAGCGTACTAACTTCTTCTTTTGTTGCACAACCAACAATACTAATAACGATATTATCCTTAGTAAAACTACGCTTTATGTATGTTAAAACATCGTCTCTAGTAATGTTCATTATAGTGTCTAGAGTTCCATATGGATCTCTTGAGTAAGGATGTTTTTTGAACAACAATGTATCTAACTCTTTTGCAGCAATAAAATAAGGGTCTTTTTCAAAATTATTAAAGTTTACTTTGGCTTTTTCGAATACTCTATTTAACCCCTCAGGATCAACTTTAGGGCGCATTATAGCATCACTCAGTAGTGAAATTGCATCCTCTAGATTCTCAGATAAAGTGTTTAATGAAACCCTAAATGCTTCTAAACCAGCAGTAAAATTTAAACTAATTCCTTTATCCTCAAGCTTTTTCGCAAAATCTTTGGCATCATTTTTTCCTGCTCCTTCTTGAATTACAAGAGAAGTAAACCAAGCAAGCCCCTGCTTTTCTGCACTTTCATACACACAACCTGCATCTTTGAATGATATATTAAGTGAAACTTTTGGTAGATCATGGTTTTCAACAAATAAAAACTTAAATCCTTTATTAGTAGTAACCTCCTCTATATTTAAGTGACTGCTTGCTTGCAAATTAAAGCCTAGACAGAAAAAAAATAGAAATACATATTTACTTATCTTCATTATTACCTCCTTTTGGTAGCAAACGACCAACTAATTTATTAGTAGAAAAGATAGCGTGAACTTTATTATTTACATCCTCTAGATTGACATCATTAATTTTGCTATATGAAATGTCTATTTCATCAAGTGGAATACCTAGTGCTAGACGTGGTATATAAAACATTGCTATATTAGTTAAATCAGATAGATTATCAAGCTGTGCTGCTTTGTATTTAGACTTTGTACTTTGCAACTCTTCACTTGTTATTCCTTCAGAGTTAAAGTGATTAATAGAATTTTCTAACTCTCTTGCAACAGCATCCAAATTCACCCCGCTTTTTGGAGTTACCCGAATCTCAATGTAACCATTACTAAAAGCTAAGCTATTATAATAAGCAAACACTTCTACTGCTACATTCTTATCTAGAACTAAATCTTTATATAGCTTACTAGACTTGCCATTCCCCAAAACATCAACTGCCAAATCAACAGGAAAAGTTTCACTTATTTGCTCAAATAAAGGAACACTATAGCGAAAGTATAAAACTGGCTCTTTTACTTCAGTGCTTTCTAAAATTACCGATATATCTGCATTATGTATTGAATCTTGGTTCGGATAATGCTTCACTACAGGCTCAGCTTTAATTGCACCATATTTTTCCTTTGCTAATCCCACTACTTCTTCAAATTCTACATCACCAACAACGAGCAGTATAGCATTACCTGGATGATAATAGTTATCATGAAACCTTGTTATGTCATCTTGATTGTAAGTTTTAATATCGCTCTCCCAACCAATAACAGACCTACCATAACCATTACGATAAAATGCACTGTTCATTTCCTCCCATAGTAAAGCTTCAGGATTATTATCAAATCTCATCTTTCTTTCTTCTAATACGATATTTTTTTCTCTATCTATTTTGTCTTGAGTAACATCAAAATTGCCCATTCTATCTGCTTCAATTTCCATTGCTAGTGGTAAATCTTTTTTGAGAACTAATTCGTAGTAGCAGGTGTATTCTTTAGTGGTAAAAGCATTAAATTGGGCCCCAATGCTGCCCAAAGTGGATTCTATGTCTTTAAATTTTCCTGTAGTTTCAAACATTAAGTGTTCAAAGTAGTGAGCCAATCCTGCTTTGCCAATTGGGTCATCCATTCCCCCAACTTTATATATTATTGCATGAAAAACAGCTGGAATTCGGTGATTAGGTACTACATAAACATCCAATCCGTTACTGAGCTTAGCATGCTTTATGATTTCAGCTTCCAAAGAAATCGGACAAATGAAAAAAAACACAGATAGTATAAAAAAACTAAAGAATTTGCGAAGCATTATTTCATTCCTCATTTTGCTTAGAGATAGACCTATCATATATATACCACTTATATAACAATGTACACATTCCACAAACTATAGATAGATCTGCTAAATTAAAGGCTGGCCAATACCAATCATTGATATGAAAATATATGAAGTCATATACAGCTCCCCAATAGATTCTATCAATTACATTTCCGATCGCTCCACCAATCATCAGAGAAAAACTAAGGTAAATTGACTTATCATTAGATTTATATATCAAGTATGCAAGTATACCAATTATTAATATTGAACATGCTGAAAAAAAGAAGCTGCCATGCGGCAGAGTACTACACATTCCAAAGCTAATTCCTGAATTCCAAACTTCAACTAATTTCATAAAACTAGTAATCTCGATTGACTCCCCCTCATCAATCAAAGAGTTTATATACAATTTACTTGTTTGATCGAATGATACTATAATCAATATAATAACTAAACATATCCTTTTCATAAGTTTATCTTTAACTGGTAAGCCTTCATTATATCACGGTCTATCTGTTTTGTTAACTCGTTAATACTATGGAATTTTTTTTCTGCCCTAATAAATTTTAAAAGTTGTATGTCAACCTTAAAATTGTATACATTTTCGTTGAAGTCAAATATATGCATTTCTACTATAGGTTTTTTTAAGTCCTTAAATGTAGGTCTCATACCAATGTTGACTACTCCATATAGCCAACTTGAACTATTTTCAGAAAATGCAACTTTGGCGTAATATGTACCAAGCTTAGGTTTTATCATGTAATCTTCTATCGGAATGTTTATGGTTGGAAACCCTATTTCTCTACCTCTACATGCACCTTTTGTTACAATACCAGAAACTTGATAAGACCTACCAAGCAATTTATTAGCAATTTCTATTTCGCCTTTTTG
Source organism: Wolbachia endosymbiont (group B) of Protocalliphora azurea (assembly GCF_947251865.1). Classification (NCBI taxonomy): domain Bacteria; kingdom Pseudomonadati; phylum Pseudomonadota; class Alphaproteobacteria; order Rickettsiales; family Anaplasmataceae; genus Wolbachia; species Wolbachia endosymbiont (group B) of Protocalliphora azurea. The sequence continues at coordinate 1,182,013 of NZ_OX366394.1, read as the reverse complement.
TAAACACTCTCTGATTGAGGAAGAAGAGCAAATTTTTCTATCGATTATCAATGGCTCTAATTTAGTTAAAGAATATTCATACATCTGAGAATATTTTTCTAGAGTTAATATGTTACCCAATCGTTTGTGACCAAAAGTACAACTTTCTCCAACAGTTATATGTTTAGCACCATACTTCTTTACCAAAATCTTACCAATGAAGTCATCGCAGCTAACCTCAGAAAAACCTCTATTAAAATTAATAATATACAAGTAATCTATACCATAGCTGCTGATTAGTTCCTTTTTTTGTTCTTGGTCTATTAACCTAAAATTGTTCCTACTAAATAAAACAGTTGATGGGTGAGGCTCAAAAGTTAAAACTGCAGAGGGTAATCCTCTTTCTTGTGCTACCTTCTTTAGATTGGAAATTGCAAACTTATGTCCTAAATGAACGCCATCGAAATTTCCGAAAGTTAGTGCCACATTATCTTTTATCCCTTGCTCACAGTTGTAAATAATTTTCATACAATTTGATATTTTATATATATTTTTTATATATAATAGTTGTATTTTATGAACTATGGAGATAAATCGTGAAAAACACTAAAGGAAAAGTTGTAATATATGTGAAGAAGTACTGCCCATTCTGCAAGAAAGCAAAAGAGTTATTGGATGAAAAAGGTGTGAAATACGAAGAAATTGATGTACTTAGAAACTCGGATTTGTTTGACGGTATAAAATCAAAATATAACGTCAGGACAGTTCCACAAATTTTTATTACTGATGAAAATGGTGATTATGTACATCATATTGCTGGATGTGACAAATTGATGGATCTTGAAAAAGAAGGAAAGTTGGATAATATGTTAAATAACAATGAAGATAGCATTAATGCAACAGCTTACACAAGCGGCAGTGATGAACACGAGGGATGTAATATAATACATAATGAAGATTTTATGTGATTTTTTTGTCTTACTGTTGCTGGCATACCCACTTTAAACAATTTTTAATGAATTAAAAATACAATTCATCTAGTGAGTTTTTTTAGTGGGAAAAAATGATAAAAAATATTATAATTGTTAGCAAAAACTTAATTAGTATTGAATTAATTAACAAACAAGATTTAGAGAGTTTCATCAAGATTTTCACAGTGCTTGATAAGCATATAGCAGCTAAAACTCTTTTTACAGAAGAAGTGACAATAGAGTATAAACAACACAATTGCATAGAAGTTGTTGAATTGATAAAAGATACAGGTTTTACATATCATGATGTTGAGAATGTGTTAAATCACCTAAGTAATCATGGAATGAAAGTACCAAGTAGCGTTATAGCAAGCACCCTTTCTTCTTCATACAATCACGCACTTGAGTCTAAGGATGTAGCATTTGCCTGTTCTAAAGGGTTGCCACAATTTTACATCAGGGTAAATAAGAATACCTTTATAATGACTCCTATAAGTGAAGAGAATCTGGAATTGAATTCGCAAAATAGCAAAATGCTTATAGAGTCATTAAAGAGCGAAAAAAGCACTTATGATTGCATAGTGGAAGAAAATATCATCAAAGTTATAGTGCATTCTGAAATACATCAGGCTATAAACTCGATTATAAAATCGCTGATAAAGTCTTGCCTTTTAGCAAGAGATGAAGAAGAAAAATTCAAAGAGAAATTGAGACAACTTGCTTTTAAAGATCAAGCTTTCGTTGAGTATTCTAGCATCAAAACCATTCATAGATATCCGAATAACCATCCTCTGAGAAAGCATGAAAGTGTTATTAAAGATATAGAAAATATTTTATGTGATTTCATAATAAATGAGAACAGCGGGTTTGCTATAGAGCGGTTAAATAGACTGGGCTCAGAAGTCTCTCCAAATACTCCAAGAATCATCACTAAAACTATAGATAAGCTTGTTAAGTTTCACTAAAATGTTGTTGGAATGGTTTTAGCCAATGTCTACATATATCTGATTTTTACTGATTGAGTGGAGCAATTGAGCTGCTCTCTGTCATCCCAGCGTTTAACACTGGGATGATTTCGTTGTATGGTATCTTATATAGTGTTTTACAAATTCACATAGCTATTTCAAATTTACCCATATCAATGTCAGTAAATTTATTGAGAAAATATCACTTAGTTCTTTAAATTTATGTTTTTGAATATATATTAATCATTTATTTTCAAAGCCTCAATAAAAGCATTTTGTGGGATGTTTATGTTTCCTACAGAATGCAATCTTTTCTTACCTTTCTTCTGCTTTTCAAGCAGCTTCATCCTTCGTGTAACGTCTCCACCATAGAGCTTGGCTGTTACATCTTTTCTATACGGGTTAATCGTTTCTCTAGCAATAATTTTTCCGCCTACTGCCGCTTGAATCGCGATTTTATATTGCTGGCGTGGTATCAAGTCTTTCAAACGTGCACATATTTCACGGCCTCTTTTTTCTGCCCTGCTTTTATGAACAATGCAGGCTAACGCATCCACAGGTTCTCCATTAACTAAAAAACTTAATTTATCTATCTGACTTTCCTGATAATCGGATATTTCCCAATCTAAACTTGCATATCCCTTGGAAATTGATTTTAGTCTATCGTAAAAATCAAAAACAACCTCAGACAGCGGTAATTTATACTTCAGTAGTGCTGTTGTCGTATTACCAACATAAGATAAATCCTGCTGTTCTCCTCTCCTCTCTTCACACAGAGATAGAATCTCTCCTAAATATTGATCAGGTACCATTATAGTTGCAGTGATCCACGGTTCTTCCACTATTTCAATTTTTGTAGGGTCTGGCATATCGCTTGGGTTATGGATATTTAAAACTTTACCATTTTGTGTTTCAACTTTATATATAACACTCGGTGCAGTTGCTGTTAGATCTAAATCAAATTCTCTTTCGAGTCTTTCTTGAATGACTTCAAGATGTAGCATTCCTAAGAAACCGCAACGAAATCCATAACCTAGGGCATTTGACGTTTCAGCATCAAATGTAAAACTAGCATCATTTAAATGTAATTTTTCTAGTGCTTCCCTTAAATATTTAAAATCATCTGTGTTATTGGGAAAAATACTGCAAAATACTACAGGATGTACTTCTTTAAAGCCAGGTAATGCCTTGCTGCACGGCCTTTTCTCTTCAGTAATAGTGTCTCCTACTTTGCAGTCTGCTACTTCTTTCATTGAAGCAGTTATAAAACCAACTTCACCTGCTGAAAGTTCACCAGTCATAACTTTTTTAGGAGTGAAAATACCGATATTATCGACCTGATATGTAGCATTATTAGACATCATAACGATTCTCATGCCTTTTTTTAGTACTCCATTTTTAACTCGCACTAAAATTACTACTCCTAGGTAAGGATCATACCAACTATCAACTAAAATTGCTTGCAGTGGAGCATTTGTATCACCTTGAGGAGCGGGAAGTTTTGTCACTATAGCTTCAAGTACATCCTTTATCCCAAGACCAGTTTTTGCCGATATCAAAATTGACTCAGTTGCATCAATTCCGATTACCTCTTCAATCTGAAGCTTTATCCTTTCTGGATCTGCAGCAGGAAGATCGACTTTATTAAGCACAACTATTATCTCATGATTATTGTCAATTGCCTTGTAGACATTTGCCAGAGTCTGAGCTTCAACTCCTTGGCTGCTATCTACTACCAAAAGTGAGCCTTCACATGCGGCTAAGCTTCGGCTGACTTCATATGAAAAGTCAACATGACCTGGTGTGTCCATGAGGTTGAGGCAATATTTATTACCATTATTTGCAGTGTAATTGAGTCTTACCGTTTGTGCTTTGATTGTGATTCCGCGTTCACGCTCTATATCCATTGAGTCAAGTACCTGATTGGTCATTTCCCTTGTCTCAAGACCGTTACATTCTTCTATCAAACGATCAGCAAGAGTTGACTTCCCATGATCTATATGTGCTATTATTGCAAAATTTCTTATATTGTTCATAGATCTACTTATTTAAGTAGATCTATTTTACATTTTAAGTATTACAAGAGCAATTACTTATATCTCTCTTTGCTAAAAACATTAAGCTGTCCTTGCCAATGGACGGCAATGCTCATTAGCTGATGCTTGCTTCACTGTGCTACTTGGATCTTCTTGCTGTCTACACGTTTTTACTGCATCAGCAAGGCTTAGGTAAGCATCACCAACTTTAATCTTTACATCTTTATTTTTTTCTAAATCCGCATCAGTTGGTCTATCACTTATTATTCTAATACTATCATCACTGTTAGCACCTAATGTAATGCTACATTCCTTTCCGTCTACATACCAGTTAAACTTTATTCCATATTGAACTGTGGTACCTATATGATAATATCTAATCCCCTCATGTATTTTACCACTGATAAATTCTTTTTGATCTCCACTTGAAAGAAGAAAACCGGCAATATTGTTTTCTTTACAAAAATCACTATTTAAAAATTCGCTTACTTTAATATCTGTGCTTTTATTGTCTTCTTTTAGCTTAATTATTGTATAAAGAAGATCTGAATTACTATCCCTTTTGATTGACATCGCATCAATAGTGCCGTTTTCTATATACTTGCTAAACTCTGCTTTAGCTTTCTCTTCTAACTCTTTTTTCCTTGCTGCACTTTGTTCTTGTTGTTGCATGTTTTCTAGCACTTCTTTCATTTTTTTTTGGAGTGATTCGATATCCTGGATTAACCCGGATTCATCAAAGTCGAAGATCACGAATGCTTGGCCCAATCTTGTCTTCAATTCTTTAATTATGTTTACTATCTTTAAGATAGACTCTAAGTTTTGATAATGTACAATAATTTTTTGAGCATTTAGGCTACCCTTATTGCCATCCCAGTCAGAACTAATGTTATCAAATATTGAATTAAGTCCTTTATAAATGGTTATCAATTCATTTGATTCCTCTTTGCCTATTCCATTACTTTTAATACTGCTAATACAATTATTGAATAACTCTATCTCTTTAGAATCTGCAAATAATACACCATACAATTTTTTATGTGCTACTGCATCTTGTATCTTTTGTTTTAGTTTCTTTAATTCTTCTAATTCATCACTATTCATACATTTTACCTCATAAAACTATTTAATATTATATACATAAACATTAGGGAATGTTAGCACTTTCTATATGCTTGCGCACTTCCTATTATTCCTTTAACATAGCTGACACTTTTTTTGAATGAGAAATCACTTTATTAATCATATAATTCTCATGATTGTTATCTATTTTAGGCAGCTCATACAGATAATTCACCATTATTCCGGCTGACTGACTAATGCCTTTTTCAGAAGTATCAGCCATCCAGTTGATTTGTTTGATTGATGCACCATTGCTTAAATGAAAGTGTGCTACTGGATCATAAGCACCTCCACCACTGCTTTTAACCTTTAGCAAATAATGTGCACAAAGTTTCAGTAGGGACTGTTTTTCGCATTCAATGTTAGTTTTTATGCTTTCTAAAATTTCTGTACCTGATTGTTTTATATTAAGCTTACCTAATAAAGCTACGTCTTGATTTTTTAGCCATTTTGTAAATCCAGGAACTGGAGAAAGAGTTGCATACACTTTTACGCTTTTAAATTCTTGCGATAGTTTTTCTACGACTCTCTTTATTAAAAAGTTACCGAGGCTAATTCCAGATAAACCAGTTTGAGTGTTTGATATTGAATAGAATATAGCAGTACTTGCACTGCTTGGGTCACTTGAAGGAACTGACTCGTCCAAAACGTGTTGAATACTATCTGCAATCTCATTCATCAGTGCAACCTCTACAAAAATTAAAGGTTCATTTGGTATTTTGTAATGAAAGAAAGCAAAACAGAGATGATCAGAATCTAGTCTGTTTTTTAAGTCACCCCAAGAGGAAATTTTATGTACAGCTTCATATTTTATAAGTTTTTCCAACAATGATGCAGGTGAATCCCAGGTGATTTGATGAAGATCAAGTAGATCAACATCAACCAAAGTACAAAGTATACTTTTTAATTCGTTTTCTAGTGGACTTAGACTTTTATATTGATTCTTCAGCTTGAGTACATCAGAACGCATATCAACAATAAACTTAAGGCCCTCCGGTAAGGAGATAAACTGCTTCAATATTTTAGAGCGTGGTGATTCAAGGACTTTTATTAAGTCTTGTTCAAACTTATAGCTCGACTCAGAATCTTGATTTTTCTTATATACTTTCATTTCTTCATCTATTTTCGTTTTATCCGGATTGAACTTTTCTGCCAGGGTTTGTAAAAATTTTATTTGACCTGCCTCTGATAAACTCAAGTACAAATTACCAAGAGATACGGTGTTCTTACGTGCTGAGACTTCACCCCCCTTTGGGTTTAAGCATTCGTTCATCTTCAAGACTAAACTATCGACATCGCGACTACTACTTAAATCAGGGCCAATATTGCCAACCCATGACCTTACAGCATCTGCTACTTCACCTAATATTTTAAAAAATCCCTTTGTTGCTTTCTTATCTTCAACTTTTACTATATCAGTTTTTGCTAATGATTCTTTTGTCATATGTTCCTTTTATCGTGTATCTATCTTAATTTAAAGAAAAATCTTAGTCTATAAAGAAGGCATATATTTTCATGGTACAACTATTTTACAATCTATTTAAAATTTTCGTAAAGAGAGTTATATTTTTAATTTCATTATTTCTCTTACAAAAGTACTTTTATTATAAAAATGCCCTTTTGCCTCTTTCTTTTCCGGGTAAGGCTGATTTTTTAATTACCTAGTCGAAGTTACTTAATTTTTACACATCTATTGTAAAGTACAAAATCTGACTTTGGAATGAAAATGCTAGCTGATGCTTGGACTTTATTGATAATTACGCTACTTGAAACTATACTTGGTATAAACAATTTAATCTTTATTTCTCTAGCAATAGATAAGGTGCCAAATCTGCTGAGAGAAAGAGCCCGCCTTATAGGTTTTGGCTTAGCGCTATTGATGCGTTTTGTAATACTATTTTTTACATCATATATACTATCAATGCAAAAGCCTATATTTCACGCTGTATCGCTAGATATCTCAGTAAAGGATTTACTTATGATTGCAGGAGGGTTATTCCTTATTGTTAAAAGTTCTATAGAGTTATGGAGCGAAATTTTTGTACATAAGGAGAACAAAACAAAGGCAAATGTTAAATCACAATTTTTTTTAGTTGTGCTACAAATTATATTAATAGACTTAGTTTTTTCGGTTGATTCAATATTAACTGCCATAGCATTAACTCACAATATGATAATCATTGCCATAGCATTTACATTTTCCATATTAGCGATGCTATTTTCATCAAATTATACCGCTCAGGTAATAAAATCCAACCCAAGCTTAAAAGTAATTGCCATTCTATTTATTTTACTCGTCGGTGTATATCTAACACTTGAAGGGCTTCACATAGAACTACCAAAAGCATATTTGTATTCTTCATTTATGTTTGCAGTGCTTGTGGAAGCTATAAGCAAAATAAAGACAATGCGGCCTTGAAATTATTTTGCACAAGGCAAAAGTCTAATTTTTATTCCGGTGTGTGACGAATATCTGTACGAACATTTCGATGTCATCCGAGTAGCTGACACTGGTTCTTTTTTTCTGGATTCCAGCGTTACGCGCTGGAATGACATTAAATAGTTTTCCTTAAAATTTGAGTTATGCAACCAGCCTCTTTGGTGTGATTCGAGTAGCTGAAACTGGAATGAAATTATTGCTACTCCCACTCAATAGTTGCTGGTGGCTTGGAAGTTAAATCATACACAACTCGATTTACTCCGGAAACTTTGTTAACAATTATACTACTGACGTCTTGCAAAAACCTCCAAAATACTAACGAATGTTGATCTTTATTTTCAAATGGAAATGCATCAGCTGTCATGCCATCAGATGAAGTCACAGCCCTTAAAGCGCAAACATATCCGTATGTACGATTATCTCCCATAACTCCCACAGTTTTTACTGGTAACAGTACAGCAAAAGCCTGCCATATTTTATCATACAGATCATAATTTTTCATTGTGTTGATATATATTTCATCTACTTCTTGCAATATTCGTACCTTTTCTTCATCAACCTCACCTATGATCCTCACTGCAAGTCCAGGCCCAGGAAATGGATGTTGAAATATTATCTCATCTGAAAGCCCAATTTCTTTGCCAAGCAGCCTTACTTCATCTTTAAAGAGATAGCGTAAAGGTTCTACTAATTTCAGATTCATTTTTTCTGGCAACCCACCAACATTGTGATGAGATTTAATTGTACTAGTGTTTCCTGAAGCGTGCCCTGATTCAACTACATCAGAGTAAATGGTGCCTTGCATTAAAAAATCCACATCACCTATTTTTTTTGCCTCTTCTTCAAATACTTCGATAAAAGTATTGCCGATAATTTTTCGCTTTTCTTCCGGATCAGTTATTCCCTTTAACCTACTTAAAAACAAGTTTGATTTATCAACGTAATTTATTGGAATTTCTTTTAACATAGCAGTGGTCTGGCTCTTACGCAATAACCCAGTATCGATAAAAATACAGTTTAATTGTTTTCCTATAGCTTTGTGTGTAAGAACTGCTGCAACACTTGAATCAACCCCCCCACTTACTGCAGCAATTACTTTTTTCTCCCCTACTAAGTTTTGAATTTTTTCCTTCTGTTTTTCAATGAATGACTTCATTGTCCAATCTCTCTCACAATTTGCAATATCTAAGAAATTAGAGAGAAGTTTACTACCATTTGTCGTAGGCTTAACTTCAGGATGGAACTGAGTGCAGTAAATCTTCCGCTGTTCGTTGGCAATTATTGCGATTGTTTGATTTATTATACCTGAGGCAATAGCAGTAAATCCTTGCGGTATAGTTTCGACACTGTCTGCATGGTTCATTAGCACATCGACTTCGGAATTAACGTCCCAAGTATCCTTTATAATTGGGGATTCTTTTAGTATCTTGATTTTAGTTTTGCCAAATTCCTGATTGAATTCTTTTCTTACCTTTGCCCCGAAATAATGACAAATGAGTTGCTGTCCATAACATATTCCAAGTATAGGAGTGTTTATTGTTTCGTTAAGTTTTATAATTTTATGTGCTACTTCACTTACTTCAGAGCAATTGTCATTTACAGATTGCGGTCCTCCAGAAAAAATAAATCCATTGAATTTTGATACTGTTTCGAAATCGATATTGCTTGGAAATATTTCACAGTAAACGCCCATTTCCCTGATTTGTCTTGCAATAAGCTGTGTAAACTGTGAACCAAAATCAATAACGGCAATTGCTGACAATGTGCTCCTCCATATTATTTAAAGCAATATTTGATAATAAAGAAAACAATAAAGTAAGTAAACTAAGACCTGTTTAAAAACTTTAATATATGACTAAAGTAACTTAAATTTACTGCAACAGATTTATGATTAAGCTGTCTTAATTATCATTCTGATACTCTCTTCTTATCATAATAGCAACCCCAACATCTTTCCTTAAGTTGATGCCATTGCCTGAACGGATACGTTTAATATATATATAAATTCCTATCTTTTATATCTAATAAACCAAGTGTTGGTACGATTGTTGCTTTCAGGAAGATGACGGTTTCTACTGTCTTAGCCAGTTTTTTTGACTTTTGATGCAATAAGTTTTGGTTATCTTTTCTATGCTCTATAAGCCCACCAATTACCATAACTTCGCCGCTCTTAATTTTTAACGTAGAGTGCATTTCTCTGGTTTCAATAATTGGAATGTCACTATTTAATTTCATTTTATTCTGTTGTGCGACATATTCTATATTTGGGTCTTTAGTGTAATTGTTAATTCTTGATAAGGTTGGGTGTATATCCATAAATATTTCGTTAGTATCAATGTTAATGCTTGGGTGGATTATTAACACCACACCTATTGGAGTGCTATTCATCTTGGTAATTAAGGCATGATTGGAGTTTCCGGTATCTTTCTGTATATCGGAAGTAAAATAGATATGGTTTTTAGTAAATGAAATCATTGCTTGCTGATTATTTATAGCATGTACTCTAGGGCTTGAAATTACGGTTGAAGTGCCAAACTTGTCTAAAGTTTTTACTAAATTTTCTAAATCAGAGTTCATTACCAGGCTAGTAATGGAACTATCTTGATTTGTTATAGATTTTGTTTCATTATGCAAATCATTTAAGTTGATACCAGAAAGGTATTTATCGTCTAATACAACTTCAACTATTTTGGCCTCGATCATTACTTGAGAAGACGCCAATTTCTTAACTTTATTAATATATTCTTCAACAGCTTTGTGAATATCTTTTCTAGCATTTAGAATAATGACACCAGCTTCTCTGTTGGATGAAAGAAATTCACCATCATCCACTCCATTAACATCCATTATTGCATTTAAGCCTTTTTCTAATGAACTCCATAAGTCACTGCTATATTGAGACTTTCTAACATTCCTGTCAGCATCGCTGCTTGTAACATTGCCACTAACGACAAAATTGCTTTGAGCAGAGTGTTGAATATTGATGAAGTCTACGTAATAATTTTGTGCATATGGCAAATCTTGTTCAATTCTAATTACACCATTATTCATTGAGTAACGCAATTTGGCGCTGTTGGCTATATTCTGAATTACTTCGTTTATGTTCTTATCTTTTAGCTTTAAAGTAATATTACCTGATATTTTGGGATCTATGTCTAAGTTAATGTCAGAAAGTTTTCCTATTTCAATCAGTAAATCCTTTACTGGTACTTTTTCATCAACATTAATCGAAAGAAACTGATTACTGGTTGTAAGATCGGGAAACTCTACCGGTAAAGGTATCATTTCTGGTATTGCTGGTTCGTTATTCTTCAAAGGAGTATTATATTGTTGCAACGAATAATCGTGCTTATAATTGTCTATATTAACAGAATGTTGCTTGTTAGGTAAATGTGTGCAAGAAATAATGAAAAGGAGTATTAAACATTTTAAAATAGCCATGAGGGCAGCATACAAATCTATACTAATAGTTTTCTATAAAAATGTTAAAAATGTATTTAATTGTATCCGTTCAGGGGAGTGGTTTAAGAAATGATAGATAGGAGATTATGAAAAGGGTTTAGCCGCATGGAAGTGGGATGAAAAGAAGCACTGGTTTCACATGCGTCTGAACAGACACCATTTTACAGCATTTTAAATTTGTCCTGTGCAATGTTTGTACAGTTGCGATAAAAATTACTTGACAAATTTTGACAGCTTTGTTACTTTGATAGTGAAGATATTCTAGAGCTCGAAATCTATCTTCGTCTGCAGACTTTTCAACTTCATTAATTTATAATCTCTAGTTAAAGTATATTGTACTTATGTATAGATAACTTCTATCATAGCTATATACATTTTTCTGAGTTTTTTTGTATTACTTAGGAGGATCATCATGTTTAAAATCATGGATTACGCATATCATTGACATAAATGCCTTAAAAGGACAGATGGTACCTACGTCCTCTTTATATAGATTATGTATTTGTTCAGATACGACTAAATTGTGTCTAGTGTAGAAAAAATTAGACAAATTCAGCCTTATATAGAACCAAATTCAACGGAAGTAGAATTATCCTCATTTCCATAATAGTAAGGATTTGCTTCTTGCGTATTATTAACAGCAGTTTTTAATAGTACTTCCTTATCACTATTCCATGCAACTTTCTCCATAATTGGAATATAATCCTTACACTTTTGATTATCTCCACAATCCTTGATTTTACCATCATCATTTAGATAACGCTTCAATGCATCATAGTATACTTTAGTGTTATTACCCTCTTTATCTATCATTTGTCCTAAGGTATTAACAAGTATCAATGGTGCAACTTGTTTTGCTTTTACAACACTTGTTTCACTGGGCTCTCTAAAGAGATTAGGACATGCTCCTCTGGAAAAAAAGCTTTTGTTGAATTCTGGATTACTATGGTAAACGTTCGGGTAACAGAAACTCTTAATCTCTTCTTCTTGACACGCTAACTCTATTTGATCATCCACACATTTTTCACATTCTATATTACCAAGCCAGGATATTGAATTAAGATCCTCTGTAAAGGCAAATTTAAAATTTACTGCACCATAATTACCATTTGCTCCCTCTTCTATATATTTTGCAATCTTAGGATTACTGTACATCTCAGGATATAATTCCTTTAGTAAATCAGATGAACTAAAACCTTGACAACCTATCTTATTATCAACTTTATAAAAATGAGAATACGGCCCACAATTTTCATACTTGGAACAATCTGAGGTTACTTTTCGAGATGTAATTTCTCCATTTTCATTCTCTCCTTCATCGGTAACAGGTTCGCCCGTACCACTTCCTTTTTTACATTCTTCAGCTATTTTTTTATACCACTCAGTCTCTGCTTTTGCTCGCTTAACTTCCTCTTCACATTTCGTAAGCTTCTTTTCTACTAGTTCAAAATCCTCTTTTACTACGGAACTATTTGTAAATTCCTTCTCAGTCGTAGTTTCACCTTCAGTGATCTCATCTATATCCTCTTCACCATAAAAAAGTTTGTTGTTATATAAATAACTATTATTAATTTGGTCACTATAGGTGTTTTTTGACATCGGAACCTCCTCTACAGTCAAAATTGAAATTGTATTAAAATAAAAAAACTACAAATTTAATGTGAGTAAAAGAAACCACATTTCAAGAAACTTCATGGTAACTTAGGAGCTATTATAAGCTAAAGTAATTAAAAATTTAATAACTTGAATTATAAATATAGCATATCTATCAATAGAAATTTTCTTTCAATTTCTAACGTATCTTTGCTAATTTTGCATACAGTTCACCTTAGAGAGTCATGATTCTTCTACTTTCATGTGATTAATCACTATAATCTTGAAGTGTGGTTTGTACGTAATTAGTTCTGGAACTTGCTAATGGATGATTGCTCTACATTTTAATCTCTGTCGCTGTTCACAACATTACACTCTGGAACTGCATACCTAATACCGCATACTGATTTCTCTCTTTATCTTCTGCAAATTAATTAAATGAAGGGCATTAAGTATCCACACTACTAAAAAAAGTGTGGTACAAAATATAAACATTGCAATGAGTGGCAGCAGTAAAGAACCTTCTATTGCTACTCCACCTTTTCTAAAAATACTTGCTGGCTGATGAAGAGTAGACCATAAATTCACAGAAAATTTTACTATGGGAATATTTATAGCACTAAAAATGGCAAATACTGCTGATGATTTCTCTGCTCTTGCTTGATTATCAAAAGCGCTCCACAATGAAAGATAACCAACATACAGAAAGAACAAAATCAGCATTGAAGTAAGCCTTGCATCCCATACCCACCAAGTACCCCATGTTCCTTTTCCCCAGACGCTACCTGTGATTAAGCATATTGCCGAAAAGACTGTCCCTGCAGGAGCAGCAGCATGTGCCAAAACACTAGCAACGCTATTGTTCCACACCAATGAAATGAAACTGAGTGATGCAATGAGTCCGTATATTCCAAGAGCAAGCCATGCAGAAGGCACATGAAGATACATAATTCGTACAATTTCTCCTTGTTTATAATCTCCTGGGGAGAAGAATAATGCCAAGAACATTCCAATTAAAAAACATGCGAAACAAATAACCCCAAGCCAAGGTAGAGCTTTTTTAGTAAAAGAAGTGAAATTTGTAGGCTTTAATAAAAACATTTGTTTTGAGAATAATTGTGTTAAGAATTTATCAATTAGTTTGAGTTTTATCAACAAGATAGTTTTTCTATATTTACGTAGTATAATAAATTAGCACAATTTCAGTAGCAGATTGCTTGCTATTATTTTTAGTATAACGTTGATGACCCTTAAAAAGCTTAACCTACACTTAGTGTCAGATTCAAGTGGTGAAACTGTTATATCAGTTGCAAAATCAGCCCTGAAACATTTTCGTTCTGTAGAAACTATCGAATATGTTTGGTCTTTTGTAAAAGGAGAAGAGCAGATCGATAAAATTCTGGAGGAAATTGAGAGAAAAAGTGATGAGCATAACTTTGTTATATGCACTATTACTGATGATGGGCTCAGAAAATATCTAAAAGATAATTGTATCAAGTTAAAAATTCCATATCGAGCAATATTATCACATATTATTAGAGAAATCTCATCCTATCTTGAAATTGAAAAGGATGAAAAACTTGACCTGTATACTGAAATAAATAACGAGTATTTTCAGCGTATTGAGGCAATAAACTATACCATCAATCACGATGATGGACAAAATATTCAAGATATTGATAAAGCCGATATAATTTTGGTTGGAGTTTCACGCACATCAAAATCTCCCACTAGTATGTATTTAGCTTACCGAGGCTATAAAGTTGCAAATGTTCCTTTTGTTAGCGAGATACCCTTTTACGTCGACTTAGCAAAATTAAGAAATAAACTGACTATAGGAGTAACAATAGACGTAAGAAGGCTAATAGAAATACGCAAAAATAGACTGACTTCAATTAATAATGAAGGTAATAATATATATGCTGACCCTAGAAAAGTAGAAAAGGAAATTAAAGAAGCAGAGGAGTTCTTTAAGCAAAATAACTGGCCAATTATTGATGTTACGCAAAGGTCGATCGAAGAAGTATCAGCAACAATTATACAATATTTTAATAAAATTTAATCAATTGACTAACTCGCTGTAAGTGATAATAATGTAAGGTAATTCTATTCTTACTGTAGATATGAAAGTTAAAGGATCGCTAAAATCTCATCGTAACAGAGATAAAAATTGTAAAGTTGTGAAAAGGGGTGGTAAGGTTTATATTATAAATAAGGTAAAGCCAAGATGTAAAGCGCGTCAAGGTTCTTAGCTGGGAACGTTCAAAAAAGTGTGTCAAGCCGCATTTTTAGTTCAACTCAATTTTCAATCTATCTGGAAAGAAAATATCAAGTTGAGACATAGTTAAAGCCCAATTAGGGAGAGCCATAATCCACCTTTGCTCTACCTTTTTTATAGCACAATATACCTGTTTGTACAAGGCATTTGTACTAGTAAATGAACCCTTAGTTTTAGTAAATTTCCTGATTTGTCTATGCAACCCCTCAATTGGATTAGTGGTGTAAATCAGCTTCCTAACTGGCCCAGAATACTTAAAATAACTGGATAAGTTTTCCCAATTGTTCTGCCAGGATTTTATAACTAAAGGATACTTTTCTCCCCATTTTTCTTCCAGCTCAAGCAGATAATTCTCAGCAATTTCTTTACTTGAAGCACGATATATTTTTTTCAGATCATTCATGAAAACTTTTACATCTTTACTGGATACATATTTCAGAGAATTTCTTATTTGGTGTACTATACATAGCTGCACTTCTGCACTGGGAAATACACTGTTGATGGCTGCAGGAAAGCTTTTTAGCCCATCTACACATGCAATCAGAATATCTTCTACTCCTCTTTCTTTGAGGTCATTTAAAACTCCCAACCAGAAGTTAGCTCCCTCACTTTCAGCCAGATAAAAACCTAATACTTCTTTTCTGCCATTTTGATTTATACCCAATATATTATACATGCATTTACTTACGCAATGTCCGTCCTCCTTGACCTTAAAAAACATGCCATCCATGAACACTATTGGATACACTGATTGCAATGGACGGCTGCGCCATTCATTGATTATTGGTAGCAGTTTATCAGTAATATTGGATATCTCTGCTGCTGATATTTTATGGTCATATATTTCCTCAACGTGTGAAGCTATGTCTCTGTATCCCATGCCACTGGCGTATGTACTTAAGACCTTTGCTTCAAGTTCTGGATGTAGGCTTGTTTGCCTTTTTTTGACTATTTGCGGTTCAAAGCTTCCTTCTCTGTCTCTTGGTGTTAATAGTTCAAATGAGCCTGAACTTGTACGTAAAGTTTTTGCATTCCTTCCATTTCTTCGGTTATTTTCTTCACTTTTAGCTGACATGTGGCTTTCTATTTCACCTTCCAGACTTGCCTCTAGCAGCCTTTTTATAAACGGTGTTAATGCTCCATCTCTTCCTGTCAATGGTCTTCCTTCTCGTATAGATGACAGGATATTTGTTTCTAATTCTTTATAATCTACCAAACCAGTAGTTCTATTTGCTTGACTCATATCAAACCTCCATTTTTTATATCAATTTATTACTTTTTTTTCGGTTTGACACACTTTTTTGAACATTCCCTCTTAGCTTTTTGTTTTCCTTTTTATGTCATATGTTTTTCATATGGAAGCATGGTTAGAAAGAAACAAAAACTGTTGCATAGCACTGCCCATTTCTTCTCTTACATTATATTTTGGTATTAACATGATTACAGGCAGACGTGGCTTGTTAACATTAATTAACTTAAAAAAAAGAAATTAATTACGTGCGTCAACAAGTCCATGAATTTTAGTTCCACCCTAAGCCCTCTTGAGCTTGAGAATTTTTTCTATATATAGGCTGAGCATGAATGACATCTGATCATCAATTATGCAAATCTTGTTGTGCATACTTAAGTCATTTTGCCAAAATTCCCTTTTTGCATCACCTTTTAAACCTCTTGTGTATACTTCTGTAATTGTGGTAAATTTTTGATCATTGGCAGCCACTTCTCCACACTGCTTCCATACATATTCTCAACTTCTTCTCGCTTTTACTGTGTATTCCTTTTGTGCTCTTTAAAACGGTACCTTCTATATATATATTTATTGTCATTAGGCTAAGTTACCGCTTTTTTTCCATTTTTATACTTCCTGCCCTTGATTAATTTGACCTGCTAACATTTTGTTTACAGGGCCTGCTATTAACTCTGCACAATTTATTCTTATGGTAAAAACTTCTTCTTCACTCTTATTTTTCCTTAACTTGACGCATATGGTTTGTTAAATACTCCCGTCTGTCAAGGAATTTCTACTCATGAAGGTTATGGCTTGGAAGATTACTGAAATTTTGAAAAATGTAGTCTACTTCTATATTCAAATATATCAAGCAGTAATTCAAAATTAGCTATTGTACCTTTTGCACTATTATATGCAAGGTTGAGCAATTCTCTGTCCTCATATAAATCAGCAAATTTAAACTCCATGCACCCTGATTGTTTTGTGCCTAGAATATCTCCGCTACCCCTCAGCATCATATCCTTTTCAGCAATATAAAATCCATCTTGTGACTCACACATAATCTTTAACTTTGAATACGAACTTTTACTGAGATTGTCATATAACAGTACACAAAAAGACGGTTTATTTCCTCGTCCTACTCTACCTCTTAACTGATGTAATTGCGATAACCCGAACTGCTCTGCATTCTCTATAATCATAATAGTTGCATCTGGTACATCTATGCCAACTTCTATCACAGTGGTTGCAACAAGCAGAGAAAATTCATTTCTCTTGAAGGAAAACATCACTTGATCTTTCTGCTCTTGAGTTAGTTTTCCGTGTATTATTCCGACTCTATCAAAAAATGTCTTTTGTAGTTCCTGAAAGCGCATTTCTGCTGCGGCAATATTGAGTTCTTCGTTTTCTTCTATGTATGGACAAATCCAATATGCTTTTTCGCCTCTATTTATAGCATTTTTCAGTCTTTGAATAATATCTGATACTTTTTTAACGTTCATAATAACGGTTTTTATTGGCAATCTAGATTTTGGTTTTTCCCTTAAAATAGAACATTCAACATCACCATACATAGCTTGCTGCAAGGTTCTTGGAATGGGAGTTGCAGTAACAAAAAGTATATCGGTATTTTCTCCTTTTCCTACCAACCGATTCCTCTGTATCACTCCAAATCGCTGTTGTTCGTCTATGACTGCGAGTCCTAAATTTTTAAATGTAACGTTAGCTTGAAATAATGCATGAGTACCAATTACTATATTTAAAATACCACTTGCAAGTTCGTTCATAATAATCTTTCTTTCCTTGCGCGCAGTTTTACCGGTAAGCAAAGCAACTTTTATATCAGTACAAGATAGAGCTTCTTCGATCCAATTATAATGTTGCTCAGCCAAGATAGTAGTTGGTGCCATTAGAGCTGCTTGCATGTTATTTTCTACCACATTCAGCATCGCAAAGAGTGCAACTACAGTTTTGCCACTCCCAACGTCACCTTGCAGCAGACTTACCATGCGGTATCTGGATTTTTGTCTTTCTGAGATTTCATCTATCGCTCGAATTTGATCATTTGTTAATTGGAACGGTAATTCATTTAAGACCTGCTCTTTGTATTTACTCAATATTATAAATTCTTTTCCCTCTTTTTTTACATGATTTTCCCTTGCAAGCTTTAGTGCCAACTGGTACGCAAATAGCTCATCATAAGCAAGTCTTTCTCTGCAAACTTCTGCTTCTGCGAGTGAGCTCGGTCTGTGCAATCTTATGATGCTTTCTTTCCAATTCAGCCATTTCTTTTGCTTGATTAATGTTTCATCTATCCACTCTGGCAAATCAGGCAAATCTTTTAGATTAGAACTTATTATGTTTCTAATGCTCTTGTTAGTAATACCGCGACATAATTGGTAAACTGGCTCTATGCAGGCTATTTCTTTAAATTGATTGATATCAGATAACATATAATCTGGGTGAGTAATTTGCCAATGTTCGGCAAACTTTTCAAGTTTACCACTGATTACTATATCTGTTCCAACTGGAAATAATTTATACAAATATTTAACTGAGTAATTAAAAAAAACTATAAATAAATACTGACTTTCACTTTCAACGATTATTTTATATGGCCTACCTCTAACAGTGGGGCGCTGGTGCTCATACACTTTTGCCATAAAAGTTGTAAATTCTCCTACTTGAGCATCAGGTAGTGATTTACTTCTATCCACATAACTGAGCGGCCTATAAAACAGCAAGTCCATTACTCTGTCTCCACCGCAAAGTTTAGGCAATATTGCGGAATGAAACTTTGGTATATTCTCAATTTTACTATTTAGAAAAGTCAGCACACTTGACTGCTCATCAACATTCATACTGTGTAAAACCGTTTATTCATAATAGAGCCTTACTAAAATCCTGTCACCCTATTATGACTGTCTATGTTAAGTATATTATTGACATATTAACTATTTTTATGTATTATTATACTATCAGCAATTCATATCAAAGTATTAACAATGAACAACTCTACACAGGAAAAAAATGAAAATCCAGTCGTTACACTAAAAGCTCAGGCAGAAAAGTTTGATTTCAGTAAGTTAAGAGCTCCAAGAGATAATAAAGCAGCAAATTCTGGTGAAGCTATATATAAAGATTTTGACAGAATGGACTTTGTTATTAAAGACAGAAATATAGACAAAATCTTAATTAAAGCGCTGGTAAACAGAAATAAGGAAGGATTTGATAAGATTTGGGAAGAATATTGTGAAGATCCGGAAATCCCTAGTGATAAAAAAACTGATCAATATAAAGAAGAGATTAAAAGATTTTACGATTTAGGCAAAGAACACACGCATCTATTACCGAAAGAAGGAGATAAAAACAAGAGTTATCGTGCATTTGCAAAAGAAGTTTTTAAGGAAATATTTGAATATGCCAACGCTCAGGTTCCAAGTGACTCTATCTTAGAGGAATTGGTTACCAATTGTAATCAGGCAGGGTATGAAGCTATTGTATCTATAGAATCTCAAATTGCGCTTGAACAATATTCACTTATAGTATCTTCCCCTGAAAAAGTTATAAATATTGATTATGTTAACCAAAATAATGTGAGTATTAGGTCTGATATGAAACTACCTATATTCTTCCACGAGAGTAATGGTCAATTCGGTGATAAGGTATGTGATCTATCCAGCTCACTGGAATTTACACTTGAATCTCAAGATGGGAAAGATGATGTGATATATAAAGATGGCAAATTGTCACTTACTGTGCCTCGAAAATTGAGAGATTATAAAACTGATGGCATAAGTTTATTTGATATTATTAAAGAATATTTCTATAAATTCTGCGAGAAGTTAGGATTCAAGTTTGAAGTAGAAATAGAACACAATTTTGAAGAAGAAGATTCTTTATATGAAGGTGAGGAGTATAACTTTGAGGGAGAACGTCTTGTGTTTCAAGAACAACCTCAAAACTATATAGAAGATCCAGATGTGGATCCTCTTAATAAAAAACGTGAAATTTCACCTTGATAATATGTACTAGACGCAACTTAATCTGACAGAAAAACTAATGTCAATCTCTATGTTTGATGCTACTAATATTTTTCTAAAAAGCAATATGCTTGCTATCAAGAAAAGTCTGCATAGCAATATTTACCTAAATGAGGCCTTGTCTCAATTCCTAAATATAGCTGTGATTTTCTGGTTTATCATAGCCCATATCAGTCAAAATGCGCGATAATAGCACCATCAAAGAAAGATATATTAAAAAGATTAGCGGCAGTAATTGCAGTTTTCTCTGTTTGCCATAGCAACTCTTGAGTAGGTATCAATAATAATGATAATCTATATATCTGCTATAAAACCTCGAGATCCGTAGAATAGGGCTGACTAAGGTTCTCATACATTCCTGTATGCTGAGAACATAAAAGCTCTTTTGATTCTATTCCTAAATCCTCAAGTATTTGCTCCTGTTCAGCTATAAGTTCTAATAGCCCTGTTCCACTTTCACTTACTTCACTTCGTTCAAGACACATAAGTTCTGTTAACTCTGCTATGTCTTCTCTAGAAAGCTGATTTTTTTCAGAAAAAGTTGCTTCACTCATATGGTCCTCTTTTTGATATAAAGAGTATCTTATACAAGAGAATAACTAAAATAATCTAAACTCTTGTGTCATATTTGTAGCTTGGTGTAGTTATATGGTACATTTCAGATAAGAGTACTGATTATCTAATTGTAGGAGAAGACCTAGTCAAAATATAAAAAAGCAGTGGAATTTGGGGTGGTAAATTCAGAAGTGTCTGAATAACTGTGTGAACTAAGTTCGGAGGAGAATAGTATCAAGAAAGGAGAAAATTATATGGTCTTACCTTTATTGATGTATTAATTGAGAAGAGTTCTTAAAAGTTAATGTTTTGTTAGTTGTTTCATACTAAAATAGGCATATATAAATAATTAGGAGAATGTTATGCGGTCTAATTCCAATTCACTTAATAAATACGGATATGTATCTGATGCAAATGGATTGTCTCACCAACAAATGGGAATGTATGATGATTTAGGAAGATATGAAGTTGCTGATGAAGATATGATGTACCAAAAAAACTATGGTATTATTGGTGATAGTTTAAAAAAAGTAACAAATCTGACTGGAGATACAGCAAAGAGTATAGCAGATTACCTTATTAAACCTGTTAGTGATCAGGTTGCAAAGCAAATCGTTGTTCCATTAGGAACGGAGATTATAAGTAAAATTGTCGTACCTATTACAAAGAAAGTTGCAGAACAAAATCAAGACATGATAAAAGAGCTAACAGATAAACTCATGGTTCGCGTGGAAGATTTTGCTCGGTTACAAATAGAAAAATTAAAAGAAGACGTAAAGCAAGAGATAACATCAATACCAGGTAAAGTTTTAGAGAAGATAAAACCTTCTTCATGGCTTCCATGGAAAGCAGAAAGTTTGGATGAAGCTTATTCTGACACTTATGTACCAAATGATATAGATGAATTTGCATGGTAGAGCTTCAAGGTTTAGCAAAATGTTTTTTGGTTTATATTCGCTTGAGGTTAACATCATTGGCCTTAAGCTTTTTTTAATGCTAAATGATCTTACTGTATATCTACAAATTCTTCCTGTGATTTTCAACTCTAGAGGTTATGCTTAAATTATAATATCTACCAAAAAAATAGTCATTTTGCTTGGATATTTGATATAATTTAGATCTATTAAAGCAAAAGCATGAATGAAGTAATAACATTTGGTTGTCGTCTAAATTTCTACGAGAGTGAGTTAATCAAAGAAGCATTAAAAAAAGCAAAGAGAGAAAATGTTGTTGTAGTGCATAGCTGTGCAGTGACAAACGAAGCAGAACGCCAAGTGAAGCAAAAAATACGTAAGATCTATAAAAACGACCCAAGTAAAGAAATTATCGTAGTTGGCTGTGCCGTTCAATTAGATCCTAAATCATATAGTGATATTCCTGGTGTAAGTAAAGTGCTAGGTAATCAAGACAAGCTAAGAGCTGAAAATTATCTACTAAATAATGATGAAATCTTAGTCAGTGATAACCAAGTAGAACCTATTCTCATTAATGGATTTGAAGATAAATCAAGGGCATTTATTGAAATTCAAAATGGTTGTAATCATAGTTGTACATTTTGCTCAATTACTGAGGCAAGAGGAAATAATCGATCTGTGCCAGTAAACAATATTATAGAGCAAATTAAGATTTTTATAGAAAATGGGTATCAAGAAGTGGTGTTTACAGGTGTTGATATTACTGACTTTGGTACAGATTTGTTTGGTAAGCAATCACTTGGTTCGATGGTTAGGAGAGTTTTAAAGGATATACCACAGTTAAAGAGACTAAGACTTTCCTCTATTGATGTTGCTGAAGTTGATGATGAACTAATGGATTTAATAGCTAATGAGTCAAGACTTATGCCTCACTTACACTTGAGTCTACAGTCTGGTAATAATTTAATACTAAAGAGAATGAAACGTCGTCACAATAGAGAACAAGTGATAGAATTTTGTCATAAAATGAAGAGCTTAAGACCTAATATAGCATTTGGCGCTGATATTATTGCTGGATTTCCAACAGAAACTGATGAAATGTTTCAGGATACAGTTGATTTACTGAAAAAAATAAATGTAGTTTATCTACATGCTTTTCCATATTCAGAGCGGAAAAACACACCTGCTGCACGGATGCCACAAATATCAGAGAATGTACGTAAAGAACGAGTAAAGCATCTAAGAGAAATAAATAAAGAAATGATGAGCAGTTTTTATCAATCTTTGCTCGGCACTGAGCAAAGCGTTTTGGTTGAGCAGAATAATATTGGTAGAACAGAAAATTTTGCATTAATAAAACTTACATCAAGAGTTCAAGCTAAAAGTATTGTGAAAGCTCATGTTAAAGGAATAGAAAATAATTGTTTAATTGGAAATATTATTTCTTAATTTTTGTACATTAAAGGAATATATGATATAGTAGTTATACTATAAGTGATAATTCATTTATGATAATTAGAATATCTATTGCTTTATTTTTCATCTTCGTTCCGTGTGTCTATTTTTTTATTACTTATATCAGTAACAATACACACATTGAGCAAGTGCAGCCCTTAAAATTAGAAACGGACAATAATGAAAGTGTGATACATTCTGAAGAAGTTACTGAAAAAGAAGTGCCAATAAAATGTCAAGAACTTGAAAGTAGTTCACCTTCTGTTTTCCAAGTAGCTAATCAGAAAAATATATGGCCAAGTATTGCAGATCAAGCTGAACCTACAAAGGAAAAATCAAAAAAACTTGATTTCTATGTTAGTGCTAATGGTGGTAAGATATATTCTGATAGCTCAGAAGTATTTGTGGAGGGTATACGTGCAATAGGAAAAAGAATTCTTGCTTTAGCTGAGGGCCGTTATGGTGGTTTTCTTTTAGACCTATTCTTAGGAGATGAAATTAAAAACATAAAAAAATTTAACGGTAAAATTGATTTTCAGTGGCTTAGCAGCATATCTGTAGGTTACTATGCTGGAGAAAATGGCCGAGTTGATTTTGAGACCATGTATTCTAAAGTCAATATTGAAGATAGTAACTCTCCTCCGGTATTTGATAAATCAGCAAGTGTATCTGCATTCTTATTAAATTTTTACTATAACTCTAATGTTCAAAATACTCAATTTGCTCCGTATATTGGTCTTGGTATAGGATCAACAGTTTTTAGATTAAAAAGGATTGATAAATCATCTAAAAATTTAATGCCACTGAATGTTCCTTGGCTTGTTTATCAAATAAAGCTTGGTGTTGATTACTCAGTAATTCCAGAAGTTAAAACCTTTCTCGGCTATCGTTACTTTAATATTCCAACACCTATTGCAGACGATATATCCACTCATAATATTGAAGTTGGTTTGATGTTTAATTTTTAGTAATAATATCTTTTCAATTCTAATATCCTGATTTCCATTCAGAAATTTGATAAATCTATCCATATCTTTAATCTTATGGCCATATCCTTTGTGATAGCCTGAAGATGGTTTCTGTTTCTTTTTTCCTTTTCTTCCACAAATATATTGGTTTTATGCTCACTAAATTGGTGAGCATGTTACAACGTTTTTGACGACGAAAAGACTGGATAGCTACTTTCATGACAACCATTTAGTTGTCTTTTCTCGTCTATCTTATTTTGTCACTCTGCTGAACAGATACTAAAGTACTAGCTTTTGTGGGTTGATGCACAATTCTATCAGAAGTTTTGTGACTATAATTGCAGAAAACATCGAGCATAAAACTCCTATCGATAAAGTGATAGAAAATCCTCTAATTGCTCCGCTACCAATAATGAACATTATTCCTGAAGCAATTAGTGTAGTGAGGTTTGAATCAAGAATTGTTTTTATTGCGTTTTTAAATCCTTCTTCAATGGCACGAGCTGTTCTTTTTCCTGCTCTTATTTCTTCGCGGATGCGTTCAAATATTAAAACATTTGCATCCACTGACATGCCAACAGTTAGCGCAATTCCAGCAATTCCAGGGAGAGTAAGAGTTGCTTCAAGTAAGGTAAGAATGAGTAGTATAGAGATTACATTAAAAACGAGTGCAACAGACGCTAATAAGCCTAATTTGCCGTAAGTAATGATTATAGATAAACCAACGGCTATGATAGAGATTATTGCTGCAATTTCTCCTGCTTTTATTGACTCTTCTCCAAGGCTTGGACCAATGTTTTTTTCTTCAATTATTTTAAGTGGTGCAGGTAGTGCACCTGATTTTAAAAGTATTGCAAGTTCACTCGCTTGTTTTTCAGTGAAATTACCGCTAATTTCTCCCTCTCCATTTAGAATAGGTTCACGTATTGTTGGTACAGTTAAGACTGTGTTATCTAAAACAATTGCAAAAGGCTTTCCTACATTTTCTTTAGTAATTTTTGCAAATTTTTTACTTGCTATGCTGTCGAATTTGAAATGTACTGTTGGTTTACCTAAATTGCCAAATCTAACTGATGCGTTAACTAATGAATCACCGCCTATTTCAGTTTTGCGGAATATCGGGTAGGAATTACCCAAAGAATCCTTGAGCATAATCGTAGTGTCATGATCGATATCTTGCATTTTAGCTACATTGGTGTTTGCCAAATGGAAGGCCAGCTTGGCTGTTTTGCCAAGCAGAGATTTTATCTGCTGAGTGTCTTCTACTCCAGGAACTTGGACTAATATCTTATTTTGTCCTTGTTTTTGCACACTTACTTCCTTAGTACCAAGCTTATCTAAGCGTCTTTGAACATTAACTATTGACTCTGAAACTACTTCATTGATTAATGAATTCTTATAATGCGGTTTATATGAAATGAAAATTGCAGTATTTTTTCTACTCAATTCTAAATTTGGGTTTATTTTATGTATTAACGTTGAAACTTTTTTGTAATCATCAATATTATTTAAAGTTACAACCACTTGTTTATCGTTTTTTGCGCTAAATTCAATCTTTTGTGTTAACAGACCTTCTTTTATTTCATCGGTTAGCATGCTTAGTTTCTCTTTGAAGTAAAAATCTAAGTCTACATTTAGAAGCAGAGATGATCCACCTTTCAGGTCAAGCCCTAAATTTATTCTCTTTTTTGAGGTAAAGAACTTATTATCAATAAAATTTGGCAGTATTATATATAAGGACAGCAAAAAAATTAGTAACACTGAAAGAGATTTAACTATTATCTTGTTTGGCATAAATTTAAACTATATTAGTGCATTGTAGACCGAATAGTTGCTAATCACAAGCACCTAAAAGATTAGGACCGCCTAAAGCCCTGATCTATAATTGATGGTCTGCGTTTGTTTTTCTAAAATATCATTATAAATCCATGAATGAGGTTCAGAGGTAGCTTTAAGATTCTCTATTTGTTTATTTTTTCTAATGCTATCAATCGGAAGGTAAATGCATAAACCAAGTATTGAGAAAGTAACTATGGTAGCTGGTATGTGAATAGCAAGAAATTCACTATAACTTGGATCTTTCCAACCGAGAGGACTAGATAGAGAAGGATGAGAGGAAAATCTGGGAATTGCTACTACTGCACTTAATGCTGTTAGAATAATAGCGACAGTAGTACATACAAGAGGTAAAATATTCTTTTTATTAAATCTGCCATTAGAATCTTTTAAAATATCAAACATACATACTCCTAGATTACTAAATGTTCGTGATACTAAGGGCTAATTGTAAAATGTTCAATAACTAAATTGGAGATAATAAAAAATGGGCATAGAATATAGACATATAATATGAAGGATATATGCTAGTTAAAATAGGTACGAGAGGAAGCGACCTTGCGCTCATCCAAGCTTTGGAAGCAAAACAAAGATTATTAGAGTCTTTTCCTAATCTATCCGTTGAGATCATTAAAATCAAAACTTCTGGTGATAAATATGCTAATGTAACCCTTGCTGAAATAGGAGGTAAAGGACTGTTCCTCAGGGAGATTGAGGCTGAATTACTCAAAAATAATATAGATATGGCGGTTCATTCGCTAAAAGATGTACCTGCGTTTTTCTCGAAGGACTTAACAATTCCTTGTGTTTTAGAGAGGCTAAGTCCATGTGATGTATTTATTTCTCATAAATATAAGAGCCTAAAAACTTTGCCACAGCAGGCTACAATTGCAACTTCTTCAATAAGAAGAAAAGTTCAGCTGTTAAATCTCAGGCCAGACTTAAATGTAGTGCCACTGCGTGGAAATGTGACAACTAGACTGCAAAATCAGAATTTTGATGGAATGATTTTAGCTGAAGCAGGGCTGATAAGATTAAAAAAATATCACTTAATTACAGAGGTATTGCCACCAAAAGTCATGTTAAGCGCAGTAGGGCAGGGGACAATTTGCATTCAATGCCGAAAGAATGATATAAAAGTTATCGATCTTTTAGAGAAAATTAATAATAATATGTCTTTTATAAGGGCAAAATCAGAGCGCAGTTTCATGAAGACAGTAAATGGTTCATGCTTTACACCGCTTGCAGCTTTAGCAGAATATGTGAGTGAAAACATGCTACATCTTTATTGTATGTTAGCGGGCGAGAGAGTTATATACTTTACTGAACGCACTTCGTTTGTAGAAGATGCAGAAAAAATGGGTATGGATGCAGGATTAGAGTTAAAATCAAAATGCTTATAAGCTTACCTAAAGTATGTGGAATCTACCGTTATAATGTTTCAATGTCTAAAATGACTTGGTTAAATGTTGGTGGCCAAGCTGATGTACTATTTAAGCCACGTGACATTGAAGATCTAATGTGCTTGATAAAAGATGCGGAGTTACCAATTAGCGTTATCGGTGCAACATCCAACATAATAGTGCAAGATAGTGGCATTCGAGGAATAACGGTGAAATTAGGTAAGGAATTTGCGTATATTAAATGTAAAGATAATAGCTCCATAGTTGCAGGTGGTGCTGCACTGCTTAGTAACCTTGCATACTTTGCCGGAGAACAGCAAATTAGTGGGCTTGAGTTTCTTGCTGGAATTCCAGGAACAGTTGGCGGTGGGGTAGAGATGAATGCAGGTGCATATGGTAGTGATATTGCGAGTGTTGTAAAATTTATAAGGGCAGTGAATCTAGAAGATGGAAATTTATATGAATTCTCCAGCGAAGAAATGGGATATTTTTATCGTGGACATAGTCTAAAAGGCAGGTGGATTTTTATTGAAGCTGAATTTAAAGGAGTAAGTTCAGAGTATGAGCTTATATTGCAAAGATTGAAAGAAGTTATTGATAAAAAAAATAAAAGTCAACCAGTAAGAGGAAAAACTGCTGGTTGTATATTCAAAAATCCAATAGGCTGCAAGGCATGGAAACTGATTGATGAGTCTGGCTGCCGAGGATTAAGTAACGGTAGAGCTAAAATTTCTAAGAAACATTGTAATTTTCTACTCAATTACAATAATGCAACTGCACTTGACTTAGAAAACCTTGGCAACAGAGTACAAGATGCAGTAAAAGATAAATTTAACATTGAACTTGAGTGGGAGATAAGAGTGTTAGGTAGATAGCTGCTGCTGATTATCTTAACCTAATTCCAAAAATTATTGTATAATATTATTTTGAGGTTTTATTTTCAATGCGCAAACTTGCAATATTCTTTTCTATACTGTTTGCAGTTGTCGCTTACTATTTAAATAATGAAGTGATATTTGAAGTAGCAAAGCTATTTAGTGATATATTCATCAGTTTGTTGAAATTAATCAGTTTACCTTTGGTTTTTCTATCTATCGTATCCACAATTTCAGGGCTTAAAGACTCAATTGAAATTAAAGTATTACTTAAGAAGACGCTGTTTTATACGCTGCTTACAACCATTATAGCTGCATTTGTTGCGCTATCTTTCTATTTATTCATAGATCCAGTAAGAAAAAATTTCATAAGTAACACAATAGAAAGTGTGAGTGACAGCAACCACAATTACTTCTCATACTTAAAATCACTCATTCCATCAAATTTTGTGCAAGTTTTTCTTGAAAATAACGTTATTGGCAGCATATTGATTGCTTTTTTGATGGGTGGAGCTATTATTTCGCTCTCAAAAGAAAAACAGGATATATTACACCAAATATTCTCTGCACTGTTTGATACACTTCTTAAAATTGCTCAAGGGTTGTTAAAGTTTATTCCTCTTGCTGTATGGTCTTTTATCACATGTTTTTTATACGAGTTAAAAGGTGGCAGCGAATTCCATAGTCTTTTTTGGTATTTTGCTTGCATAATGTCTGCAAATTTCGTGCAAGCATTTGTGATTTTGCCACTACTCATGTGGTATAAAGGTATATCACCAATTCAAACGATGAAAGGTGTTATGCCAGCACTTACACTTGCGTTTTTTTCTAAATCATCTAGTGCAACGCTGCCTACAACCATAGACTGTGTGCAAAATCAGCTAAAAGTGCCAAAGAAATTGTCATCTTTTATTCTACCAATATGTACAACTATCAATATGAATGCGTGTGCTGCATTTATTTTGATTACAGTGATGTTTGTTGCAGAGATGAATGGGCACACATTTTCCTTAAGTGAGATGTTCATATGGATTTTTTTAGCTACAGGAGCTGCAATTGGTAACGCTGGAGTGCCGATGGGGTGCTATTTTATGGCAACTAGTTATTTGGTATCAATGAATGTTCCTTTGTACATTATGGGATTGATTTTGCCTATTTATACAATCATTGATATGTTTGAAACTGCAATAAATGTGTGGTCTGATATCTGTATAACGCAGATAATTAATAAAGAATTTCAAACTCAAGAATGATATTAGATAATACAATAATAAAAGAATTTGAAGAGGCTGGTGCGATTTTGCACGGACATTTTGTACTCTCGTCAGGGCTGCACAGCAACACTTACATACAATGCGCTAAAATTTTTGAAAATCCAAGCAGAGCAATGAACGTTTGTGAGCTATTGGCGAATAAAATAAGAAAAGAGCTTATTGAACCCATAGATTTAATACTATCTCCTGCGATTGGTGGAATAATTGTGGGTTATGAGATTGGTAGACAGCTTGGAATCCGAACAATATTTTGCGAACGTGTTAATGGTAAATTTGAATTACGCCGTGGATTTGAGATTAAACAAGGTGAGAAGATATTACTAATTGAAGATGTGATTACCACAGGTAAATCTTCACTTGAAGCAGTAAAATGTGCAGAAGAGAAGGGAGGTAAAGTTGTTGTTGAAGCTTCTTTGATAAAGAGAAGTAGTGAAACAAAACTACCTTTTTCTATTATATCTTTGATTGAACTGAACATTCAAAACTATAGCGAGAAAGAACTGCCAAGTGAGTTAAAACAATTACCCATAACGAAACCTGGGAGTAGAGAATATTTAACAAAGTAATTCTATATAGTATATTTTCTCTTGGTTTAGCTAAGGGTTTTATGGGTTTTTTAAATTTTGCCCATAAAACCCCTTTCATGATTAAAAATACACTAAATCTTGGTTTTCACATGTTTCATCTCGTGCAGCAGAAAACAATAAGTGTGTGATTCATATAGGTCATAACAACTGATTTGTCAGATTAAGTCTGAATTTTAAATAGTTAAGTAACGTTGTGTTTTTGAATTGACTTTAATCTTTGATCATGCTTGTAATTTTGCATGACAAAAGGCTCCTTTGACGGAATGTAATTTTTTTGCACTTCACTTAAACAAGGAATTGTACTTTCTAGCTCTTTATATTTTTCCCATGGAGTTTTCCCTTGAAGAGAGCTATGAGGACGTTGTCTATTATAATGGTTTTCCCAATCTCTGAGTTTAATTTGTAGGTCAGGATCCTTGATGTTAACACTACTGTAAAATTCATCTAAATCTGTACGCTGAGCTCTTTCCACTTTACCGTTTAAATGCGGGGAAAATGGCTTGATAGGACGAAATTTGATTTTCCATTTTTTCAAATATTCTTGCACCCCATAAGCAAAAAATTCCTGTCCTCTATCGGTTTGAATTCTTTGACAATGAAATGGCATTTTTTCTCTTAGTTGTTCAAGAAAATCTAGAGTGTTTTCTGCAGTACGTCTTGGGTACAATGTAACAACTTTATAACGTGTACAATCATCTATAGCGGTATACTGATAAAGTCCAGAAGCTATTTTGCATACATCCATCTGTATACGTTCTCCTGGTACTTTACAGTTGTAACGCTTTATTTGTTTGCGGTAATGACGTTTAATACGTAAAAGACTTACATCATATTTTTTGAAAACTTTGTGTATAGTAGCCAATGAAAAAGAGAGATCATGTAAACGTTTCAATTCAGTTTGAATACGTCTTGCTCCTAATTTTCTAGTTTTTCTTAAGTGGAGAATAAGTTGATCACTAGATATATTGGTTTTTTGTAAAGGTGAGGTTTTAGGCCTGCTACTAAGATTTTCTAATCCTTTTTCACCAAACTCCTTGTAACGTTTACACCATTTGCGTAAGGTAAAGCGTGAAATATTATAGTGCTGACATACTCTTCCTGCATGACCTAATTTTTTATATAGGTTTACCCAATTCAGGCGTAGCTTAACTTTAGAGTCCATTTACTTGCGGCTTTTATTGTTGATATACTTCCCACCATAATTGTAATAAGGTATATAAACTATCACAAGTACAAATTTCTATTTGATCTTACATTTTTATTGTAATAACCTATATGAATCACACACCTTAATTGATGAATAAATCGGTTGTGCGAGTAGGAGATTATTGTGCAGAAGCAACACTACATTTTTGCGTTAGTGGCAGTAACAATGTTTTTGTAAATGGTAAGCCAGTTTGCCGGAAAGGAGATAATTTTACAGAAGGTAGAGTATTAACTGAAGGATCAAAAACAGTGTTTGCAAATGGGTTTGGAGTGGGAAGAGTTGGGGATTCAGTATCTTGTGGTTTCAAGGTAATAAGTGGAAGTAATAATGTTTTTTCAGGATAAAAATAAACCATCTGTTATACTTACCAAAAGTAAGGTTATGAACATGGGTATAACTACTAGCCTATTAGGAGACATTAGTGATTTAATAGATAGAGCAAAGAATTATCTTTCTGTTCAATTCAACTCTACTCTAGTATTGTTAAACTGGGAAATTGGCTCCAGAATTGATCAAGATATCCTAAAGCACAAACGTGCAGATTATGGGAAGCAAATCATCTCTCAACTTGCAAAAGAACTTCAGATTAAATATGGACGTGGATTTGATAGAGCGTCATTATTTCGTATGGTACAATTTTCTAAATTCTTTCCTGATCAAGAGATTGTCGCGACACTGTCACAACAATTGAGTTGGTCACATTTTGTAGAAATTATTGCAATTTCTGATGAGCTGAAGCGTAATTATTATATAGAAATGTGTCGTATTGAAAGGTGGAGTGTTAGGGCACTACGTAGTAAAATCGATACTATGTTGTATGAACGTACAGCACTAGCAAAAAAACCTGAAGATTTCATAAGAAGGAGTATAAAAAATTTACGTGAAGAAAATATGTTAGCACCAGAATTCATTTTTCATGACCCATACTTCCTTAGCTTCATGGAATTGCCATCAAGTTATAGTGAGACTGATCTAGAAAATACAATCTTGGATGAATTGACAAAATTTTTACAAGAGTTTGGAAATGATTTTTGTTTTGTAACACGTCAAAAAAGGATGAGTACTAAAACAACTGACAGGTATTTGGACCTGCTATTTTTTCACAGAGGATTAAAACGCCTTATAGCAATAGAACTAAAAATAGGTCGCTTTGAACCAGCCTATAAAGGACAGATGGAATGGTATTTAAATTGGTTAGATAAAAATGAACGAAAAGCAGGTGAAGAAAAACCGTTAGGGATTATTTTATGTGCTGATAAGGATCAAGAGGATATAGAATATCTTGAACTCGAAGGCTCTAATATTCATGTTGCACAGTATTTAACACAGCTTCCTTCTAAAGAAATTCTTGAAAAGAAGTTGAGAAAGGCTATTTCTATAGCACGTGAAAAACATGCAAGTATTAAGTCAAATCCATGAAAAATATATGAAAGGAATGGATGCTAAAACAGGGAAAGAATTAGAGGGAATAGAGCACTTAAAGCAATCGATAATTGATATACTGACCACTCCTATTAACAGTAGAATAATGAGGAGAGATTATGGGTCAAGATTATTTGAATTGGTGGATAAGCCAATAAATAGAGATTTAACACTTGAGATATATGCAGCAACTGCAGAAGCTTTGGAAAAATGGGAGAGAAGGTTTAAATTAGAGAAAGTGAAGATAACAGAAGTAAAAGAAGGGAGAGTAACATTGAATTTAGAAGGTGTCTATCTTTCAGAAGGTAAGTTCATAAATATTAATGGAGTAGTTGTTTAAAAATGCAGCAGCCAAATATTATCGAACCACTGAACTTTGAGGAAATATTTTTCAGAATGAAAGAAGAGTTAGTGAGTCGGGATGCAAGCTTTACAGGATTGGTGGAAAGTGATCCAGCGATAAAGATTCTGGAGGTAGCAGCATGGCGAGAACTTTTGCTCAGACAAAGGATGAACGAAGCAGTAAAGAGTAATTTACTGAAATTTGCAAAGGGAGAAGATCTTGATAATTTGGCTGAATTTTATGGAGTAGAGAGAGAAAAAGAAGAAGAGGATGAAAGATTTAGAAAGAGGGTAAAAGCAAAAATAGCAGGTTGGTCAACAGGAGGAAGTAAGGAATATTATAAATATCATGCACTGTCAGCAGATAGTAGAGTAAAAGATGCACTAGTAGAATCACCTATACCAGGAAAAGTACAAATTTCAATCTTATCAACACAAACTGGCATATTGTCAGAAGAGCTACTAGAAATTGTAAAAAAGCAGGTTACTAGAGATGATATAAGGGTTTTAACAGATACAGTAACAGTAGTTGGTTGCAATATTACGGAAATAGATATTCACAGCAGAATGAGCATAAGTCCTGTGATATCAAAGGAGGAAATCAAGAAGCAGTTCATCAAGAAGTTTGAAGCAAGCAAAAGATTGGGATGGAATGTTACAAAATCTTGGATAATAGCAAATTTATTTGTAGAGGGTGTAGAAAACGTAGAATTAATCGAGCCAAGAGAGAATGTTATGGTGCTAGGTAATGAGTGTGCAGTTCTTAGTCATGTTAAATTAGAGGAAATATAGGATTTGAAACGTATTCTTTTACTAGCAAGCACTTTTAAGAAGTTCATAATATTTTTGAATATATTACATTAGCAGTAAATCAATTGACACGATATTACCTCAGATTATATTGTATGTGTGGAGGATACAAAACTTAAATAGGTAACATTAGGGGGTATTTTAATGGCACAGGAACAACAATCAAATGCAAACTTTTGCGGGGCTGTAGGCAGAGCACTACTTTTGCCATTACATGCAATAGTTTATGTGTTTAATCCATGTAATTGGTGTAATTCATCAGATAAGGTTAAAAGAGATGCAAGAGTTGCATTAAAAGAAGTGGTGGATGGCCATCCAAGGGTTTGTTTACACGCAGAAATGTTAAGAAGCAGTGCAGAGTTGGGCATGAAGATCTTGAAAGTTGGATCTGGATTTGTTGCGTTTTCAATACCCAGGTGCTTTTCAAGTAAACTGAAGCAGAAAGAAATTGACGATCTGCAAAGAGAACATCCCAACATCAAGCTTAGTAAGGAAGACAGAACAGCTATTATTGAGATTGATATTGTGGAAATTCAAAGAGGGTTGCATGGCAGAAAAGCTATTATTAACCAAATTGCAAGCAGGATATGTTCAGACCTAAAAGCATTGACACGAGCTGGCATTGAAAAAGTATCATATGGTGATATGAAGCTCATTTACAGTATTGCAAAAGCGTTGCATGATAGCCATAACTATACTAGAAGCGAGGAGAAAGAGATATTCACAAAATCTGATGGTGATATGATAATTTGCATTGCCAACAAAGGTATTGTATCTCTCGGTGGTAGAAATCATAGAATAGAAGATAATAAAAAAAACAGAGTATCTCTCAATGAGCCTGGAAGTAGTATGTCTAATGTAACGGCAAGCAGTTTTTACGTTAAGCAAATTTAGTAACAGATACACTTTTAATGAGGAAATTTCCGTACCAAGGTCAGAACTATCTCTTGTTTACTTATGTATCATATAAGCAAAAGAGTTAGAGCAAGAAAAAGCAAATGAAAAGTTTATTACCGCCAAACGCAACAAAGCAAGAAAAAGTGCTAGTAGAAGCAATCGACTACAAAGTTAATCCAAGTTGCATCAGGGAATTTAAATTTAGTCTTAAAGATGAAATACTGCCGTGGTTGATTGAGGAATATGAATTGGGGGAAATTCTACGTTGGATAAAGGATAAAAGAAAAGCCGTAGTAGAAGGAGTAAAATTTCAAAGACTGAGAGGAACTCCAGCATCACTCAAAATAGCACTAAAGTGGGCGAATATAGAAGATATTACAATTATTGAGGAGCCATCTGGCAAGCACTTTTTTGAATTACAGATAGGAATAAAAGATGTTCCAAATGACTTTTTTGTAGATGCAGTAGTAGAACTTGCAAAACTATCGTTACCAGCAAGATCGCGGCTAATGAGGATTTTCAATGATCACTATAACGTTGATAGGTTTATATTAGATGAAAGCTTTTTTGGAAATTTGTTATCGGATTACTCAGGGATAAAAATTGAAAAAGATGGACCAGTATTATCGTTTGGAAGAGTAAATTTTTTTGGTTTAGTGGTACATCAATTAAGGTTATAGAGAGTTATCTACGTAACCATTATGAGCAAGCATTTAGTAATGACATATATCGCTTAGATGTAGCAGTACTTGGGGAAACAGAACCTCACACAAGGGATTATAAAGGCATTTATGAAAGAAATCATCAGTGGTACAATTTAAAAGCACTATATCCACTACCACAGAGCTTATTACCAGAAATAAAGTTTGCGAAAGCGCAAGTTATATTATCGGACAGTTGGAACTTAGGAGAAACAAATGCGTGCTTTCCGGTTGATAGCATAGAAGAAGAAGGAAATAAATTTGTATTGGGAAACGATAAACTTTCAGGGCAACGTTGGAATTTAAAACACAAGCCAATTTTAGAAAGGTTTAGCTGTGTGATTCATATAGGTTATTACAATAAAAATGTAAGATCAAATAGAAATTTGTACTTGTGATAGTTTATATACCTTATTACAATTATGGTGGGAAGTATATCAACAATAAAAGCCGCAAGTAAATGGACTCTAAAGTTAAGCTACGCCTGAATTGGGTAAACCTATAT
Source organism: Wolbachia endosymbiont (group B) of Protocalliphora azurea (assembly GCF_947251865.1). Lineage (NCBI taxonomy): Bacteria > Pseudomonadati > Pseudomonadota > Alphaproteobacteria > Rickettsiales > Anaplasmataceae > Wolbachia > Wolbachia endosymbiont (group B) of Protocalliphora azurea. The sequence continues at coordinate 1,146,145 of NZ_OX366394.1, read as the reverse complement.
AAAAAATTAGGTCATGCAGGAAGAGTATGTCAGCACTATAATATTTCACGCTTTACCTTACGCAAATGGTGTAAACGTTACAAGGAGTTTGGTGAAAAAGGATTAGAAAATCTTAGTAGCAGGCCTAAAACCTCACCTTTACAAAAAACCAATATATCTAGTGATCAACTTATTCTCCACTTAAGAAAAACTAGAAAATTAGGAGCAAGACGTATTCAAACTGAATTGAAACGTTTACATGATCTCTCTTTTTCATTGGCTACTATACACAAAGTTTTCAAAAAATATGATGTAAGTCTTTTACGTATTAAACGTCATTACCGCAAACAAATAAAGCGTTACAACTGTAAAGTACCAGGAGAACGTATACAGATGGATGTATGCAAAATAGCTTCTGGACTTTATCAGTATACCGCTATAGATGATTGTACACGTTATAAAGTTGTTACATTGTACCCAAGACGTACTGCAGAAAACACTCTAGATTTTCTTGAACAACTAAGAGAAAAAATGCCATTTCATTGTCAAAGAATTCAAACCGATAGAGGACAGGAATTTTTTGCTTATGGGGTGCAAGAATATTTGAAAAAATGGAAAATCAAATTTCGTCCTATCAAGCCATTTTCCCCGCATTTAAACGGTAAAGTGGAAAGAGCTCAGCGTACAGATTTAGATGAATTTTACAGTAGTGTTAACATCAAGGATCCTGACCTACAAATTAAACTCAGAGATTGGGAAAACCATTATAATAGACAACGTCCTCATAGCTCTCTTCAAGGGAAAACTCCATGGGAAAAATATAAAGAGCTAGAAAGTACAATTCCTTGTTTAAGTGAAGTGCAAAAAAATTACATTCCGTCAAAGGAGCCTTTTGTCATGCAAAATTACAAGCATGATCAAAGATTAAAGTCAATTCAAAAACACAACGTTACTTAACTATTTAAAATTCAGACTTAATCTGACAAATCAGTTGTTATGACCTATATGAATCACACACATAAAAGAAAATTAATCAAAACTGATACAGAATCAAGAGAGAAGTCGACAGATAATTTAACATTGGAAAGTAAAGCTACCGCTCAATTGCATGGAGATATTAATAAAGATAGCGAGCTAATATTTGAAACCAACAAGAAAGCTCAGAATGCTTTACCAGAGGAAGAGCCTGATGGCCCATCTCCAACTGAACTATATTTTGACAGTAAAGAAAATTCCGCAGACGAAAAATCATCAATTCAACCAATTGTAGCTGGTGTTGTTGGTGCGGTATTATTGGTAAGTTGTGTTGCATCTTATCTACTGATTGAATATTCCAAAGTACACGTTATAGCGGTAATTGGCGGGATCGTTGGGTTGGTTTGTATGGGTTTTGCCATGTATAATGCTATAAAGCCCAACACCAAGCTCGAGAGAGTAGATGAACAATCGATTACTGCTCATCCTCCTTTGAAGATAATATAAACAAGATAATTTCTTCTATACGGACCTCAATGGTGTATGCCTTCAACAAATTGTCAAGTTTTAACTCAAAATTAATTAAAAATTTATGCAAAAAAAAGTTGTTGATTTGTGGTTTAATGATAGTTAAGGTATGCTTATTGTATAGCTAGAGAGGTAAAATGCAGAGTTTTTTTGATAAGCCGTTTGAAGAACAAGTAGAAGAAATAATTAAAACTGGAGATTTGAAACTACTGCAAGCACTAATTGGTACAAGGTCACTAATTGGGTTATCGTTATATTGTTCTAGTTTTTTTCTTACTAGAACGGTTATTGCACAAGCAAAGTATCAAGCATATAATGCTCTGCTTAACGTGCTAACTGAGTATCGAAAACCAGAGAAAGAGATTTTTGTAGACAACATAAAAAGGGATATAGAAAGACAAATAAGAGAGAATGAGGTTAGATTAAGAGAAAAAGCACTTTTACCATCGTCAAGTAGCAATTTAAAATCTCTAACTAATAATAGTGATTCTGATTTAGAAAGTTATGTTCAGAAAACAGATGTATCAAATTTATGTACTTTTGACTTACCAAAAGTCATTGAAATTTATCATAACTATATTTCTCGCGAAGAGGTAAAAGAGTTAGAGAGAGTGCTATTAAAAGCAAAAGAAGTGGAAGATAAGTACTCATATATAGAAAGGCAAAAAACAGAATTACCGTATGATAGTAAAAGAAGAAAAGCGTTTAAAGTGGTTGAAGATAATAAACCTCTGTTACTTAAAATAAAGGACAAGAGTTTTTTTGATAATTGGTATGAACAGTTATTGTGTGAAGTTCTTTATGAAGCAAAAAGGAATAAGAAACATATACTACATAAAGAAATAGTAAAGCGCGGTTCTCCCTATACGGAAGATGAAATCAGTGGTGCAAAGAGCGAGCTAGGTAGTTCCTTTAACAAAGAAGCAATGAGAAGAGTAATAAATAAGTTAGTGGAAGATTATCTTAAGATTTTATCTGATAGTCTTGGAGTAAAAGAATCGTTATTGTCCAACATGGAATGTGTTGATGTCTCTGATTACCGAGGAAGAATGAATCATGAGGGAGTAAATCATAGAATTATCAGTAGAGCGAATGAGGTGATCTTAAGTGAGTCAATTATACAAAATAACCTGAGTGATGATGTAGAAAGAGGTTTGCAGTATATAGTAGAAAATATGGATGTATCTCTTCTTGCGGAAGTAGAGCAAGAGATGCTAAATGAAATAGCAGAAAGAGCAGCAATTCATAGGGAAAGAGACAATAAGAAGAAAGATTTAGAGTTGCTAGCTATATGCAATGGAGGGGAATTTAAAGATAAACTTTCTTTACCAACGGACCTGAGTTTTTCAGAGATTGAACGTCTATATAAAGACATGCTATTAATACAGTTTACGGAACAACAAAAGGAAGAATCTCTATACGGAAAGTTACCATTATTAGAGTTAGAAGAGATAAAAGAAGCGTTTCCTGCGTCGATTACTGACAATATCTTAAAAAGTATGGAGGAAAGCCTTGGTAAGTATGTTGAGATAGTAAAGAATAAAAAAAAAAGAAATAGTTGATAATGTTTTCGGAAAGAAAGAAAATTTAGAGAAGTTATATGAACTGGAGAAAGAGCTAGAATTTAGTTTTGTGCAAAGACTTTTTCATCCTATCTATTATGGACAATATCAAGAGATAAAAAGTTTTGTTGAATGCAAAAGCTTTATTCATGATAACATCAAGAGCGAGAAAGATGTAAGATCGCGTGAAAAAGTTGAAGAGGAAATAGGGAAACTAGATAAAACGAAGCGGGAAGAATCAAAAAGATTGTTATTATCCTTAATTGATAATGAATTTCAAGGATTGGCAAATCAGTTAATTTCTTACAAAGATGAATTAGAAAAAAAAGCTAAAAAAGAATTTCGCCTGGCAAAGCTATTTCATCCTTCTTGTTGGGAATCTTATATAGAAAGGGAGAAGAATAGTCTTGAAATATGTGAAAAGGCTTTGAAAAAAAGTGTTGTAACAGGGGATGATGAGTTGTTCTATAAAACAATAGAAGATATCGAGAAAGATTGGGAATGTTCAAAAAAGTGTGTCAAACCGAAAAAAAAGTAATAAATTGATATAAAAAATGGAGGTTTGATATGAGTCAAGCAAATAGAACTACTGGTTTGGTAGATTATAAAGAATTAGAAACAAATATCCTGTCATCTATACGAGAAGGAAGACCATTGACAGGAAGAGATGGAGCATTAACACCGTTTATAAAAAGGCTGCTAGAGGCAAGTCTGGAAGGTGAAATAGAAAGCCACATGTCAGCTAAAAGTGAAGAAAATAACCGAAGAAATGGAAGGAATGCAAAAACTTTACGTACAAGTTCAGGCTCATTTGAACTATTAACACCAAGAGACAGAGAAGGAAGCTTTGAACCGCAAATAGTCAAAAAAAGGCAAACAAGCCTACATCCAGAACTTGAAGCAAAGGTCTTAAGTACATACGCCAGTGGCATGGGATACAGAGACATAGCTTCACACGTTGAGGAAATATATGACCATAAAATATCAGCAGCAGAGATATCCAATATTACTGATAAACTGCTACCAATAATCAATGAATGGCGCAGCCGTCCATTGCAATCAGTGTATCCAATAGTGTTCATGGATGGCATGTTTTTTAAGGTCAAGGAGGACGGACATTGCGTAAGTAAATGCATGTATAATATATTGGGTATAAATCAAAATGGCAGAAAAGAAGTATTAGGTTTTTATCTGGCTGAAAGTGAGGGAGCTAACTTCTGGTTGGGAGTTTTAAATGACCTCAAAGAAAGAGGAGTAGAAGATATTCTGATTGCATGTGTAGATGGGCTAAAAAGCTTTCCTGCAGCCATCAACAGTGTATTTCCCAGTGCAGAAGTGCAGCTATGTATAGTACACCAAATAAGAAATTCTCTGAAATATGTATCCAGTAAAGATGTAAAAGTTTTCATGAATGATCTGAAAAAAATATATCGTGCTTCAAGTAAAGAAATTGCTGAGAATTATCTGCTTGAGCTGGAAGAAAAATGGGGAGAAAAGTATCCTTTAGTTATAAAATCCTGGCAGAACAATTGGGAAAACTTATCCAGTTATTTTAAGTATTCTGGGCCAGTTAGGAAGCTGATTTACACCACTAATCCAATTGAGGGGTTGCATAGACAAATCAGGAAATTTACTAAAACTAAGGGTTCATTTACTAGTACAAATGCCTTGTACAAACAGGTATATTGTGCTATAAAAAGGGAACGTTCAAAAAAGTGTGTCAAGCCGCATTTTTAGTTCAACTCAATTTTCAATCTATCTGGAAAGAAAATATCAAGTTGAGACATAGTTAAAGCCCAATTAGGGAGAGCCATAATCCACCTTTGCTCTACCTTTTTTATAGCACAATATACCTGTTTGTACAAGGCATTTGTACTAGTAAATGAACCCTTAGTTTTAGTAAATTTCCTGATTTGTCTATGCAACCCCTCAATTGGATTAGTGGTGTAAATCAGCTTCCTAACTGGCCCAGAATACTTAAAATAACTGGATAAGTTTTCCCAATTGTTCTGCCAGGATTTTATAACTAAAGGATACTTTTCTCCCCATTTTTCTTCCAGCTCAAGCAGATAATTCTCAGCAATTGGGAATGTTCAAAAAAGTGTGTCAAACCGAAAAAAAAGTAATAAATTGATATAAAAAATGGAGGTTTGATATGAGTCAAGCAAATAGAACTACTGGTTTGGTAGATTATAAAGAATTAGAAACAAATATCCTGTCATCTATACGAGAAGGAAGACCATTGACAGGAAGAGATGGAGCATTAACACCGTTTATAAAAAGGCTGCTAGAGGCAAGTCTGGAAGGTGAAATAGAAAGCCACATGTCAGCTAAAAGTGAAGAAAATAACCGAAGAAATGGAAGGAATGCAAAAACTTTACGTACAAGTTCAGGCTCATTTGAACTATTAACACCAAGAGACAGAGAAGGAAGCTTTGAACCGCAAATAGTCAAAAAAAGGCAAACAAGCCTACATCCAGAACTTGAAGCAAAGGTCTTAAGTACATACGCCAGTGGCATGGGATACAGAGACATAGCTTCACACGTTGAGGAAATATATGACCATAAAATATCAGCAGCAGAGATATCCAATATTACTGATAAACTGCTACCAATAATCAATGAATGGCGCAGCCGTCCATTGCAATCAGTGTATCCAATAGTGTTCATGGATGGCATGTTTTTTAAGGTCAAGGAGGACGGACATTGCGTAAGTAAATGCATGTATAATATATTGGGTATAAATCAAAATGGCAGAAAAGAAGTATTAGGTTTTTATCTGGCTGAAAGTGAGGGAGCTAACTTCTGGTTGGGAGTTTTAAATGACCTCAAAGAAAGAGGAGTAGAAGATATTCTGATTGCATGTGTAGATGGGCTAAAAAGCTTTCCTGCAGCCATCAACAGTGTATTTCCCAGTGCAGAAGTGCAGCTATGTATAGTACACCAAATAAGAAATTCTCTGAAATATGTATCCAGTAAAGATGTAAAAGTTTTCATGAATGATCTGAAAAAAATATATCGTGCTTCAAGTAAAGAAATTGCTGAGAATTATCTGCTTGAGCTGGAAGAAAAATGGGGAGAAAAGTATCCTTTAGTTATAAAATCCTGGCAGAACAATTGGGAAAACTTATCCAGTTATTTTAAGTATTCTGGGCCAGTTAGGAAGCTGATTTACACCACTAATCCAATTGAGGGGTTGCATAGACAAATCAGGAAATTTACTAAAACTAAGGGTTCATTTACTAGTACAAATGCCTTGTACAAACAGGTATATTGTGCTATAAAAAAGGTAGAGCAAAGGTGGATTATGGCTCTCCCTAATTGGGCTTTAACTATGTCTCAACTTGATATTTTCTTTCCAGATAGATTGAAAATTGAGTTGAACTAAAAATGCGGCTTGACACACTTTTTTGAACGTTCCCCAGCAATTTCTTTACTTGAAGCACGATATATTTTTTTCAGATCATTCATGAAAACTTTTACATCTTTACTGGATACATATTTCAGAGAATTTCTTATTTGGTGTACTATACATAGCTGCACTTCTGCACTGGGAAATACACTGTTGATGGCTGCAGGAAAGCTTTTTAGCCCATCTACACATGCAATCAGAATATCTTCTACTCCTCTTTCTTTGAGGTCATTTAAAACTCCCAACCAGAAGTTAGCTCCCTCACTTTCAGCCAGATAAAAACCTAATACTTCTTTTCTGCCATTTTGATTTATACCCAATATATTATACATGCATTTACTTACGCAATGTCCGTCCTCCTTGACCTTAAAAAACATGCCATCCATGAACACTATTGGATACACTGATTGCAATGGACGGCTGCGCCATTCATTGATTATTGGTAGCAGTTTATCAGTAATATTGGATATCTCTGCTGCTGATATTTTATGGTCATATATTTCCTCAACGTGTGAAGCTATGTCTCTGTATCCCATGCCACTGGCGTATGTACTTAAGACCTTTGCTTCAAGTTCTGGATGTAGGCTTGTTTGCCTTTTTTTGACTATTTGCGGTTCAAAGCTTCCTTCTCTGTCTCTTGGTGTTAATAGTTCAAATGAGCCTGAACTTGTACGTAAAGTTTTTGCATTCCTTCCATTTCTTCGGTTATTTTCTTCACTTTTAGCTGACATGTGGCTTTCTATTTCACCTTCCAGACTTGCCTCTAGCAGCCTTTTTATAAACGGTGTTAATGCTCCATCTCTTCCTGTCAATGGTCTTCCTTCTCGTATAGATGACAGGATATTTGTTTCTAATTCTTTATAATCTACCAAACCAGTAGTTCTATTTGCTTGACTCATATCAAACCTCCATTTTTTATATCAATTTATTACTTTTTTTTCGGTTTGACACACTTTTTTGAACATTCCCAGCTTTTAGCCCATCTACACATGCAATCAGAATATCTTCTACTCCTCTTTCTTTGAGGTCATTTAAAACTCCCAACCAGAAGTTAGCTCCCTCACTTTCAGCCAGATAAAAACCTAATACTTCTTTTCTGCCATTTTGATTTATACCCAATATATTATACATGCATTTACTTACGCAATGTCCGTCCTCCTTGACCTTAAAAAACATGCCATCCATGAACACTATTGGATACACTGATTGCAATGGACGGCTGCGCCATTCATTGATTATTGGTAGCAGTTTATCAGTAATATTGGATATCTCTGCTGCTGATATTTTATGGTCATATATTTCCTCAACGTGTGAAGCTATGTCTCTGTATCCCATGCCACTGGCGTATGTACTTAAGACCTTTGCTTCAAGTTCTGGATGTAGGCTTGTTTGCCTTTTTTTGACTATTTGCGGTTCAAAGCTTCCTTCTCTGTCTCTTGGTGTTAATAGTTCAAATGAGCCTGAACTTGTACGTAAAGTTTTTGCATTCCTTCCATTTCTTCGGTTATTTTCTTCACTTTTAGCTGACATGTGGCTTTCTATTTCACCTTCCAGACTTGCCTCTAGCAGCCTTTTTATAAACGGTGTTAATGCTCCATCTCTTCCTGTCAATGGTCTTCCTTCTCGTATAGATGACAGGATATTTGTTTCTAATTCTTTATAATCTACCAAACCAGTAGTTCTATTTGCTTGACTCATATCAAACCTCCATTTTTTATATCAATTTATTACTTTTTTTTCGGTTTGACACACTTTTTTGAACATTCCCAGCTTTTTAGCCCATCTACACATGCAATCAGAATATCTTCTACTCCTCTTTCTTTGAGGTCATTTAAAACTCCCAACCAGAAGTTAGCTCCCTCACTTTCAGCCAGATAAAAACCTAATACTTCTTTTCTGCCATTTTGATTTATACCCAATATATTATACATGCATTTACTTACGCAATGTCCGTCCTCCTTGACCTTAAAAAACATGCCATCCATGAACACTATTGGATACACTGATTGCAATGGACGGCTGCGCCATTCATTGATTATTGGTAGCAGTTTATCAGTAATATTGGATATCTCTGCTGCTGATATTTTATGGTCATATATTTCCTCAACGTGTGAAGCTATGTCTCTGTATCCCATGCCACTGGCGTATGTACTTAAGACCTTTGCTTCAAGTTCTGGATGTAGGCTTGTTTGCCTTTTTTTGACTATTTGCGGTTCAAAGCTTCCTTCTCTGTCTCTTGGTGTTAATAGTTCAAATGAGCCTGAACTTGTACGTAAAGTTTTTGCATTCCTTCCATTTCTTCGGTTATTTTCTTCACTTTTAGCTGACATGTGGCTTTCTATTTCACCTTCCAGACTTGCCTCTAGCAGCCTTTTTATAAACGGTGTTAATGCTCCATCTCTTCCTGTCAATGGTCTTCCTTCTCGTATAGATGACAGGATATTTGTTTCTAATTCTTTATAATCTACCAAACCAGTAGTTCTATTTGCTTGACTCATATCAAACCTCCATTTTTTATATCAATTTATTACTTTTTTTTCGGTTTGACACACTTTTTTGAACATTCCCACTGCAAATGCAAGTACCAGATTCTACATTTAGTAGTGTAAGTCATGAACCGGTTGCAGGACCTTCTTGGCAAATATGAGAACAAAGGAGTTTATAAAATTCTTGGAGCGCGAAAGATTAAAAAGCGTTCTGTATGAGAGATTAAAACGTCAAGAGTCAAAAAGCCATGGGGAAATAAATCGATTATTTGATGAGTTTGGTAAGCTAAAGATAGTGTGGTGGATGCCATCGGTGGCTGAAAGTGCAAGAGGCAAAAAATTCTCTCAGGGGCAAGTGGTTGTAGTGCTGCTTTTAACAGGAGCAGTTGCTTGTTCTTTGTATGAGAGATATAGAATATTAGGGTTGCTTAGCCTATCCTTTCTCTCAGGATATGTTTTGCATTCATTTTTACACTTTGCAAAACGTATTGATCGTTATACTGAAATTTATCATGAGGTTAAAGTTATGCTTTCACAAACATCAGGAAGTAATTATCAAAATGGATACATGCAATCAATTGCAGGGATGGTAAATTGTGCTGAATTTGAGTATCACGTTGAGTACTTGGTAAGTATGAAGAGAGGTGAATTTGAAAAGTATAAAAAAGATGTGGAAAAAGAGTATAAGGACGCCTTTTTTGAGAAGAAAGTAGCTAAAGAGTTTTTAAGTTATGTAGAATCTATAAGAAATGGAAGTAATAAGAACTTCAAAGATGATATTGCAGAATTGCGTTACTCCCATGAGCTAAAGGAAGATCTAAGGGAATGGAAAGCGTATAACAATTTCTTTACTTTTACAAAAAGCCTATTGTGGAAAGTTGTGCCTCAAGAAGGAAATAAAGAGAAGATGATAGATATTGTTTACAGTAGACTAAAAGACTTAAAAGGCAGTGATACTTTGGAAGAATGTTTAAGAAAGACGTGCCTTTTACACTACACAGATGACATAGAGAATTTGTCTAAGGTAATAAAAAAGTTTTTCCTAAAGAGCCATACAGACAAGAGTAGTCATAAAAAAAGTAGGGAGATTTTTGAAAAAGAAAACAGTATATATAAAGTACTGAGTACAATAATAGAAATATATGAAAAGTACTACTTCGGAGCAGTATTTTGTAATTTAAAGGAGTTTTTAGGTTGGAAATTAGAAGATATAACAGAAAAGAGTGTTGCTGAGCATGTGTTATCAATGGAACAACCGTTAACATCTGGTTGTGAATTAACACTTATAGCATATAATGAACATAAAAAATCAACTAGAGGTATTAAAGATAAAATATTAGAAAATTTTAGAAGATTAATAGAAGTACAAAATGAATTATTAAATGATGATAAAAATGAGGAACTAAAGAAAGAAAAGAAGGATATAGAAGATAAACAAAAAGATTTATCGGAGAAATTAAAATCACAACTTAAAGAATTAAGAGTGTCTTATAAATACCTTAAAAAACACTTTAGTGAAGAGATAGAAAGATGTAAGAAAACAATAAATTCATCAGAGGATAAGTTTATAAAATATAAGAATACGAAACGTATAAAAAACCTGAAAATAAAGTTGGAAATGTATGAAAGGGAAGAAGAGAATATGGAAAACTTCCTTTTTAAGGTTGAGGAAACAGAGGGCAAAATATTGCTCAAAGAAGTAAGAAACCATAAACTGGAAATAGGAGGTTGTGCTTTAGCTGTAATAGTTACTGGTAGTGTGGCGGTTAAGTTACCAGTTATAGCATTACCATTGGTTTTTGTGTTACCATTTATAAAAGGTTTTTATGATGATTACAAAAAATCCAATGAAGAACGTAAAGAGAGAAAATCGAAGGAGACGGAGCATGACTATATGATAGCATACCAGGATCTATGTAATGGATATGATAAATTGATGGAAAAAGGGACAACATTTGGTAATTTTCTGGTTAGTGTAGGCATAAGACATAAAGAAAATGAAAAAGAATTAAAAGAAAAAGCAGAAAGCTTAAAAGGGAAATTTAAAACACAAAATGAGACGAAAGTTAATGTTGAAGAGTATCTGAAGGACGAAAAAGGAAAGGCTAAGTTTCTTAAGAAGGAAGTAAAAGAAGTCGCAATACGTTTAGAAAAAGCAAAACAGAGCCTGAATAAAGAAAAAGTAAGAAATGAAATGGCACAGGCAAGAGTAAAAGCTCTTGATTTATTGTATGATGAAGCAGAGGAATTGAACATACCTAGGAAACAAATAACACAAAACCAGGATATGAAAAAGTTTTTAACGCAGCAATATACTTTTTTAGTTCTAAATAAAGACTATAAAGAAAAATTTAAGGGTATTTGCAGTGAATACAGAAGCCTCGAAGAAGAGTTAAAGAGCAAACAGCTTAGACTTCAAGAAAAATATGTATTCGATAAGGAAGAAAAAAAGCATGTTATGGGTAAGTTGGCAGAATTAAATGATGAAGTTGATAGATTAAGCAAAAATTTTGTTCAGCGTGAGCATAAAGAGAATGAACCTGCAAGAAAATTTGATGACGAGGCTATTAATGAATTAAGATTCCATGTAATTGCAGAAACAAAGCAAGCAAGAAAAGCTACAGAGCAAGAAAGAAAAGCATTGATAGAGGAAAAAAATGCAGTTGAAGAAGTAGTGATGCAATTACAAATGTCAGATTCAGTGCAAATGCAACTACCAAGCTCTGCATTTAGTAGTGTAGCTCATGAACCGGTTGCAGGACCTTCTTGGAGAATATAAAAGATTTAAAATTTTTGAAAAGCTTGAACTAATATAGAAAAGATTTTATAAAAATATCAGTCTATTAGCGCCACAGCAAATTGAATTATTTACTTTTCCCAAAACGCAAAAAAGTACGTATATTTGTGAGAACAAGACGCATAAAAATAAGGTTATAAAAATAGAAGATTTAAATTATTTCAATAAGCTTAGGCAAAACAGTTCGTATGTAGATATGGATAAAATGGGCTAATGTAGCTAGTTTTAGCGTATAGTTAAATTGTTATATTAAAAAGTTCGTATGGTACACATGGTAGTCCAACTGATTCCAAGAAAAATTGTTCTCACCGTCCCTGGTTTTGAGCACTGAAAATGGCTATATTATTTAAGCTATTAGTAAAATACGTTGTTAGATTAATACTAATTTTCTTAAGGAGGAATTTAAGGCAAACTCATAATGAAAACAGAATTTGAAGGTAAAGAAAAATCCCGTACCGACCTTCTTAAGAGACTTTTGCCTAAAACTACTTTGGGTTAGAAAATTTTCTACAATAATGATTGACAAGTTTTAAAGATAGAATACTATACTTAAAATGTAATTGATAATCTAATTAATTAAGGTAGTGGCTATGTTGCGTTCAGATATTCCAAAAGTTTTGTTTTCGTCTATTAAAGAGGATGATCCCCATAGAGCATCTAAGCTTTTTCAAATTGAACGCTGGTGCTATGCAAATTGGCGTCTGCACCAAAAAAGTGGCAAAAAAGGACGTAATTTTCTTGCACAGGTATTGTCTAGTGAGGATTGTTGGAAAAAAGTAGACAATTTACATGGAGTTAAGCTTGATAGGCAAGTCGTAGGCAAAAAGTTAATTGCGCCAGATTCAGGTAATCTCTTTGATAAGTATGCCATTGCCTGTAGTTGCTGTCTAGAAGAAGATATTATTGCTTTGTTTGAGGAAAGAAAAGAGGAATTATCAGCTCAAGGTAAGAGTAGTCTATTGGAGTATGAGCACTTAGTTAGGTGTTGCGGGTCGGGTCTTTTAGCGCAGTTTTGGTCACATTTTATTAGCGGTTATATCTCTAAATTAAATTTAGATGGCTGTCATCCATATGAATATGGACTTAAGTGTGCTGTGAGCCTTAAGCAGGAGCAGGCAGTGGAATTCTTTTGGAATAAAATAAAATCATTACCTGAAAGTGAGATGAGTGAACAGAAAAAGGATGAAATCTTGATGAAGACAGCAGTATATGTAGCAGGGAACCGTTGTAATAGTTATCCTGAAATATTCGAGTTTTGTTTTAGTCAAATAAGTCCTGATAAATATCCAGAACTTCTAAAAAGAGACTTAGCTGAAAATGGTTATTATGGTAGTTTGAATACACTACAGGGTGCACTTCGCTTTGATAAATTTCAGGAATTATTTGATTGTTTAAAGCCAAATGATGTTCCAGAAGATGATTATAATATCTGGTTAGACATGGAAATCAAAAAACATTCAGAGCCTTATGTAAGTGAAAGTGTAAAGCTTTTTATGCATATGTGGATGAAGGAAGGATTTGATAGCCATCGTGCTTTAGTGATAAGAGAGGAACTAGAGGATAAATCACCTCTTTTCTGTACAGTTTTATTAACACCTTTAGTAGAAAAGGGCTGTATGGAACCAGTATGGGCGTTATTAAATAAAGCTAATTCTGATCAGGTTAAAGAGTTTATGTGTTCTAAACAGGCAGGCTACATACGATCTATATTGGAAAAAAGAGATGCTGATTCATTGAATAAGTTTCTAGCATATAGAAAGTCTACAGATGAAGAGTTCACTAGCTTAACTGAAGTTGAATTAAGCAAAGCATGTGAGCAATTAGGGTTAGGCAATTAAGGTATTATAAGGCAATTCTATAAAGTAGGTGGTGGTTTCTTGTTACTACTTTAGCTTCTGTCAAAAAGATGCTGCATTGTAATACAAATGTTATATACACAAGTCAGCATGTAGGCAAAAATAGCTTTTATTATTGATATCTCTGATGGTTATACAATAAGCTTGGTATAGTGGGTTTAGTATAATATAATGAAGGGGGTTTGTGTTCAAGATACAATATCCAACAGATCATCTAAAAAAAGAAGATGTTAATTCAAAGATTACTGAATTATCGGATGAAGTGCAATATATAGAGCAAGCTAGAGAATTTTCTCAACTTAAGCGTTATCGGAGATCTGATGTTGATTCCGAAAGTGGAAGTCAGATTAAGAGAATCGATGTTCCAGGAGACGGTAGTTGCTTGTTTTGGTCTGTTACTATGGCTTACTTAATACCCGTCAGAAACGACGATGCTTTATTTCGACAAAGGTATGAAGTACTATTTGGAAATGATGGAACTGTAACCCAAAATTTAGATCATATTAGAGGTTTGGTTCGGAATTTAGGTGCTGCGAATTATGATGATACATTTGCAAATTTAGTAAGAAACTTATTTCGTAATCGAGTAGTTGATCACATAAGTTCTTATAGAAATGAGTTCAGAGATTTTGTTGAAGGTGATTTTGAGCGTTACTTGGAAAACATGAGGAACCCTGATACTTGGGGAGGTGAACCTGAAATAAGAGCAATGAGTGGAATGCTTAGCGCAACGATTAGTGTTTCTGGTGAAGTTGAGACTCAATATGGTAATGGGGATATTCAAATACAATTATTTCATGTTGGTGCACCAGGTAAACGAAACCATTATAATTTTGGTCTTGAAAGGAATATTATTGATAATGATAAAGAGCTTGCAAAAGGCTTAAAAAGAGTCATGGGTAAAGTAAGACCACAAGACTTTGAGTTAATACAGTTATTGATAGAGGAAGCAGATAAAGAAGTTGGTATAAGCCGGCAAGATGAGGATTTTAAATCTTTTGAACCGAGATTTCAGTCATTTGTGGATCAGATTCCATCTTATTTACACTCTGTAGAAAAAGCAGGGTTTTTTACACACTTCTTCCTAGGTAGTTTTTCTACTTTGTTGGATACAGAGATGGCAAAAAAGCTAGACATCAAGGAGATTTATTTTAGCTTTGACGGTGCAAAGACTTTGAAGGTAGCTATTATAAAAAATGGTGAAATGAAGAGTCAAAAAGATGTGATCGATAAAGTAAAATTATTTGTTATATCAGAAAGTGGTTCTCATTCTTACACTCAAGAGTTTGATCAAGGTGAATTGAAGGAGGTATTAGGCAAGCTTTACTCTCTTATCGAAAATAACCTAGATAAAATTAAAGTTAAATCAATAAAAATCATTAAAGATGCCGGTCATCAGGGAGAAATAGTTGTTGATGTGAAAGATAAAGGAGTAGACATAGAACATAATTCTGAAGTTCAATTTAAAAAAGTGAGAAAAGGGTTATGGAGGGATCCCGAAGTCGATATAGCGAAGCTAGCTATTTCCAATCAGCGAACAGTTAAAGCATCTTTAAGGAGAATTCTTGATAAGATTTACACAATTCACTCCGAATATGCAGACTCACTAATCTATGCTAGCAGAGCACGTGAAGCAGCACATCATGGGTTTGCGGTAGGCGTTTTCATGAATTTCCACTACAGGTATAATTTTAGAGTCTACCCAGAGCAATTTGCAGGAAGGGGTTATGCAGATATTATCTTGCTGGCTCGTGGTCCTGATCGTGCATTGGATTCTATTCCCATTATTATTGAATTAAAAGCGGGAGCAGGTTCTAATGCTACTCCAGATAAGGCTTTGCAGCAAGCAGAAAAGTATGCACAAGGCTTTCAACCAAATATTCAGCGAGTTCTAACCACTGCAGATGACATTTTATGTGTTGGTGTCAATCTTGATAATCCATCTCCTATCTCTGATATTAAAGTATCAAATCGTGGGGAAGAAATAATTCCTCTTTTTCAAGATATGCTAAAATCTGCTGATGACTGGGATACGCAAAGGATTGGAACAATAGAATTAAAGGGACAGGTGAAAGATAATCTAGAACGTATTTATCATACGTTTCCTGGTACACCTGAGAAGGGAGATAAACATTATTTTAGTAGATTTTTACTAGGGCAATCACTATTGCTAAATAGAGTTGAAGATTTAAAAACTGGTTTTAAAAAATACATTTTTATCTATGGAGACAATATACCTACCGAGGTACGTCCTAATCTTCGTGGGTCTGGACGTTTAGCAGCTGAAAGAGCCAGGGAGAGATTGTCAGCTAATCTTGATGCGAGTCATGCAGTTGTGACAATGGTGCTCATTCCAGAAAATACAGAGAAGTTGGTTTATGTAATAAATATTGTTGAAGCTAACAGAAAGGATGTTCTGAACGGGCTGGATGAAGTGCTCCCTCTTGATAGATTAAATAGAGAAATAGGGAATAGGGAAATAATCGAATTAAATCTTAATTTTGATACTAGGTACAAGTCAGATTTTAAAAGATATCTTACTATTTGGACTGAAAAATACAATTCTTTACAAGAGTACAACAACGGAGATAATAGATTTCAAGGTACTTTTAAAGAAGTTACTTATCCTAATGAGTTAAAAGAAACATTTGATAAAGCACTAGATATCCAATCCTTATCAATAAGAGGATATAGTAGATTATTAGAAAAAATTGGAGAAGGAATCTTTCCTTTTAAGAGTCTCGTTAATAAAGAAGCTCATTTCCAGGGAATATTGAA
The DNA here is from genome assembly GCF_947251865.1 of Wolbachia endosymbiont (group B) of Protocalliphora azurea. Taxonomy (NCBI): domain Bacteria; kingdom Pseudomonadati; phylum Pseudomonadota; class Alphaproteobacteria; order Rickettsiales; family Anaplasmataceae; genus Wolbachia; species Wolbachia endosymbiont (group B) of Protocalliphora azurea. Next base: position 1,129,772 of record NZ_OX366394.1, on the reverse strand, counting down.
TGGAGTGTTTAGTTATTATAGTGACTTAAAATTACAGGAATCACCAGAAACTAGAGCATTAGTTTTAACTGAGTTTCAAACTGGTAGAGGGGAACGTATTGACATGCTAGTTCATGGTATTAAGTTTGTGGCTCAAGGTGGAAATGCTGAGGAGTACACTCCAATAGGGTTAGAACTTAAGGCATCAAGGCAGGGTAAAGGGGCTCAAGCTTTATTGAGGGAAGCAAATGATCAAATAAATGAAGAGTACAAAGAAGGTGTTACCTATAAAACACTTACAGATGGTGATGAGGTAAAATTTATCGGTGTTGTTTTCGATAAAGGATCTAATAATCCGAATAAACTTATTTTAACAAGTAGGACAACCAAGGAAGGATTTATTCCTGTTGGAGTAGTTCATAGTTCACATCATATGTTGCCTACTGTAGGGCAGTGTTCTAAAAGAAAATCTTCATCGCCGGAGTATCCACCAAGTAAAAAGCCAAGAAGAGAAAGAAGTGTAAGTATGGCCTGCATAGATTCGTTTGATGAAGAAAAGATTACAAAGGAAGAAAAAAAGCAACGTGTTAAAGAGCTATTTGATATTGATAATGCTAAGGATTTAACTAATGAAATTGTAGATATAGGTCGTGAGCAAGTGTTTGATATGATAGGCAATGCTGATAGGACTGATGTAAAAGTAAAAGATAACAATGGTAATGATAAAAAATTGATAATAGGTGATATTATAGAAATGAAGAATGCAGAAAGATATTTTGTAGATGATTATAGTGATGGTATTGAGATCTTAGTAAAAGTAGGCAGAGATAAGGATCGCGTTATAAAAGAAAAAATAAAAGGACAAAATATTGAGTATTATTTAAGCATCGATGGCTATGAAGTAAAATTCGATGATATAATTAAAAATTTTACTACAGATGCAGAAAGAGAGAAAATTCATAATAAATTACATCAACTATCAAATGATAAGCAGTTGTTAGAGAATAAAAAATACATTGAAGATATAGGTGATGTTCAAACTAATCAAGATTACTCTAATATTGTAGAGGAAATTAAACAGAACTTGCTAGCAAAAGGTGTTAGGGAAGATACTTTTGATACGTTTAAAAATCATTTTGATGATCTTGGTGAAAAAGTTTTTGCAGATTATATTAGTAATGTAGAAAGCAGCCTTCAAGAAAAAGGAATTGCATTTGATCGTGATAAATTTGATTCAGCGAAAATAAAAGGAGCAAAAGGTGGAAAGTTTTTTTCCATGATGGCTATATATGACTTGCTTGATAGTATAGGTGATACAGCAACACTTGGACGACATGATAATAATGCTTTAAAGCAAGTATTTGGTATCAATGGTATACTAGATGCTATGGATGATGTTAGGACGAGTGTAAGTATTTCTTCTAATAGTAAAGTAGGAAAATTGATTAGTAAAGTACCACAACCTGTACGTCAAACGTTTGTTAAGATTATCAGTAACCCCATAGTTCAAAGTATTACATTTGCAACTATTGCTTATCAATTTGGGTATAGTATAAATGAAATAGCTCAAGGTAATCATCATCCATTAAATTATTATTGGACAGCTAGTAGTGGTGTAAAACTAGCAAGTATGAGCATAAGGCCTATAAGTGCAAGTGTTAGCTTTACAGTAAAAAGTGTAAGTGCTACTACTAAGATTTTAAGAGGGTTATCTGCTGCAGGTAAAGTTTTAGGTAGGGTAGCAGTAGTTACTATGGTTGCTGATGTATTAATAACAATTGGTGTAGAAGTTCATGAGAGAATAGAGTATACAAAAGCAATAGCAGAACAAGTACCTCTATTACCTGGTGGTGAACAAGCGGAAGTATTTTTTGCAGGGGTAATCAAGTTTTTTACAGGAAGAGATGTAGAAAAAGAATATGAAGACACAATTAGAATAAAAGGTTATTTAACTTACGTAAAAGAAGCAGCTATTAAACTGTTAAATGACAATTATGACATAGATGCGGTTGTACAATACGTAATCTCCATTGAAGAGAAATATAGTGAGGTGATTAAAAATATGGGTGCACAGGCTATATGTATTATGCCATCACCGTATGGTCCTGAGTGTGCGACGCAGATGAAGTGGACATGTGATTTAGAAAAAAAATATAAAGATATCTCTTTTGACAAGATCAATATAGCCTCTAGTGTAAAAAGAGATTTGTCTTCTATTGATATCTCTAAGATATTGACTATGACACCTTATACTTTGGTTATGAGTGAAGGTTGGGAAAGGTTTATCTGTGGTATAAAGAATAGTCCTCAATGCTATCAAGAGATTGAAGAAAAGAAAGTTTATGTTGTTAATACGGATGCAAAACATATCCCTCATCTAACAAAATACGAGTATGAAAATCTTGGCTTAAGAATTGTAGATGCACCATTAACAAATCCGATACAAAAATCTCAATGCAGCAAAACAATCAATACAAAGCACACAGGTGACGATGCGTTCGCTCCATGTAACAGTGGCAAAATTTATAGAAATTGTCAAGAGAGCTTTACTCTCTCAGGCGGACCTTTTATCTTTACTAATCCAACAAGAAAAGAGCATAGTAATACAAAAAAGCAAACATTTCCTAGAGGATCAGTATTATATATTTCAGGACCTAAAACATTAACAGCAGCAGCAAATTATCCAGCAGTAATGCATATTCCAGAGGGTAGTAATATACGTTATGTTGGCTCAAAAAATAATGAAACTATTTTTATTATTAATGACTATACGTCTGGTACTCTTGAAGGTGGACCAGGAAAAGAAAATACTCTAGTAATGAATGTTAAGGCTAATAATGTCGTTGCAAATTTGCATGGTAGAACTATACGTTATGGTAATAGTAATAACATAAGATTGGTTAACACATATAACTATGTGTCTAATTCTGACAGCAAGCAAAATATTACTACTCACTGTAAAACAAGATTGATTAATGTAAAAAATGCAGAAGTCTGGCAGAATTCATTTAACTGCACAGACAAAGATTATGAAGTTAGAGTAGTTAACAAAGAAAATGTGCATAACAGGGGATTAAAACAAACAATATTTGTTGTTAATGAAGATAGTGATAATGCTAAGATAGTAAGTGATTTGGGCAGTACAGGAAAAATAAAAGGAAATATTGACATAATAAAGGTTCAAGTTGCTAATATCACACAGTGGGGAATAAGTGAAGATATAGAAAAGGTCGGCTATAGCTTAGATGTTTTAGCTAATAATACACAAAGTATTGTTTCAAGTACTAAAATCAATGATTTTAAAAATCTAGTAATTCAAGTAAATAGCAATGGAATAACAGAGTCTGTTGCAATACAGGATAAGTCTTTGTCTGATACAATAGAAGATATTAGATATCAAGAGCTGAAAAGTTCAGGAAGTGATATTAGTAGAGAGGTAATACAAAATAGTGCAAAAAAGTTAAAAGCATTTATACAAGCAAGTATTCTAGACCAACAATTACTTGATACTTACCAAATTGCAAAAGATATTGTCAATAACAATAATTTTGACATACCAGTATCTCAAGTAGAAGTTATTAAAAACCATATGGGAGTACCTAGTGAAAAAGTGATAATTGCTGGCATGTACTCAGGTCAAGTCATTGTTGATTTTAGCTATAGTAGCTCTGACGTTACAAGTAGTTATCAGAAATACCTTAATGGTGGACGGAACTATGGTTATGATGACTATCTGATGCTGTGTAATTACTATCAGGACATTACAATAGAAGGAGAGAAAGGGCAACACCAGTATATTATCAAACTACCAGATACATTAAATAGCAAAACTTCATTGTCGCCAATAAGGCTCAATTTAAAAATAAAAAACAAAGTGGTGTCTTATCAAAACATACCTTATAGTATCATTGATTTTGCTGAGTTAAGTGTAACAGATGTTGATGGTATAAGCATAGAAGAAGGTAAAAGGGATTATATAAATGAATGTTATGGCAAATCAATCTCTGACCTTACAGAGGATAGTTTAAAGATACAAGATATTACAATATTTGATAGTGTAGGTACTAAATGGTCTTTATCCATTGGTTTAGTTGATTATTTTCAAAATCCAGAGAATCAACAAATTGTATTACGAATAAACAATGAGCTTTATAAAATTGATAGTACAAACTTAAGGCTTGAGCATCTAGAGATCAATCCTAGCTCTTTCAGATACTATCAACCAGAGGAACAAGGATTACAAATTTATCATAATCAACCTACTAATAAGAATGATGTTGGTTTAGTTGACTTTAGAGATAAGTCTATATTGGATTTTGATACAGAGATTGCTGATGATAGTTTAGTGTTATCACATAAGAATAATACCTTAGCAAAAGTAGAAAATTGGAATACCTATCAACCAGCAAGGGAAATGATGTTTGCTTTTAATGATACGATGGTTTCTAATTTGAAATGCATAGTCTCTACTTGTAATTCAGAAGATATTATAGAGGATTTTTATAAGGAAACAGTAGATTTATTAAAAGAGCAGGTATTTAATGCAACATTGCAAAGAAATAATAGTAAAGCTGAGGATTTGATAAAAAAGATTAAAAGTATAGATATTGGAAATGAGCATGAATTAACACCTTTAAATATGGCTATTCAAGGAGGTAGGTTGGATGTAGTAAAAGTTCTTTTTGATAGAAAGGATTTTAGTGTTGAAAATAAGGACGCCCTTCCTCTGCACTTAGCTGCTCAGGAGGGTAAATTAAATATAGCTGAGTTCCTTATCGATAAAGGTTATGATATTAAAGATAAAGCTGAAGATAAAGATAGTAGAACACCTCTTCGTATAGCTGGTTGCAATGGTAATTTAGATGTGGTCAAATTCTTCCTTAGTAAGGATGCAACAAGTATTGAGGATAGAAACAACGATCCATATAAGATGATGGAAACGGTTAAGGTTTTAAAGAAGGAGATTATTAATCAAGCAGAAACCGTGCCTAACGTAAAAAGATGGGCAGAGTTTTTTGTAGAAAAGTTAAAATATTCAATAAAAAATGTAGTAAAAGAGAAGCTAAAGGATGGTATGTTACATGATCGTTATGGTTCGGTTAATACACTTGCTAATGACATTTATAATTTCGATCAAAGGTTGTTTAATAATACAATTAAGGGAGTTATAAATGACGTATATAGGAAAGTAGATACGAAAAAAATATTAAGTTGTGTAGAAAGCCATAATGATGTTAGTCAGCGTATATTGGGTTATGTGGCTGTATTTAACGCAATGCAAAGAAATAATGATTTAAATAATAGTGCAGTATTTAAGTTAGCTTACTATGTTAAAGAAGCAATCGAGATGAAGAACTATCCTGATGTTCATCAAGAAGAAAGATCTAACCTTGAGAAACTAAAAAGCAGATTGCCAGAATCAGTAAGGAATGCAGTATTTTCATCGAAAGTATGTATTAAGAATATTTATCAAGGTGAATATTTATATGCTGCTAACAAATGTTTCAATTATGATACCGACAGACGAATGGCATTTACTTGGACTCCAAAGAATGAAAAAAATGATAAGTTTAGGTGGAATATTAAACCTGATGGTGACAACTTTTATATAGTGAATGTTGCATTTAATGAAACTTTGTATGCTGCTAGTAACTATTTTAATTATGATAATGATAGACGAATGGCATTTACTTGGATTCCAGGTGAACAGGTTACACAAGGTGTGTGGAAGATTGAGCCTAACGGTGATAAATGTAATATAAGGAATGTTAAGCATAATGAGTATTTGTATGCTGCTGATTATGCTAAATATGACAAAGATAGGAGAAGAGTATTTACTTGGATTCCAGGGGGCAAGGTTATGCAAGGTGTATGGAAGATAGAAGATTGTGGGTCTAATGTAAGAAAAGTTAGAGATATTGTTAGTAATGCTAAGGGAGAATTAGATCAAGAATTGCTAGATGCTGTAAAAGTTGGAGATATGAGCAAAGTAAGAGATTCTGTCAATCGAGGAGCTAATGTTAATACTGAAGACAGAGATGGTAATACCCCTGCACGCAATGCTGTATTAAAAGGTCACTTTGGTATATTTAAATACCTTGTTGAAAATGGCGTTAGTTTAGAGGGTAAAGATCATCGTTGTCGCCCCTCTATATGTGATGCTTCTTATAGTGGTAATTTGGATATACTAAAGTACCTTATTGGGAAAGGCGTTGATATTAATGAGTCTGATAATAATGGTTGGACACCGCTACATTTTGCTGCATGGAGAGGCTACTTAGAAGTCGCTAACTTTTTAATAGAAAAGGGTGCTAATATTAACGTTGAGAACATTTTTGGCAGGAAACCTATACATGTTGCTGCTGAAAATAATAATACAAACATTATAGAATTTTTTCTCAGCAAGGGAATGAGCATCGATGATGTTGATAGATATGGTCGAACACCACTATACTGTGCTTCTTGGAATGGTCACTTGGGTGTAGTAAAGTACCTTGTAGAAAAGGGAGCTGACGTTTATACTCAAGACAAAGGTGGTAAAACATTACTAGATATTGCTACTCATCAAGAGCGCAGCGATGTTGTAGACTATTTAAAACAAGTGCAGCTAAATCAAGAATTACTTATTGCAGCACAATATGGTAATTTTGATGAAGTTAGAGATCTTGTAAGTCAAGGGGCTAGCTTGAATGCTAAGTATAGTAATGGGATGACTGTTATGCATTCTGCTGCTTATGGTGGTAATCTGGATATAGTAAAATATTTTGTAGCAGATGCAAAAAATAGCTTAGAAATTAAAGATAATGGCGGTAGAGTTCCCCTGCACTATGCTGCTTACAATGGTAAGCTAGATGTGGTAAAGTATTTTGTAGATGAAGGGGAAGTTGATGTTAATCTAAAAGATAGTGATGGGCAGACAGCATTGCACATGGCTTCTGGTGGCGGCCATCTGGATGTAGTGGGGTATCTTGCAAGTAAGGGAGCAGATATCAAAGCTAAAGATAAGGATGGTAAGACACCGCTAGATATCGCCATCGACCGAAAGCATGATAGCATCGTAAAATACTTAAAACAAGCTCAATTAAATGAGCAATTACTGGCTGCAGTAAAAGATAGTGATTTTAATGAAGTTCAAGGCCTTGTAAATCGAGGTGCTAACGTTAATGCTAAAGATAAAGATGGTAAAACCCCTCTACATTATGCTTCATGTTCTGTTCATCATTTAGGTATGGTGAAGTATCTTATAAGTAAAGGTGCTGATATTGATGTTAAAGATAACAGTGGTAGAACTCCTGAAGATGAGGAACGTTATACTAATTCTGATACAATGAGGCAAGTTTTTATGCAAGCACACTTAGATAAAGAATTGTTACTTACTGTAAAAAATGAAAAAGATCTAAAGACAATTAGTGATCTTATTGCGAAAGATATTGACGACAGAACGCATGGTGGGTTTTATTATACTTGGAGTGGTAATTTAGGTACAGTAGAGTTTCTTGTTAGTAAAGATGTGAGTGTTAATGCGACTGATAAATATGGCTGCACATTACTACACTGGGCTGCATTGAAAGGTCATTCAGATATTGCTAAGTTTTTAGTTGATAAGGAAGCTAATGTGAATGCTAAGGATATACTTGGCAGGACTCCTATTCACTTTGCTGTTATGAATAATCACAAGGATATTCAAGATGTATATGGTAGAGGTTCTACATACACTACTGCTGAGAGCAGTGATGAAGAGGTTATACAACTTTTTCTCATGAGAGGAGCAAGTATTAATGAGGCTGATAAAAATGGTGAGACGCCACTACACTTGGCTTCTTGGGGTGGTCATTTAGATACATTGCAGCATCTTATAAATAATGGAGCTAATATTAGTACTAAAGATAGTAGTGGCAACACACCACTAGATATTGCTAGAGATAAGGGACATAATAATCTTGTACAGTACTTACAACAAACACAATTAATCCTAGATAAACAGTTATTAAGCGCAATAGGAAATAGTGATTTTAATAAAGTTAGAGGTCTTATTGCTCAAGGTGCTAATATTGATACCAAAGACAAAGATGGCAGTACACTACTGTATTCAGCTGCTGAAATCGGTGATTTAGATAGAATAAAATTCCTTCTTGATAATGGTGCTAATATTGAAACTAAAAATGGGGAATATCAAGCAACTCCTTTGCATGGAGCTGTGTTAAATGAAAGACTAAATGTGGTCAAATTGCTTCTTAATCGTGGTGCAAACGTTAACGCTGAAGACAAAGACAATTGGACACCTTTACATTATGCTGCTGATACCAACAGTCTTGATATAGTAAAAGTTCTTGTCGATGCTCATGCTAATCTTGATGCTAGAGGTGATTACGGCAAGGCACCGCTAGATATTGCTAGAGATAGTAGTATTGCAGAATATTTAGAGAAAAAACTCAATGAAAAAGGAGAAAAACCTGTGCAACGCAGACGCCGTCATCACCACGGGGATCACAATCGCAATCATAATCACTCATCACATAAATTCCTTTCTGTAGATTCAAGTAATCAACCTGGAATAGCAGCAAGTAGTAGCACAAGACCATCTTCATGGATAAATGATTTATTTGGTTGGGTAAAAAGCTCTGTGAGTGGGTTATTAGCTTCTGAGTTGCCTGAAGTAGTATCAGGTACTAAAAGTCCAATCTCACAAATTGATGCAAAGATGGATGTAAATGGTGCAATAATGTTACTTGATGTGCTGGTTAGAAACGTCACGGGTCAAAAGTATATTTCTACAGCAGATCAGTCTATATCTCAACTAGAAGCACAGGGCTATGCACTCAATATTACAGAGGTATTTAAGAAAGTAATAGAGCAAGCTGGATTAAAAAGTGGTGTATCAATGCATCGATTAAATATTGATTTTGTGGAAATACAGAAAGAAGTTACAGGAAAAATCATGAGTGGTAAATTTGATGAGATCTCAGGAGTTTTAAGTTCGTATTTAGAGAAAGCATGTCCTAGTAGAGAAGCAGGATGTCCTGGTAAGTTAAGTTCGAAGAAGTTTGACAAGTTTATGGTAGAGTTTAATAGCAGGCTAAATGTTGTACTAAATCGATCAATACAACGGATATTACACAACAGAGATGGTAGATTAGAAGTTGATGGTGCAAAGCAAATGAATTTAGAGCCTCAAAGTTATTTAAGTAATGCTTCCGTTCAAGGCCATTCAAAGGACAAAGTATCAACTTGTCTTTCTGAGATAGGAGTAACCAAGCTTGTAGGTAATCTCAATAGGTAGGTTATAATATAAGAGTTAATATGCCAAGTAGTGGGAAATTTAAAGTGAAGGTAGCCAAAATAATTAGGGAAGGGAATGTTCAAAAAAGTGTGTCAAACCGAAAAAAAAGTAATAAATTGATATAAAAAATGGAGGTTTGATATGAGTCAAGCAAATAGAACTACTGGTTTGGTAGATTATAAAGAATTAGAAACAAATATCCTGTCATCTATACGAGAAGGAAGACCATTGACAGGAAGAGATGGAGCATTAACACCGTTTATAAAAAGGCTGCTAGAGGCAAGTCTGGAAGGTGAAATAGAAAGCCACATGTCAGCTAAAAGTGAAGAAAATAACCGAAGAAATGGAAGGAATGCAAAAACTTTACGTACAAGTTCAGGCTCATTTGAACTATTAACACCAAGAGACAGAGAAGGAAGCTTTGAACCGCAAATAGTCAAAAAAAGGCAAACAAGCCTACATCCAGAACTTGAAGCAAAGGTCTTAAGTACATACGCCAGTGGCATGGGATACAGAGACATAGCTTCACACGTTGAGGAAATATATGACCATAAAATATCAGCAGCAGAGATATCCAATATTACTGATAAACTGCTACCAATAATCAATGAATGGCGCAGCCGTCCATTGCAATCAGTGTATCCAATAGTGTTCATGGATGGCATGTTTTTTAAGGTCAAGGAGGACGGACATTGCGTAAGTAAATGCATGTATAATATATTGGGTATAAATCAAAATGGCAGAAAAGAAGTATTAGGTTTTTATCTGGCTGAAAGTGAGGGAGCTAACTTCTGGTTGGGAGTTTTAAATGACCTCAAAGAAAGAGGAGTAGAAGATATTCTGATTGCATGTGTAGATGGGCTAAAAAGCTTTCCTGCAGCCATCAACAGTGTATTTCCCAGTGCAGAAGTGCAGCTATGTATAGTACACCAAATAAGAAATTCTCTGAAATATGTATCCAGTAAAGATGTAAAAGTTTTCATGAATGATCTGAAAAAAATATATCGTGCTTCAAGTAAAGAAATTGCTGAGAATTATCTGCTTGAGCTGGAAGAAAAATGGGGAGAAAAGTATCCTTTAGTTATAAAATCCTGGCAGAACAATTGGGAAAACTTATCCAGTTATTTTAAGTATTCTGGGCCAGTTAGGAAGCTGATTTACACCACTAATCCAATTGAGGGGTTGCATAGACAAATCAGGAAATTTACTAAAACTAAGGGTTCATTTACTAGTACAAATGCCTTGTACAAACAGGTATATTGTGCTATAAAAAAGGTAGAGCAAAGGTGGATTATGGCTCTCCCTAATTGGGCTTTAACTATGTCTCAACTTGATATTTTCTTTCCAGATAGATTGAAAATTGAGTTGAACTAAAAATGCGGCTTGACACACTTTTTTGAACGTTCCCTTAGGGAAACAACCAGTAGCAAGTTTGATAGTCTTAATGCTAAAATGGATGAAGTAGACATTAAATGCTAAGTGATTAATGTATTTTCCATATTGAACTTACAGCACGTAGTTTTGATATAGAAGTTTGGGTAACGTTATGATAGTAATTTATATAATTCTTTGTGCAATCTTCATAGCTGTTTTAGATAGTTCACCAGATTCTTAATTAGGTGATATGTCGAACTTAGAGAAGGTTTTCATAAATGTTGAAGTGAATAATTATGTTTTTTCCTTGAGTTGTAAAATTTCAGAATGAGAGAGACCGGTAATTTGAGCGATAACATCTATAGAGACACCGGCCTTGAGTGAGTTTTTGGCCACAGCTATTTTAGTCTGTTGTTCACCCTCTGCTATACCCTCTTCCTTACCTTCAGCTCTACCTTTTTCATGGCCGATTTGGATGCCTTCTTTCTTGCCCTTCTCTTCTCCAATTTGGATGCCTTCATGTTTAGCATCATCGAGCTTTTGAGCAAGGACAGCCTGTTCATCACGAATACGTTTGATCTCTTGTTCGTAGGCTATAAATTCTTTTTCTGACCAGTTGAACCTATTTAGTTCTTCATATGCTCTTTCAATTATTAGATCACTTCCTATTATTCTCTCTAGCTCTTCTTCACTAGTTTCATCTGCATATCTAAAGAAGTAGACCCATTTTTCAACTATACTTGAAAGCTGATCTTCTTTGGTTTTTGGAAATTTAGGTAACTCAATAAATATAAAGTAAAAATCTTTTAGATCATGCTCATTAGTATCTTCATCGCGAATAGTATGCTTTGATTTGTACTCAGACTTATCAGGAAATAAAATACAGTCTGCTATAGCAATAAAGATAATTTCCTTAAGGTCATGATATTGATCGCCTTTATCAGCCTGTCTTGAATAGGCTTTAGCAGCATAGTATTGAGCACGTTTTTCAAAGCCCTTAGTTTTAGCGACCTGCATTTCGACTATGACTTGCAGCCCATTTTCATCCCTACAAAGAACATCAACAATGCTTTGTTTTTTAGAAGCAATATCAGGGTCTTGAATAGTACTTAAGAACTCTATATCCCTTATTGTACTTTTGCCGGTGAAGCCAAGGATATCATTAAGGAAGTGAATAAGAATGTCCTTATTTTTTTCAGTACCAAAGATGCGCTTGAACGATATATCATTCTTGGGATCGAGAAACTTCGAAAGAGCCATGAGAAAGTAAGATAAAAAGCATTAATAATTATACACAGTTGTGAAGAAATATTCAACTAAAATGCAAACATTTTGTATATCTTTATTTGGTAGTATTAACCTGTATAATATCTATTTCTGTATGGCAAAGCATACTACTGTTTCCATAAGGTACCAAATAGCGCAAAAAGTAAGGAGCTGGAGGTTAAAAAGAAAATATACCCTGAAAAACTTAGCAGGCAAAGCAAACATAAACTATCATACACTGCTAAGATATGAACAAGGAACATGTGGCATTCCAATTGAAAAGTTAAAAATATTAGCAGGGGCATTATCAATTCCTGTTGGAAATCTCTTTCCTAGACGAAAAGTACTAAAAGAAAGTAGTTGTTTCGACAAAGCTAAGACCCAGGAAATGTATAATTTTATAGAAAAAACAGGAGGACACAAAGCAATTTATGCATTAACCAAATCTATCCGAGCTGAGGAAGAAAGTAATATAAAAGCAGCAAGAATAAAAATTGCAAAGAATCTAGTTAAAGCAGGGTTTGATAATGACATTATCTATCGAGCAACAGGCTTACCAATTGAAGAATATGCTGATAGAGAGAATATCGGCTGTACAAGCCAAAACGGAGGACAAGAGATAAAAAAATGGAAGAGGATATACACAAGAAGAATTGGCAAAAAAGCTTAATATAGGACCCTCACAGATACATCACTATGAACAAGGTAGTGTCACCATTTTAAGTGAAAGGTTATGGGAAATAGCAAAAGAATTGTCAGTAGATGCTGAAGATCTAATAAAGGAATACAAAGAAAGTGATTGTGAAGGAGAAAATGAATTATTAAGTTTGGCAAGAGAATATAGAAAAATTGATACCAATTCCCACTATGCAAAGAACAGATAGACAATAATGGGAAAGAAGTGATAATAAAGTAGATAAAATAGAGAGGTATAAATGGCATTAAGGTCAAAACTATTAGACGAAAAAGTTGTAAATTTGGCGAAAGAAATGTTAAAAAAGGTCAGAAATAACGCATATGTTTCAAAAAAGTTACAAGCGGTGATAGCAGGAAAAGAAAGTAGTATAAGCGCTGTGGCAAGAATATGTAAAATTTCAAGGACTGCTTTGACTGAATGGATAAAGCATCTAAAATTTGGTAGAGTAGAAAGATTATTTGCCCCGTCTCAGCGGCGAAGAAAAAGCAAATTAAAGAAAAATCAACGTGAGCAAATTGAAATATGGGTAGAAAGAAATCCAAATATTACTATTAAGGAAGTGCAGATAAAAATCTCAGAGGAATTTGGCCTAAACATTAGCAAATCAACAGTGCACCGTGAGATACAAAGGATGAAATTTTCTTATATAACACCGAGGCCAATGCACCATAAACAAGATAAAAACAAGCAAGAAGAGTTTAAAAAATACTTCAATAAAATAGTCAATTCCCACCCTGAAAAAGAGGTGTTTTTTTGATGAATCACGATTTGGAACTCATTCAAAAATCGGACACGGATGGTTTAAAAAAGGGGTCAGAACGCAGGTTAAAATGAAAATTGGTAGACAAAATTTCTATATCTACAGTGCGGTAAATCCAAGAAGTGGTAAGAAAATCAGCCTACTTGCTCCATATGTAAACACTGATTGTATGAATATATTTCTGGAGCAGATGTCGAAAGATTTAGGCACGAAAAAAGCCTTTCTTGTAATGGATTGTGCAAGTTGGCATAGATCAAAAAGTTTGAAATTTCAGGAAAACATTACCATTATATACTTGCCTCCTTATTCACCGGAACTGAATCCTGTTGAGAGGTTGTGGCAATATATCAAATACAATACTTTACGTAACAGAGTCTACGATACCATAGGCTTACTTGCAGATGTTCTGTGTAATTTTATTGTCAGTATTTCCAGCACTACTATTAAACGAGTTTGTAATGTTTCTTATTTGTTCGATTAGTAATGGAATTTGGTATGACAACCAAGAATCACGAGATGAGCTAAATATATGGGTAGAATTTTTCTTGCAAAGAAAGCAAATTTACAAAGAGAAGATTAATAAAATAGAGGAAATGAAAGTTGCAAATAATTTACTTCAGTTAGGTTTTTCTACTGATGCTATTTCTAAAATAATTGATTAATAACAATTTTTTTTACATGAAGAATTAATTTTCAATTAGATAAAAATAAATATCTATTAAGATTTTAACCTATTCATAAAAAAATAAGTAAAAAAGATTGAAAAATTGATTTGACTTCACTCGGAAGCTATGGCTTTATGCCAATGCTGATAAAAAACAGCAGTAAATAATTAAAAACAATTTGTTATTAACGAGGAGTATATTTTATGAATAATGGTAAAAAACTTACAGAAGAAATAGAGAGAGTATTACAGAGTGGAGGAGGAAGTGCTCTATTTGATCGTGAGATAGTGTCAGTGCTTCTAGGAGCAGTTCACGACAGAAAGCAAGCACAAGATGTTACTAAAACTCTAATGGATAACTGCCCAGGAATAGGAGAAATTTTAGGACGAGAAATCGATGATCTGAAAATGATAGAAGGAATGACCGAACATGCAGCTGCAGCAATTGAATGTGTTAAAGAAGCTTATAAAAGAGCACTCAGAGAAGGGTTAAAAAGAGGCCCTGTAATGGATAGCCAAGAAAAGCTGATAGAGTATGTAAGGGTAAACATAGGCTTTTCAGCAAAAGAAGCTGTCCTGATAATATATTTGGATAAGCAGAACCGTTTGATAAGAGATGAAGTGTATTTTGGTACAATAGATGAAGTACACTTATCTGAAAGGAAAGTGGTAAAAAAGGCGTTATCAATGGAAGCAGCGTCAATAATATTAGCTCATAACCATCCAGGAGGGAGTTTAGAACCATCAGAAGATGATAAAGTAATGACTAGAGAATTAGTATCAGCATGTCAAGGAGTGGGAATTGAACTAGAGGATCACATTATTATGACAGACAAAGGATATTGCAGTTTTAAGGAAAGAGAGCTGTTATAAACCAAATTTCAATTGCTTGAGAAGTTTGGCTACACAATGAAATATAAAATCAAGTAGCAAAAAGACTTAGTCAAGAATCTGTATTGGAGAATTACAAAATATAAAAGATCTTTGTATAGTTTGTATATTAAGTTGTAGTTAAAGAATAAAAGTCCTGAAAAAGCTATTCTTTTATTATAAATAGTTGCAGAATATACAAGATCTTTTTATAATTTGCGTATTAAGTTAATCGTAAAGCAATAAATTGCTCTATAGACTTGAATAATATGCTTAATATAGGAGGGTATATGACTACTAAAAAAACAGTATCATTTGATGATATGGATGGAAATACTTATGAGTTAATCATTGATTCTAAAAAATTACCAAAAGGACTATATAGTGCTATTAGGCGTACTAGCAAAAAAAATCAGCAGCTTATACTTGTAGATGAGACTGATCCGAAAATATTTGATGATAAAAGCAGGTTTGAGAAGCCTGAAGGTGTGCCTTCCCCTAGCGATGTTTCTGAAAAATCAATCAATCTTGGAGAAGGACGTGAGGTTTATAACAAAAAATCTTCAAATCGTCAAAATCCGTTTATTCCAGCCTTAAGCAAGATAGAGCCAAGTGCAAGTGAAAATGCAGAATTAAGATGGTTTAAAAGTAGAGTAGTAAAGGCAAAAAGCGTAGAAGAACTGAACAAGACTATAGACCAAGCACTAAGTGCTGGAATCAGGATAAATGCGTATAGCGAAGGGCAGAAGAGTTTTGCTGATACAGTAATATCGAAAATGCCTTTGATCAAATGCAAAAAAAATGAGAAGGAAGACATAATATGTGAATTGATGCTAAATGGAGCAATATTCAGTTACGATCTATTGCAGGATAAGGGAATAAGTGAGATGCATAACAAACTCTATCAAGAGGTTCGTCCACAGATAGATGAGTGGCTTAAAGAACTGAGAGAAATCGGTGAAAGTGCTATTGAAAATGAAGGAATCATAGAAGACGTGGAAATGGATAATCAGACGTTTTTTATGAAATTTTCTGAGAGTAGTAAGGTAAATATTGCAAGAATATTGGAAGGTACAAAAAATTTAGGATTAACCACAGGAGAGGTAAAATTAGGAGGTGATGTTATAGAAATAGGAAATAGTAAGGTTGAAGTTAGAATTGGAAAAGAAGGTGAAAGGAATTACGTTGATGTGTCTGATAATAGTGCTTTTACACTACCGACAATGTTGCAAAAAACATAAAAATAAAACTAGAGAAAACCATTTCTCGAAAACTTCTGTGTCCAGAACCAAGAGTCCGATTTACTTATAGCGCTAATAATCAATTAACCATCGGCTTTAAGGAATGATATGAACATATTATTTCAAGGAAAAGTCATGAGAAACAAGAGATTAGCTATCCAAATTAGCTGTAGCTATGAACCTAATCGGTTAGCAGAACAATGCTTATCAGATGCTTATGAAAAGGTAGTGTCAAAGGAAATAAGTCAAAAAAACTTAAAACATAAAAATGGGATTCAAGGAGGGTCAAATGGTAACAGTATGTTTATATGCGAGAGTTTCTTCGGGGAAACAAGTAGAAGGAAATACGATAGAAAGTCAAATTGCAGCTTTAGAGAAGCAAATTAATCTGGACGGATACAGATTGTTAAGTGAGTATAAATTTATTGATAACGGCTACAGTGGATCTCATTTAGTCCGCCCTGATTTAGAAAAATTACGTGATAAAGTAACAGAAGGTAAAATTGATAAGATTTACATTCATTCTCCTGATCGTTTATCTAGAAAATATGCATATCAAATGGTGCTGATTGAAGAATTTGAAAAAGCAGGAGCAAAAGTGGTTTTTTTAAATTATGAGATTAACGGTAACCCAGAATCTCAATTACTGTTACAAATGCAAGGTATGATAGCAGAATATGAACGTGCGAAAATTATGGAACGAAGTCGTCGTGGTAAAATCTATGCAGCTAACAAAGGCTATGTAAATGTAATGGGAGGAGCTCCTTATGGTTATCGTTATATAGATAAGCATATGGGAGGAGGACAAGCTTTATTTGAGATTAACGAAAAAGAAGCTGATGTCGTTCGTAAAGTATTTTTGTGGATAGGCAGAGAAAGAACAAGTATTGGGGAAGTATGTCGTCGGCTAAATACTATGTCCATTAAGACACAAAAAGGAAAAGAACGCTGGAATAAAGGTACAATTTGGAGTATGTTGAAAAACCCTGCTTACAAAGGACAAGCAGCTTTTGGTAGAAGAAGGTTAGGAGTAAGATTAAAGCAAGTAAGACCACAGAAAGGCTCTTGTGAGCAGCCAAAAAGTAACCACTCTGTCTATCCTGTTGAAAAAGCAAATTGGATTTATATTAAAGTGCCAAATATAGTAGATGAAGATATATTTGATATTGTTCAAGAACAATTAGCTGAAAATAGAAAAGTAGCAAGGACAAGAAAAAGAGGAGCAAAGTACTTACTACAAGGTTTAGTCATATGTAAGCGTTGTAATTACGGATGTTACGGAACTTGCATGAGAAGTAGACGAGAAGAAGAAGGTGGTCATTATGCATATTACCGTTGTAGTGGTAAAGATTCTTACCGTTTTGGTGGTAATAAGATTTGTGACAATAAACCCATTCGCTCAGATGCATTAGAAACAGCTGTGTGGGAAGAGGTTAAGCAGTTATTGAAAAATCCAAACAGGATTTTAGAAGAATACAAGCGTAGGCTTTCAGAACTAAAAAAATCATCATTGGATCAAAAAAGTGACCTGCTAGAGAAACAAGAAAATAAATTAAAACGTGGTATTGCTAGACTTATCGATAGTTATGCTCAAGAATATATCAATCAAGAGGAATTTGAACCACGAATTAAAGCAATGAAACAAAGCTTAAAAACAATTAAAGAAGAGAAGAAAAAGATATTTTATCAAAAGGAATTAGAACAGGAGGTAACTCTGGTTGTGGCCAATTTAGAAGACTTTTCTTCCAATATTACGTTAAACCTTGATAACGCAGACTGGTTAACTAAACGTGATATTATCAGAACATTGGTCAAGAGAATTGAAATTAACCTTGAGGACGTAAATGTGGTATTTCGCGTAAAAGAGCTACCGAACTCTTCTGGACATAATGGAAAGGAAAATAAAAATTTGCAACATTGTCGTAGGTGTATTTGAAATAACATTTCCTACAAGTATTGGTAGCCTAAAAATTGTAGTATACCATAATGCGGAAAATGACAGTCAAGTAGAGGTCAGAGTGGCAGATAAAGAAATGTGGTCTGAACTACAAAAGAGAGGGGAAAATATAGGAAAAGGGTGTTTTTTTGGAGGAATGACGGTCACAGAAGCGGTAGAAAAAGGAAGTTTTCCTAGGAGTGGCAAGTGGAGTAAAGATAAGGTTGAAAAGACAATTAGTAATAGCGAAACATTATCGTGGGTTGATAAGGTATGTGGAGGTAGTAAAGAAACTTCTCGGAAACTTTAAACGAAGGGAGGTTTTCTTCCCTTCTTACTTACAACCATAAAATTGAAAAAGGCTTTCTAACAGATGTTTATTTCGGTAAAATTGTTACGATATGGCAAATATCTCTATAAGATACAAAATAGCACAAAAAGTAAGAAGCTGGAGGCTAAAACAAAAGTATACCCTAAAAGATTTAGTAGATAAAACCGGCATAAAATATCATACATTGCTAAGATATGAGCAAGGAGCATGTGGCATTCCAACTAAAAAATTAAAAGTAATAGCGGAAGCATTATCAGTTCATGTTGGCAGCTTATTTCCTAGACAAAAAGTACTGAGAGAAAATTGTTCTTTTAACAAAGAATGGATGATAGCAAAAATAAAGGGACAAGAATCATGCAAGTTGATTCGCGACTTAACTGGGTTTATTCAAGCTGAAGAGGAAAATAATGTAAAAGCTGCAAGGGTAAGCATGGCCAAGAACTTAGCGAAAGTAGGGTTTGATAATGATATTATCTATCGGGCAACTGGTTTATCAACTGAAGAATATGATGAGAAAAAAGGCTCTGAGCATTCAAACGAAGGACAAGAGATAAAAAAATGGAGAATAATAAGGGGATATACTCAAGAGGATTTAGCAAGAGAGCTAGATATAGGACCATCACAGATACATCACTATGAACAAGGTAGTGTTACTATTTTAAGCGAAAGATTATGGGAAATAGCAGAGAAGTTATCAGTGAATGCTGAAGATCTGATGAAGAAGTATGAAGAAGATAATTGCAAAGCAGAAAACGAGCTATTAAGTTGGGTGAGAGAGTCTAAAAAAATTGACAATCAAGAATCACGAGATGAACTGGATATATGGGTAGAATTTTTATCGCAAAGAAAGCAAGTTTACAAAGAAAAGATTTATAAAGCAGAGGCAATAAAAGTTGCGAATAATTTACGTATGTTGGACGTTTCTATTGATGCTATTTCTAAAATAACAGATTTATCTATTGAGGAGCTTGAAAATTATGCTTTCAAAACTTAGCCTGGGTTAAAAACAGCGATAGTTTATTGACTCAGAAATAATATATTAAGATATAAATAAAAGTAGTTAATATATCTACTCTAAACTCTTGTTTAGCTCTGCAGAATTTGGCATCTCTACTTATCAAGATATAACATCACAGAATTTATCTATCAGTTCCTGATTGTCCTCTATCATTGCCTTTGCCTCTTGCTGAAGAGATTTGATATTTTTTGATGTAATATTATCCATGTCAGGTGATGCTATTTTTAGTTGCGATTGTATGCGTATATATTTATCACCTATAACTTGATCAAGTTGGTAATTTACTGCATCTAAACTTGAGGCAAACATCACATGTAGTAGTGGTTTTATCCAGCCTATTTTTCCCAATCTCTTTGAATTGGCTATGCTTCTATCTGTTCTGCCAGTACCTATCGATAACAGTAGAATATCATCATTTGGAAATAACCTCTTACCACTTGCATATGCACAAGCCGCTGGATTATTGGCAAAAACCCCTCCATCCACTAATACTCTGTCTATCTGGTTGATTTTTAGATGTTTTGGTATGAAATAAGTAGGTGCAGCTGTTGTAGCTCTGAGTGCATCTTTCAGCTTAATATTACCTTCTTTCCAGCTTTTGAAGAAAAATGGACAATTATTGTTAATATCGTAACTTGTGATTAGCAAATTACTTAATGTCTTTTTTAGAATATCCTCTCCAAAATATTTATCCAGTACAGATTCAATATTTTTATGTGGATATTGTGCGCAGTGAAACCAAGATAGTATTGATCGCCTAAAAAATGAAGACTTAAAAATATATGGTCCATATTCCCGATAGAACTCGACTAAATCATTAGCAGAATATTGAGGTTTATCTTTTTTACATAATCCTGCTACAACAATTCCACCAGTTGAGGTTCCTGCGATCAGATCAAAGATTTCAGCTATCGGTTTCTTTGCCATCTTTTCTATTTCTGCTAGAATAATGGCTGGTATTATGCCCCTTATGCCTCCGCCATCAACAGACAAGATATATCTAGTCATTGTAAAATTCAGTCGTTATTTGTGTTTGTGAATAGCTTCAAGTTCGTTGACTTCTTCAGTGAGGTTTTTCACTCTCTCTTCAAGTCGATAGACTATTTCTATTAGTCCTTGGTTTTTTTCTATAAATTTATCATTGATTTGTACACGTAAGTCGAGTTTTGCCAACCACCATATGAACCCTATAGTCTGTACAGCTATTGTTATTATTACCGCTATTGGGATTTTTTGCTTTTTCATGTAAGAATATTAATCCATTATGGATAGTTTTGGAAGTTTATATACAGATTATAGAAACTTATAGCTTCAGTGATTACTCTTTGTTGATTCGTATCGATCCTCTGCTTCTGCAAGTAGCTTAATGATTTCTCTGTAAGGTTTATCTTTATTGTGCCTTGATCTTAGTACAGCTACATCTCTTGGGTTTTTCCCATCTGTGTCTCTAATGGTAGGGTCTGCACCTTTGTCTAATAAAAACTTAATAACTTCTAGGTGTCCTTCACCTGCAGCGTGATGTAAAGCTATTCTTTTAAATGCATTTCTATCAAGTGCGTTTATATTTACTTTTTCCTCTTCTATTAAAAATCTGATAATGTCTAAACATCCTTTTCTTGCTGCAAAATGTAACGTTGTTCCACTCAAGTTTGGAGCCATGTCTTTTACTAAAAGTTTTACTATTTCTAAGTTGCAATTATTAGTAGCCACTTGTAATGTTTTGTTATAATTATCTGCAGCTTTAGATCTTTGGTAGCAATAAGTAATAACAACACATACCATTAATATTATAAACCATACAAAATGTATTTTTTCCTTTTCATTACATTTCAGTTGACTCATATTCAGTAGTTTCTTTACATTGAATAGACTATATACTTATTTTTCCTTAACGTTACTTACTCAAAGATGCTGATAACATAGTAAGGTAGCCTGAGCTATTTAGAGTATGCTCCGCTCTATTAACTATCCATTCACCATCTACCGCTTGGTTAAAGTCTATAAGATTAAGTTTAGCTTCTGCAAAAATTTGAGGATTACCAGGCATAGTTATATCTAAAGTTTCATTGTTACGCTTCAATTGTTTCAACTTGGCATTTGCTGCACTCAGCGCTGACTCTGCATTAGAGTAAAGTTCCAGCATAATATAACTTGGCTCGCTACTACCAACTGTTTCTTTAATAGTTTCGCCCTTTTCATAGCTGTGCCATTTTGCTACTACTGAATTATACTTATCACGTACGGTAAAATGCACTTTCCAATTAATTGTGTCTTGAGTTCTAATAGTCGTTGTTCCTAAAGCTTTTCCTGTGGCTGATTTTGCCATATTTTTTGAAATAAACAATATATACCCACCAGCTAATTTTGCCATTGCTTCACGCTCTGTTGCGATCTTTGTTAACAGACTTATATCACTTTCATCTGCCTGATTAATATGGGGTATCAATACATTCTTAAATTCCTCAGCGACTTTGTATCCATATCCATGTTTTTGAGCTATTTCTTTTACTAAGTTTTCTATGGTAATTTGGCGCCATTCTTTTGATACTTTTGCCTTCAAAGATATTCTTAAATTTGTTGCATGAGCTTTTATTAGTAGGGTCTTAGGTGGGCCTTGTATCGTAACTTCATTGACTGTATATACACCCATTGGAAAGATTCCCGTTTCCTTATAACCTAGTGCTATGTTCAATTCATTTGGAACTTCTACATTTTCATTGCCATAATCAACACATACCTCTGCGATATCATCTATAGTACCAGATTCATCAGTAAGATGCACCGATATTACATGATCTTTTATTCCTTCAATGCTAAATTCAGGTTTCATTTATTCCCACACTTTTAACTTCGATTTTTTTAATTGCTCTTGTATTCTAGGTAACCTGATCTTTAATCCTGCAGGCAAAAAACTTCCATACTCTGCAAGACCAGGATTAGCCTCCAATACTATTTCTACTGCTCCAGAGCTATATCCATAGTGCTTAAAACATATGTAATCTAACATTTCATTTTCTCGTGCTATATAATGTACTGTCATACATAACTCCTTAAACTTAAGCTAAATTCAACCTTTTTTGGTAATCCACAGGGAAAATACGACATTTGCTTTTCTTCTAACCGCACAATAACAAATCTTCCCAAAACATTTCCTAAACTATCTACTAAGATACTTGGTTCCTGATTTTTCTCAGCTTCTTTCATACTTTTTAATTGATTTAAATCATTGAGATTATGGAAATAAATTATTCCTTCTAAGTCTATATTTTCTGTACCTTGGCCAATATTTTGTAATGAAGGTATTTTACCAATAGACTCAATTGTACTCCAACGATTTTCTTTACTATACCTTACACTTGTTGGAGAAAACTTATGTTGACCAAGTGATAGCATTAGTAAATTGGTTCTATTGAATCAAATAGAACGTCTCGCGATTTTTCTCTTATTCTTTTTATTACTGCATCAGCAAGACTACGTACATCTTGGTTAGGTTCTGCTTTTATACTTATATTAAATGTAAAAGTTTGATTGAAAATTTTTTGTTCACACTTTTCACAGTCTTTTAAAACTTTCTCTGAATTATCTCCTGCAGAACTTTTTTCTGTAATCACACTTTCAATATTCGTTCTACTATTCGAAATTCCACTAAAAGCATTATTATTTAATAAAGGATTTCCTTTACTAAAAACATTTCTATTTTCACTAGTTGCACTGCCTATTTTTGCTTCTACTGGTTTCTTTAATGCTTTTATTGGACTATCATTAAACAATTTTTCTACACTAATCCAATTTTCTATAGGTTTTGTCACTGATTTCCAGATACTTGAGAAAAAGTTCTTTACCTTTTGCCAATTAGCGATTACAAGCGCTGCACCAATTGATAGTCCAGCAATAGCAGCTCCTATAGGATTGGTTAGCGTTAAAGCTTTCAGTCCCATGATCACTGCTGGAATTACTCGAGCTGATAACGAAGTTAATACTGGCAAAAGTGTTCCCTGCAAAATAGCCTTAAAAGTTAATATTCCACCTCCAGCCAATGCAAATGCATAACCAAAACCTACCACTGCAATCTTACCAATAATAAGAGCTGAAATTATGCTCATAACTCCTGTAGTCAAAATTGGACACTTCTCTGCAAACCAAGCTATGAGGTTAGTTATCTCTCTTAGAATATTACTTATCCACTTTAAAGGAGGTAGCATTACTGAGCCCAGGTTCATTCCTAACTCTGCTATCGCATTCTTCAATAATCGCAAGTTATTTGCTGTAGTTGCTGCACGATTATTAAACTCTTCTTGCATGGACTTTTTAAATTTTTTCTCGTCAGCTAAATGATTTATGGCATCTTTATAATTCTTTAAGCTTCCAACTAGTAGTGCAATATCATCCTGATATTCTTGACCGAAGAGGTTGAGAAGAATTTGCGAACGTTCTTGTTTATCTGTTTTCTCTAAAGTTTTAAAAAAGTATAGTAATGCTTCTTGACCATTTTGAGCAATTTTTTGTGACATCTCTTCTGCAGTTATGCCTATGGATTCCAATGCTGCTTTAAATTCTTTGCCTTGCCCTTCAGCAGTTTGGAGCTTAGAAAGTAAAGCATTTATGGCAGTTCCTGCTTTTGCTGGTTGTTTACCTAAACTAACGAAGGCATTTACTAAACTACTTGTTTCCTTGATGTCAAGACCAAATTGTTTTGCAGTACCACCAACTATTGCTAGAGTTTCAACCATATCTTTTGCTTTGGCAGCAGTATTATCTGATAAGTGATTGATTACATTACCAACGTGTTCCATTTTGCTAACATCAATTCCATAAACGTTAGAAAGTTTAGCTATAGAATCACCAGCTTGTTCAGCGGACATATCGAATGCCGTGGCCATTTTAGCTACTGTTGTGGTAAATCCAAGTAGCTTATCTTTGTCGATACCAAGCTGGCCACCACTTGCAGCAATTTGAGCTAACTCAGCAGCCGACAGTGGTATCGTATGGGACAGTTCCTTCAATGTCTGACCAAATTCTGCGGCTCCTTGATTGTGAGCTGCCTCATCTTCAGCAAATCTCACTACTTTTTTAACATCAGCCATAGCACTTTCAAAGTCAATCGCAACTTTAATTGGTGCTGCAAGTGAAAGTCCTAGTCCTATAGTTTCCATTACTTGTGACCTATAATAAGCTTTTTTTGCCAGAGCATTTTGCTGTTTTTGTATTACAGATCCTAATTTACTGTATTTCCCTTTAAGTACTTCAATAGATGAACCAAGTTTAGTTTGATCCCTCACTAAAGATTTAATATCCTTTCCACTTTTCCTTATTTCTTCATTTAATGTGTGAAGTGTATCTCTCTTTTTGATATAAGCCTCTTTTGCCTTTGATGCCGATGCTTTCAATTTTTCGAATTCATTTCTCAGTGCTTTGCTTGGTTCTTTTTTTTCCTTCTTCTCTTTAGCAATTACTGCAGCTGATTCTTTTGCTTTCTTCTCCGCTTCCTTCCAATTCTTCATGGCTTCAAGGGCATCATGATTTAGTTGCTTAAATTTGGAAACAGATTTCATTGACGAATCAAGCTGCTTTATACTATCACCCAACTTAGAAAGCTTTGCTGTACTACCTGTCATTGCACTATTAAAACTGCCATCTAACGTTGCACCGATCTTTATTGAAAGCATTGACATTTTTTTGTTACTCCTTCACTTACTTCTAACCACTTTAGAAACTCTTTTATACTCATATTAATAATTTGCTCAATTCCACTTCCTGTTGTTGAGCTAAGTTTTAAAATATTGAATCTTAACTCCTCTGTTCCAGCGGCGACAAAAAATCTTTTAGTACCTTTTGTATTTCTACATAATCTTTAATACATAAATCTTCAACTACTTCTTTTGGCACAGATGCTAGATTAGCAATTAAAGCTACCTCTTTCAAAGCTTCGCCTTCTATGCGTTCTATAGTAAGTAAATCTCTTACTTTAGGTTCACGCATCGATAACTCTGAGACAGAAATACCATCAACTGTTATTGGGTTGTTTAGTGTGATAGTTTGCATAAAATTCTCCTATAAAAAATAAAATCTTGTAAAATGTTGTAACTATTTGATCAACATCTAAAAAATAGAATTCTAAAAATCTTCATATTCCAAGCACCGTTTGAAGTAGTGCCATCTGATCAACACCATTTATCTTTCTAATCATATTTTCAGCATCGATTTCTATTAACTCATTACCACCTATAGTAAGTTTATAGTAATGAGCAGCGACAGTGCATTTGAGAGTGGCTTTTTCAGCAGGTTTCCAGCTACCAAAGTCAAATTCTTTGAATATTCCCCTGAGATTGATTACTACAGCTTCAATATCGTTACTACCACTCCCTTGCATTCCACCACGGAGCGTCAAAGCTACTGAATTTCCATCTATCAAACCAAAAAGTCTAAAAAGTTCTGAATCATATTCTGCAAAAGTAAAATCTGCTTCAAGCTTTTCCATGCCCATGTCAATACTTACTATTACCCACAAATATAAATG
Organism: Wolbachia endosymbiont (group B) of Protocalliphora azurea; assembly: GCF_947251865.1. Classification (NCBI taxonomy): domain Bacteria; kingdom Pseudomonadati; phylum Pseudomonadota; class Alphaproteobacteria; order Rickettsiales; family Anaplasmataceae; genus Wolbachia; species Wolbachia endosymbiont (group B) of Protocalliphora azurea. Next base: position 1,103,839 of record NZ_OX366394.1, on the reverse strand, counting down.
GACATAAAAATAAAGTATTACAACATTAAAGTTTGCAAACATTGAGGGTAAAAAATGGCAAACAGGAATAATGAATGGGCTGAAAATGAATTTGGAGATGCTGTACTTGGAGATAAAAGGTTAACTGACCGATTAGTAAATATTGCTGATAGTTTTACAAGTTTACCTGAAAGCTCAATCAATCAGGCGTGTGGAAGTTGGTCAGAAGCAAAAGCAGCATATCGTTTTTTTCAAAATGAGAACGTGAAAGAAGGCGATATTCTAGCTTCACACGTTGCTAAAACAGTTGAAAGAACAAAAGCCCATAAAAAAATTTTTGTGATCCAAGATACAAGTTATATTTCATACACAGACCATGAAAAAACAAGTGGATTGGGAGTTATTACAAGAAAACATAGTCAAGGTATTATAATGCATACAGCTCTAGCTGTTAGTATAGAAGGTTTGGTACTAGGGATACTAGATCAAAAAATTTATTCAAGACCTGAAGAATCTGAAAACATAAAAAAAAAGAACAATGACAGTATCCGCATTGAAGATAAAGAGAGTATAAAATGGTTAGAAACTTTAAGCAACACAAACAACATTATTGATTCAACTCAAACTGAGACTATAACTATATGCGATAGAGAAGCAGATATATATGAGTTTTTTGAGCTTGCACATAATCTTAATTCGGCAGTGTTAGTTAGAGCTTCCAAAGATAGGGCAGTAAATAGAAAATCTCGATATCCTGAAAAAGGTGAGCAGAAGTTATGGGAATTTATTAAATCCTCTCATTGTGCAGGTACGGTAAAAGTTGAAGTTCCTGCAAAAGATAATAAGCCAAAAAGAACAGCACATTTGGAAGTTAGATTCGGAAAGTTTATTATGCATCCATCTAAGAATAGTATTAGGCATAAGAAAGAAGAATTACTTAAATTACCACACTATGCAGTTTACGTTGTTGAAAAAGACTTTCCTTCTGAAACAAGTCCGCTAGAGTGGATGCTTTTAACAAATCTTCCAGTCAATACCTTTGATGAAGCTGTTGAAAAAGTTAGGTGGTATTGTCTTAGATGGAAAATAGAAATATTACATAAAATTTTAAAATCTGGTCTCAAAGTTGAAGAATGTAGGCTTGGAACAGCAGAAAGGTTGATGCGATATTTAACAGTAATGAGTATTATTGCTTGGAGAATTTTCTTTATTACAACAATTGCAAGAACTGATCCAACATTACCGTGTACTACCTTATTAGCCGAAGAAGAATGGAAAGTTCTATATGTAAAAATACATAGAAAACCATGTTCAAATGCAACTCCTACTATAAAAGAAGCTGTTTCATGGGTTGCTCAACTTGGAGGACATTTGGCTAGAAAAAATGATCTAGAACCAGGACCCATTACTATTTGGAAAGGATGGAGACGTCTCTTTGATCTAGCAGAAGGATGGCGACTTGCTCACGAACTTTATATTTGTGGGTAATAGTAAGATGTCAATATTTATTGGAATATCCATACCACCAGCTCTATATTCTTCAGTTTTTATGGTAAGCTTCGGTAAGGTTATTTCATCTATTTTTCCTGCATAACCACGACCATCTACAAATACGTTAAAATTTCTCAGTATTTTCGGTAACACTTTGCTTTCTCCTAACTTATATTTACAAGATGGGATCTGAATATTATTTGCTCAGCCGGATATGGTGGTGTAAACTCAAAGTCAAAGTATACTTTTCCGCTTGCAATATTCGCCGGTGTATTGAGTTCGGGAGTTGCATAGCATTTTCCACTGATAATCGCTCCTTGGGCTTTTAAATTGGCCAAATAAGAATTCACCCCCTCAATCACATCATCTATATAAGTTTTAGTGATATTGCGATCAACTGCCCATAAATGAGCCCTAAGTAAACTATCGTTAATTAAATCAGCCGTTCTTCTCACTGACAGAAAAGCCCATTTCGAGTCATTTGAACATGTTCTATTGCCCCAAAGCCTATAGCCATTTTGATGAATTATCGTTGTTACTTCATTTTCATTTAAATGGTTTGCTCGGGAACGTTCAAAAAAGTGTGTCAAGCCGCATTTTTAGTTCAACTCAATTTTCAATCTATCTGGAAAGAAAATATCAAGTTGAGACATAGTTAAAGCCCAATTAGGGAGAGCCATAATCCACCTTTGCTCTACCTTTTTTATAGCACAATATACCTGTTTGTACAAGGCATTTGTACTAGTAAATGAACCCTTAGTTTTAGTAAATTTCCTGATTTGTCTATGCAACCCCTCAATTGGATTAGTGGTGTAAATCAGCTTCCTAACTGGCCCAGAATACTTAAAATAACTGGATAAGTTTTCCCAATTGTTCTGCCAGGATTTTATAACTAAAGGATACTTTTCTCCCCATTTTTCTTCCAGCTCAAGCAGATAATTCTCAGCAATTTCTTTACTTGAAGCACGATATATTTTTTTCAGATCATTCATGAAAACTTTTACATCTTTACTGGATACATATTTCAGAGAATTTCTTATTTGGTGTACTATACATAGCTGCACTTCTGCACTGGGAAATACACTGTTGATGGCTGCAGGAAAGCTTTTTAGCCCATCTACACATGCAATCAGAATATCTTCTACTCCTCTTTCTTTGAGGTCATTTAAAACTCCCAACCAGAAGTTAGCTCCCTCACTTTCAGCCAGATAAAAACCTAATACTTCTTTTCTGCCATTTTGATTTATACCCAATATATTATACATGCATTTACTTACGCAATGTCCGTCCTCCTTGACCTTAAAAAACATGCCATCCATGAACACTATTGGATACACTGATTGCAATGGACGGCTGCGCCATTCATTGATTATTGGTAGCAGTTTATCAGTAATATTGGATATCTCTGCTGCTGATATTTTATGGTCATATATTTCCTCAACGTGTGAAGCTATGTCTCTGTATCCCATGCCACTGGCGTATGTACTTAAGACCTTTGCTTCAAGTTCTGGATGTAGGCTTGTTTGCCTTTTTTTGACTATTTGCGGTTCAAAGCTTCCTTCTCTGTCTCTTGGTGTTAATAGTTCAAATGAGCCTGAACTTGTACGTAAAGTTTTTGCATTCCTTCCATTTCTTCGGTTATTTTCTTCACTTTTAGCTGACATGTGGCTTTCTATTTCACCTTCCAGACTTGCCTCTAGCAGCCTTTTTATAAACGGTGTTAATGCTCCATCTCTTCCTGTCAATGGTCTTCCTTCTCGTATAGATGACAGGATATTTGTTTCTAATTCTTTATAATCTACCAAACCAGTAGTTCTATTTGCTTGACTCATATCAAACCTCCATTTTTTATATCAATTTATTACTTTTTTTTCGGTTTGACACACTTTTTTGAACATTCCCGTTTGCTCTACAATTTGTATTACCGAGCGTAAAATCAATAGGCCTGCTTGTTCCAACAATACCATTTATCTCTTTATTTGAAGGTGAGTGCCAGAATCCTTGTTCGCTATCTACTTTCGCTATTAAACCAGCTACAAATGGGCTTGCTGGCAAGATTTCTTCTTTTCCTTCAATAAATAACTTAATCCATGGATCAACGACGTAAACTCTTGAGCTGCCGATGCTCTTTCGCCATTTTATTGCTTCTTCATCATTAGTATTTGGTCCATCTGCTACTATTATGCTTCTCAGCTTTTCTGCTATAGGAATTAATGCTGCAACCACTGCATCTTCTGGTAGTTGGTGAGTAAATTGAGGTGCAATTAATATTCTTGGAGCAACATGAACTATGCTTTCACTACTGAGGAATGCCTCTATCCCTTGATACTCTCCAGTCTCTTTATCAACTCCTCCAATTATATTCTTCAGCGTCTCTTCTTCTTTTAATTTTGGATCGCTGTTTTCACTTTCTTCAACTCGAATAACTACTACTGTTGCACCGATTTGGGAAAATATTCCATTTACTGCAGAAGGTAAACTGCCACTCTTTCCGAGCTTTGCTGCTTCCTTTAAGCTTCCTGCAACTAACACTGGTTTATTTAGCGGAAATTTTTGCTCATCAGCTTCAGGTGCAGTACCGATTACACCTATCACTGATGATTTAGCTGCACGTACTGTTTTTGCCCCTGAGGTTACCTCAATAACATTTACTCCGTGCAAAAATTCTTCAGCCATTTCTTTGCATCTTTTGTTTAAAATCGTTTAGTAAGTTCTCTACACTTTTGGCTTCTGCAATTTTCTTCTTGGTAATGTCTTCCAACTCTTCACATTTCATTATTTCTTTTACTGCTTTTTTTACTTTTTCTTCAATGATTCTTGCCATTTCAGTAACTGTAATACCACGTACTTTTGCTAATGGCTCTATAATTTCTGCATCTTTTTCGTCTATAGATTCTGGTGCTGCTAGAATGTTTTCTGCGGCTTTTGCTTGTATTTCGTACGACTTAAGCTTCTGATGAGAATATCCTGCGTATTGGTGAGTATAGTTATTATAATAAGTACGGAGACTAGAAAGTGCAGAAAGTTTTGCATTTTCCAATAATTCCAGCTCAATATCTTCCTTATTCCTTTCAACAATTTTCTCCCCTTCTGTTAGACAATAGCTTTTTTGCCAATCAAAATCTTCTGGTGCTTCATGCCAATCATTTCCAGTTGGCTTGTTTTCAAGTGTTGTTGTTTCAATCTGCTTGTGGTTTTCAAAACGTATATAAATAGTCATAAATTCCTCCTCATTGCCATATTTGATTAGTTCGTTCTAATCCTGGACATTGCCAAGCTTTTAGCGTTCTCTCCACATCTACTTCAAGTCCTGTAGTTAGAACATTGCTACGTATGTTATAAATCCCCCACTGAATAAATTGACCATAGTTGTGTACATAATTTGATGCAAGCATACCTTGACTAACTTGTGTTCTGGAATACAGATAAGATGATGTGTAAAGTAATATTGCAACTGTTTTTCCTGCTGGAATCTCCACATTACCAGATCCGGCTAACTTGCTATCAGAACTCGTGTATTGGTAAACATTTTTCCATACTATTTTTGAAATACTTGATTTATTAGAATTAGTGTTATCAGGAGTTCCCACAAATAATCCTGCTCCCCCATACTCCGTACTCGAATACGATGATCCAACAAATTCCATTGTCTTATTTATGTTCACATTGGTTGTATTTTTTACAAATACTACTCCAAGTGCAGCATACGGATAATAGTATATCTCATCATAACTACCCGAAAAACTTTTTGTGCATAACTCTCCGTAAATAAATGTTCCTTTACTTCCCTCTATAAAACTTAGTTGTCTTGGCCGATAAAAACTAACGTAATCTGTATTGTACGTATGGCTACCTGCTAGTAATTGCAACATATAGTCGGTTTTTGTTATATCACTACTCCACCTTCCAAGCTCTGTCGTAAAAGTTCCGTGGCCAAAATAATTATTTTTTCTGCCAAGTACACCAAATAAGAAAGGTAATGCTCCAGGTTCAATCATGTGACGCTTTCTTACTTCTTTCATGATTGATGAGCCACTTGGTACATCATTTATGGAGTTAAGCTTGGTTGGTTCTCTGCTCCTGATCTCTTTCATAATTGACGAACCACTTGGCACATCATTCACAGCACGAAAGTTATCTACTAAACCCTTAAGACCATCTTTATGACTGTTACTAATGCTATTTATTGCTGCAATATTGGCATTCTTTCTCGTATCAAGTAGCGATAAATTTGTTGTCCCTTTTTCATCAATTCTCTTTAATAACTGCTTCTCTGATTCAGAGATCACTGCTAAAGAACTAGCTTTTTTATTATCCAGATCAGTTAAGTGTTTTTTTGCACTATCAAGAAGTTCTTTTAGCTTACCATCAGTCATCTGCACAATTTCAGAAACTGCACTTTTGTCGATTATTGATTCCAGTGCTTTAGCAAGATATGCTAATTGATCTGGCGTACTATTTGCTGCTAAATCCCTAAGCCTTTCTTGTAGTGCATCAATTATTTCTTTTACTTTAGTCATTTGCGCAATATCAGAAATAGCTTTTTTACCTATCATCGATTCTAATGATTTAGCAAGGTACGCTAATTGATCAGGTGTGCTATTTGCTGCTAAATCTTTAATTCTTTGATGCAATGCATCTATGGCTTCGTTAGCAATGGTCATTCCAAAAATTCAAAAAAGTCTCAAAATTCAGTCGTTCAAATGCTTTTTTAAGCTTATTGTGCTCATTCTCTCTTTTAGCGATATCTTCATCTATTTTCTTAATTGTAGTACGGATACGAACAACATCCTGCACAGCAATATTCTCTGGATGAGGCAGTGGATACCCTCTGCTTGTTTTATCATCTGACATTCTGCTAAGTGATAATGATTCGTAGATTTTTGACTTTAGGACGATAGACAACTGTTCCACTTAAAACTAATTTTATCCTTGTCTCATTACCATTAAAGTTTGTTAGCACATGAGTTCTCTCTACCCAATTTTCCCCTATTGGTTTTCCCGAGGTTAAATTTACTAGCTGCCATTCTTTGACGCTTTTCTGCACATATGCTTTTACGTCTGCAGTGCCAGGTATTAGCGCATCATATGTTATGGTAATTTTAGTGTTAGCTCCTGCTGTAATGCTTCTTGTAACATAATCTCCTTTTTCCCCTATATTACCCATAACTAGCTGTAACCCAGGATATAGCACTGGACTTTTTTCTTTTGACCCTTTTAAATTTGCCTTTACTGTTAACTCTCCAGATAGTCTTTCACGCAGCGCGAGCGACAAGTTATCAGATAGAAAATTTTCTTTTCCCTCTTCATCTATCAGAATAAATTCTACATTGGTATCAAATGCTACTTTTTCGACGTTCGTCAAAACAATTAAATCTGATACATTATTTACAGTAACTTTGCCCAGATCAATAACGTGAGAACTTTCGCTAAATTTTGCAGCTAGTAATCGAAACGTTAAATCTAAATTCTGATGCGGTGTCCAGGTACTTGCATTGCTAGATGACAGTAATACTCCTACTTGATATGGTTGACTTGTTACCCAACGGCTATTTACTGCATCATACTTGCCAAGCTCTGCTATTTTGACTGTTGTCTCTGAATCATCGGTAAGTAAAACTATTGCATACTCTTCTCCTGCATGGCAAAACACTGGTGACCAAGTAATACGTGTTGCCGTGCCATCTATCTTTATATCTTTTGGCTCAATATAGCTTTCAGCAATGACAGTTTGTGAGGGCATTCCTACTGCCGTTTCTCTAATCTGCACAACAACACGTTTTTTGCCTTTATTTATAAACCATAAGTCTAGACCTCCTATGTGTCTGCTTTCATTTAGAGTAAATGTTTGCGCTAAAGGATCAACTCGTCTTGCTGCGATAACTCTTCTTCTCTCTTCTATGGTAATAGTTTTTTTACCAGTATAAGTTGCTTCTCCATAGCTTCCTTTATCCCCGTAAAACTGTACTAATTTAGTACCTGCTGGAATATTTGCTGGGATTTTTATTTTTCCACTTATTTGTCCTTGATTTTCCACTTTTTTTCTTTTTATTTTTACATAGGTTGGATAATGATGCCGTCAAATTTTACTTCTTTAAGCCTTTCACCTAGCTCAAAACCTTCAATTTCAAAATCTTGTACTGCTTCTCTCATAAATTCAGCTTCGTATGAAGTACTTGACAGCAATTCTGTTGTTTCTTTAACATTAAATACTCTAGTTACTGGACTTTTCCAATGAGTGATAACCTCTGTCCAGTGGTCAATGTTTTTATTTAGAGTAATTTGTGCCGGGACTGGATCAAAAGCTTGGTATGGATTGATCTTTTCTCCTTTAGTCTGTAAAAGCTGCTCCAGTACCGGTTCAAGTTTATAAGGCAAAAGATATCTTTCCCCACCTTTTTCAATATCTGCAACTTCTACATCTATTGGCAGAACTAGCTCTCTATTTACTATTGCTGCAGACTGCGAAATTCCTTGATCACGCATATCATCGTCAAAAAACGAATCAACAAATACTCCTTTTTTGGTAGTAGGTTCTCTTGAATTTGCATCACTGCGTAAACGTTCCTGTGCAACAAGAGCATAAAGATCATTTATTCCTTTTTTCATTGCTTCAAGCTCATTCATCGGTACAGCATGAATAGCATTATTCACTATTTTTACCCCTTCGCCTTTTTTCCACGTCTGATGAATGTAGCAGAGCAAAAGTTGTCCACTAGGCGCTCTAGGCATTGATGGTCGCCAAGGGTGAGAAATTCCTTTTATTCTTCTTACCACTCCTTTGCTATCGATAGTAATTAAATCAAAGCGGGGCATTTTCCAGGTGTAATCAATCAAAACCAGACTGTTATCAACTGCTCCTTTTACTTTACATCCCTCTTCACTTATATCTTCAGGGCTTACATGAGTGCGACAGCGATAGGTTATTAGGTAACTACTTCCAGGAGCTGGTTCTTTGCTGGGTAATGACCAATCAACGTTTCCTGCATTTAACTTATAGTCTGTACTATTTTCATAAATAACATTGCCTTGTTTAATTTGAATAATCTCAAGTACCGCAGAGTCAGGTATTGGATCAACAGCTCCTGAATATGAACCATGAGTAATGGTAATGGTTTTTTGAACGGTTATATCTACTTTTTTGATTTCACTTATTGGAAAATCATTAACTTTAAGTTCCATTACTCTTTGGCTATTTGGCTGAAAAGTATGTGGTTCTGATTCAACTGATTTTATATCCGGATCTTCATCAAAAGAAACACGAATACTGTGAGGAAGTTCAATCTCATAGCCATCAACATGAGCTTTACCCTCATTAATCACAAATATTTTTTTTCCTCCTTCTCCCTCTTCCTTTTGCAGGAACATTACTTCAAGACCATTTACGACGTAGGAACCATTTGCCTCTTTGTCATAACGAGCAAGAGCAGTAGTTACTATATTTGCTTGTGGTGGTGGTGAATGTTCTATCAATACTCCATTTTCAATATTGTAAATTGGGTAAAATTCGCCATTTGTAGAGTTAACAGTAACACTTTCTACTTGGTATCCCCAAATGGTGGAAACTTTAAGCCTTGCTGCCCCTACTTCTTGATAATTACGTGTACCAACAGCAGGATCACGAAGATTTTCGTCCTCAAGTTCTGTAATCGTAGATTCTAGATAATAAACACCGATACGCACTGTGGTACTCAGTGGAATAACAAACTCTTTTGCTTCTACTTTTCTAACTGCTCCACGAAGATAGATTTTTCCTGACTCAAGTGTAACTTTACCAGCTTCCCCATCTATAATACAATTGCTTCTTGTTATAACATCGCCATCACGAAATATTGCATCGCCTATACCTTTAAGCTTAGAGAGAGCATATTCCTGAGTCTCGTTTAGTTCTGCAGACTGTAGACCTCTTCCTGCAAGAAATAAGCTTTTTTCGTATTCTTTGTCAGGATTAAAGCGATTATAATAGCTATTCAAAGTCATTCTTTTCCCCTCTTCAGAATGTAACGACAAAGGCAAAAGTTTCCCGGGTTGCTGCGGTTCTGATCAGTGGTACCGTGTGTTCTAAAACTAACAAAATTCCAGGATTTTCCACGTCTTTTGGCTCAAAATATCTCTGTCCAGGAGGTGCTTTCTCCTTTACCTTTGTACCAACCATAACCCCGAGTTCCCTGATAACTTGATTTGCTGCGTCCGTGAAATCGAAAGTAAATTTGAGAAAAAGATTATTAGTTGGTACATTTGAGGGCCTAAACCTTCCAGAAGGAGTTATAAGTTCGCCGTTTTCATCACCTGTGCAGAATAGCACTTCATCTGCAGTACGTCTGCCAAGCTCATTGAGCAGTTTTTGAGATGTAATGGACTCTGGTGGTGTGTCTTGAATGTATTCTATAGTTACTGTACTATTCTCTACAATAGAGCTGTTTTTCGTACGTTTTATTATACCACTACTGCTCTCAACTATATAGTCAATACTGGATTGATACACTGTTTGTCCTGTAAAAACCCTTACATCTTTAATAGTATGGTGATCTAGAGCTATTTCATCCTCAACAAAAACTTTTTCGACTTGATGACTACTTTCCCAATTGGCATCACCACTGCCCCAAGCAAGATGTATTGGTTGCTCTTTTATGCTTGCTGCTATTGCTGCTCTTCCTGACTGTGTAAGAATTGACATTTGAAAATTTGACTCCTGTATATATATTCACCAAAATTACAAAAACTGTTCAGTTTTTTTAGGAAAATTCTTCTTTTATTTCATAATAAATTTTTGTTGACTAATCTTTAATCTATTTTAGACATAATATATTTACTTTTAGATATATGATAGCTAGTGAGGAATTTTGGGAAAATAATTTAGAAATGCCAGTATCCTTTTTGCTTAAGGACTTTCAAAATCCAAGTTTACGTGAAAGTTGGCTTAATTCTCTTTCTGGTAGACAATTAAGTGTGATTTTTAACCACTATTTTCAGAATAAGCAAAATAGGCAATTATTTAAAGACTACGAAAAATCCGATGATATTTCAACTCAGCAAAAGCGTAAGATGCTTATTAAAATTTCTGAATCTCTGTTTGATTATTACTTAGTCAATCGTTTTAGTCGTGCAAAATCAGAAACAACTATAGCTGAAGTAGCACAGTCTGTATTAAGCCAAGATCTTCTGAAATCATTTCTGTTGCAAAATAACAAATATGACAAAAAGTCCTTGTTGTTTACTCTCTTTATAATTAATCATAACTTACTGAAACAAATTTTCTGCTTTAATCAAGTGCAGAAAAAAGGTTTTTTACCTTTCGTATTAAAAAATCCTCCAAGACAAAAGTCCACTTCATTTAAGGATTTTTTATCAAAAAGTACGATACAGGAAATATTAAAACAGCATGATCTATTCGAAAATGATAGTTTTGAAAGTCAGTTTCAAGAACTCTTTTACTACCAAAATAGTATTTACTTATTTATACGACGTGCTAGTAAAGATGAAGATTTGGTAATGAGTTCAAATAAGGTAATACACGGTTATAAACCTAGTAGAATTATTATTGACTTTGCTTTAAATGCTAACCAAGTAAATCTATCTATTCAAAGTTTTGATCAAGGATTAAAAATAGCAAATAAAATAGTAAGCTGTTATTTTCAACGAGAATGTTCATTTACTAACATGCGCCACCAAAATACAACAGCACAAGTGAGTACTTTTTTGAATGACTGTGTAAAACAACATGTACCTGATATTCGCCTATTTGAATTGAAATTTGGTCCATCTAAATCTAAAACTAATCTTACGTTAAACACGGATAATATTGAAGAGTGGTTGCAGAAGATAGAGCCTTCGGTTGGTAGTGTACTGCATGATGTTTCGCTTGTTCAGCATATCAAAGTATTGTTCAAAAGTAAAAAAGTTACTTTATCCTTTCAGACAGACACGCAATACGCAAATTATATAGAAATTGATTACTCAGAATATGTTCTCAATAGAAAAGAACGAGATGATTTTAAGTCTTTAATTAGAGATAGCTATGGAATTACCGTTTTGTCGAAAACACTCTCAAGATATTGATACTATGTTAGTAAATAGGTCCTGGGTAGATCCTGATGAGAACTATATAGATGCTGCAGAGTATCTCAACCAGATTGATTTTGTTAAACTTGAGAAGCATTACTTCGTTATTTGCGCTAATGATTTAGATCTTGATTTTCCAAATATACAAAATCCTTATTGCAAAAACGAGGTTATCATTTCTCATGATTTTGATGAAGAGTGTGATGATCTAGCTTGCGAGGATTGTGGTCGTGATATTTTTCCTGATACTTATAAAAAACAGCGTTATCTTGTGCTTTCAATTAAACTTAATACGGAAAAAATTATAAGTTGGTTTGAAAAACTATTAATAGGGCTCATATGGGAAAAGGCGGCAAATGGGATATATCATATAAGCTTTAAAAGTAAAATAGTAAGCGTTATTATACCAACTTTATGTACTGATAAGTCATATTTAACTGTAGATAGGTTAAGAACTAATGTTGCTGTTCTTATAACTTTTGGAAAGGCAGACTTAAAAATATTGTTAAGCCTATACACTGTTTCCATGGCTGATTTAATTTGTAAACATCAAACTCTAAATCAAATACTAAGCGAAGCAGTTGAAAAAGGAGTACCAGAGCTATTACCTAATGTTTCTTTTCAAGCATTCCCTTATGTTCCACTGCAAGAAACAACTCTTCCAGAAAAAAAGATACTGCGATTAAAAGTTGAAGATAATACTATTTATGTTAATGACATTGAAATTATAGGCAAACAAGCAATTTCGAGCATCCGCATCTTTAGAGTATTACTTAAACAATTTTTGCGTGACTTGGAAGCAGTTAAAGAATATAAATTTCTTAGTATCATTCAAATAGCAGATAGTTTAGGTATTGAAGACCCAGAACAGCAAGTACGCAGACCTCTTAACAGAATGCAAAAAACAATAGCAGAAAAGCTAGCTAGCACCTTGGGACTAAATATAAAACGCGATGATGTGATACAAGCGTGTAACTGGTCAGGCTATCGGCTTAATCCATCTACCATTAACTTAAGTGCTAGCTAGCCCTATTGCTAAAAACAGTCTAATGGTAACATAACTTTAACGCGTCTGTTATTTCTTGGTACTTCTTTTTCACGAAATTTTATATAACCTTCAGTAACTAAGGCATTAATATATCTAAGAATAGAATGATGACTCTTAAGACCATTCAAAAAAATAGCAAAATTGGGTTTTAGTAAAAAAGCGTCCCTTACTCGCTTCCTCATTAATTAACTGTAAAACAGTATCATATTCTCTCTTCCAGCGTATGGTTCCTTTATGTTTAGTAATACCAATTCCCACTATGCAAAGAACAGATAGACAATAATGGGAAAGAAGTGATAATAAAGTAGATAAAATAGAGAGGTATAAATGGCATTAAGGTCAAAACTATTAGACGAAAAAGTTGTAAATTTGGCGAAAGAAATGTTAAAAAAGGTCAGAAATAACGCATATGTTTCAAAAAAGTTACAAGCGGTGATAGCAGGAAAAGAAAGTAGTATAAGCGCTGTGGCAAGAATATGTAAAATTTCAAGGACTGCTTTGACTGAATGGATAAAGCATCTAAAATTTGGTAGAGTAGAAAGATTATTTGCCCCGTCTCAGCGGCGAAGAAAAAGCAAATTAAAGAAAAATCAACGTGAGCAAATTGAAATATGGGTAGAAAGAAATCCAAATATTACTATTAAGGAAGTGCAGATAAAAATCTCAGAGGAATTTGGCCTAAACATTAGCAAATCAACAGTGCACCGTGAGATACAAAGGATGAAATTTTCTTATATAACACCGAGGCCAATGCACCATAAACAAGATAAAAACAAGCAAGAAGAGTTTAAAAAATACTTCAATAAAATAGTCAATTCCCACCCTGAAAAAGAGGTGTTTTTTTGATGAATCACGATTTGGAACTCATTCAAAAATCGGACACGGATGGTTTAAAAAAGGGGTCAGAACGCAGGTTAAAATGAAAATTGGTAGACAAAATTTCTATATCTACAGTGCGGTAAATCCAAGAAGTGGTAAGAAAATCAGCCTACTTGCTCCATATGTAAACACTGATTGTATGAATATATTTCTGGAGCAGATGTCGAAAGATTTAGGCACGAAAAAAGCCTTTCTTGTAATGGATTGTGCAAGTTGGCATAGATCAAAAAGTTTGAAATTTCAGGAAAACATTACCATTATATACTTGCCTCCTTATTCACCGGAACTGAATCCTGTTGAGAGGTTGTGGCAATATATCAAATACAATACTTTACGTAACAGAGTCTACGATACCATAGGCTTACTTGCAGATGTTCTGTGTAATTTTATTGTCAGTATTTCCAGCACTACTATTAAACGAGTTTGTAATGTTTCTTATTTGTTCGATTAGTAATGGAATTTGGTATAAGTAATTCTTTAACAAGGTTTATGTCACTTATAATTGAACTCAAAAATTCAGCTATATCCCCGTTTTTATCTTTAGAAACCTGTTGTTCAGCATTCATATCACTAATACCAGGCGATAAATAAGACAGACATTCTTTAAATCAATAGTGTTTTTTGGGATTTATTCATCTATAAAAATTGTTTCAAATAAACACAGCAGCTTTAGAAAGGTATCCAATCACGCTCAGTATTTTGATGTTGCTCTTGAGTAATAACCGTAGCAATCTTGTTTTTCTCTCCATATCGATCAGCCTCAATACCAACTTTTGCAGTAAACTCTAACCCATTAAAATCAGCTATAGAGTTGACTTTTCTAGCAATAACTGCTTTTTCTGAAGTGTCATTTGAATGAATGTTCCGTGCTGACTCTAAAATACTTCTAAGCATAGAACGACCCATTTCTCCCCAAGTATCTTCTCCTTCAACGCTTGCTTTGCCACTTTTAATACCAATTACTTGATAAATCTTACGTTTTGCATATGGACCTTCAGTGACAGTAAATTCAGCGTTTAAATAGATGCTACCAGTAGTGTAGCTTTTCGTGAACCAATTCTCATAACCTCCAGGCTTTATTGCCATTTTTACCTTGACTATTGTACCTTTCGGTATTAAACTGCTTTGCAGTTTTGCGTTATTAAAATCAGTTAAAAAATCTGCTAGCATATTGTCTCCTATAAATTAAGTAAAAAAAGAATCAACTCCATTGGTCTACGAGTTGCCAATTGCCATTTATCTTATCGACAAGTTTGTTTGGTACACGTTCACCATTACGAAGCTCAAATACTATTTGACGGGTAGTGCTTTCTTCATCATGAGAAAACATCACCATGCCAGTACTGTAGAATCCTCTTAAAGATCCAGCACCGCTTAAACCCTGAAATGGATCTTCTTCTAACATTTTTTTGGATAGTTTTTTTGTATGGTGGGTGAGTATTATGCCTGAATCTGGATTGATAACATTTCTCAGTCTTTCAAGTGTTTTTTGCAAGAAGAATAACATAGCGCTATTGTCGTTTTCATTGCCATATTCACTTGAGTTAAAAATGTTACGAAGAGGGTCAATCGCAATAATATCAGGTTTAAAACGCTCTTTGACAACATTTTTGATTTCATCTATTTCTTCACTGCTAAATGATAATTGCACTCTTGGCGTGATAATTAAGTTATTGGCAGCTATGTCCAAAAGCTCTTTATTCAGTTGAAGTTGTTGCAACCGTTCTTTCATATATTCATATTCAATTTCAGTTTGCATGTAGAAAATTTTCAAAGGTTTATTTGGTGTCATACCGAGAAATGATCTACCAGCAGCCATGTGGACGAGCCATGAAATTAGAAAATCGCTTTTGCCAATTTTAGGAGGGCCACCCAGTACTAATAGACCTCTTTTTGTCAGAATCCTTGGTGAGATTATATCTTCTGGTATCGGTGATTGATCATCCAAATATTCTTTCACACTGAAAAAGGGAACTTTTTGACCGATATTGAAAAAGCTTTGTTCCATAATAATTATTCTCCAATTTTTAATTAAGCAATAGGAGCCAAAGTTTTGGCTTTAATTTTCGCAAGTAATTTACCCAGATGCGGTTCTTCAACCATATTCAGGCAGCCACTGCGGTCTTTAGCTGGATATCCCCAAGAGTTAATAGTCTGACAGACAAATGAACGTTTCTCTGTGCCATCATCTTTCTTGATTCCAACCATACTAATTACTTCATCAACAATACCTGGAATTTCACTAGCAGTTTTAGCCCCTTCACATTGAGGTAACCAAGTTGGACGATTGCAGTCATCAAGATATTGACCTAATGTGCCAACTATGATAATGTCTTTATCTCTGATGTGTTGAAATTGATTGAGCCAAGCCATCATCTCTTGAGCAAGTGTGCCATAAGCAGCTCTTTTATCTTCTCTCCCTGATCTATCTGAAAAAGCTTCAGGTTGCATTCTTGCCCATAATAGACATAAACGTGAGGCAACGGTTATACTATCCACAAAGATGCATCGGTATTTAGAAACTTTAGAAAGAAGATCTTTGTGCTTGCTACAGACATGCTC
Source organism: Wolbachia endosymbiont (group B) of Protocalliphora azurea (assembly GCF_947251865.1). Classification (NCBI taxonomy): domain Bacteria; kingdom Pseudomonadati; phylum Pseudomonadota; class Alphaproteobacteria; order Rickettsiales; family Anaplasmataceae; genus Wolbachia; species Wolbachia endosymbiont (group B) of Protocalliphora azurea. Next base: position 1,087,818 of record NZ_OX366394.1, on the reverse strand, counting down.
ATAGTGTTTTTGACTATACGCTTGATCAGACCTTAATGCAGGATTAGGACCACCAATAAGACAAGCAATGTCTCTGGCCTCATTCCAAGTGCGCATATTGATTGAATCTCCTTTCCAGTCTTGTACAGCTAGAAGTCCTGCTTCAAAATCAAGGCAAAGTGTTGTTGATTCATCGAGAGTTTTGAGTAAGCTAGTTTTACCAATTCCATAAGGGCCAAAGATTACTATCTTCACACCTGTGACTATTTTTGCTCTTTCTTCGCTGTTTATTATTTTCATGTTTTTACCTATATGCACTTATATATAAATTCACCAAATTTCAAAAAACTGTTCAATTTTTCTTATGCTTTTTTCCGTAAACAGGTGCAAATTTAGATCGCATTTTCTTGAAAATGTTGTACAAAGTAGTCCGTGACATATTGTTCATGTCTGCAACTTCAGCAATGCTGTGATGTTTAAGTTGTTCACATAAAACTTGCCACTTCTTTGGTAATTTTGAAATAATTTGCTCAACATCAATACGTAGTATCGTTTCATCTTCAAAGCAGTAACTTTCTTGTTGCACATTATTTTCAAGCTTAGGAGTAGTACGTGAGTGTTTACGGACTAGATTATTAATACGATTTTTAACAACTTGCTTAGCAAAGGTTGAAAGACTGCCCTTAGTTTTATCATACTGATCTATGCATGAAAGAAACTCACAGAAGAGGTCTTGTTCTATGTCTTCAATATCTTGATCAGTAAGCGATTTATAATATTTTGCGTAAAATTTTATTAAATTAACAACTTTAGGATCAATACCTGAATAAGAGTTTCGAGATTTCATAAGATGTGTCCTTAAATGAAAGACTTAAGGATGAAACTTTCTTAGTAAATATTGTAGGACATGAAAAAAATACCTCAGACAATCGTGAGTTTTTTACCCTCTGAAAACCTGGAATCTTTTTTCAAACCTCAGACACTCAAAACTTTGATCAGACAATGCACCTACGAACTGAACAGTTTTTGTAAATCCAGTGAATATATAGAACAAGACTTTCAACTTACAGGTAATTTCATGAGTGATTCATACAATGTTCAAGAACTTAAAGCACAACTTCTATTAAACTTAAGATCTTGTCTTTTGTACTTGCTACCTAACGGAACTTTTCACAAAAATGAGTTTCAAGTAGGTGATATATGGGGTAATAAAGGAAAAAGTTTAAGAGTAGAACTAAGTGGCAGTAGAGCCGGGTTATGGAATGATTTTGCAACTGGAGAAGGTGGTGACATTATCGACCTTTGGGCAGCTGTACATAGAAAGAATGCAAGGACAGAGTTTCCTGAGGTAATAGCTTCAATAAGTGAATGGCTCGGAAATAATAAAAAATACAGAGAGAAACAATATGTTGATGAAGACTTTGAGAAATTCATTACCCAAAGTTGGAATTATTATGATGAAAATGGTCAGGTGATTGTAAAAGTTTATCGTTCTGATCCTCCTGGAAAGAAAAAAGTATACAAGCCTTTTGATATCAAACAATCTAAGTTTGCATCACCAGAAATAAGGCCTCTATATAATATTCCAGAAATCTTAAAGTCTGATAAAATTGTTCTGGTGGAAGGGGAAAAATGTGCAGAAGCGCTGATAGAGAAGGGAATAACTGCAACAACAGCGATGTCTGGAGCAAATGCACCTATTGAGAAAACTGATTGGACTCCGCTAAAAGGTAAACACATTATTATATGGCCAGATAATGATGAAGCAGGTAAGAAATATGCTAAAAATGCTGAAAAAAAGCTTTTAGAAATCGGAGTTGAATCACTTGTTGTTCTTAATATTCCACAAAATAAAACAAAAGGCTGGGATGCTGCTGATTGTGTAGAGGAAGGTATAGATGTCAAAGAGTTTTTAACTTCAACTCCATGTATAAATTTACCTGCTACTGATATTCCAACTACTGATACTTCAAATATGAAAAGTTTAGAAAGACCCATAAAACAGCCACTTAATATTTTAGATTGGAGTGCAGAGCGCTTTGTAGGTCCAGTACCAGAGCAAAAATTTCTTGTTGAAGGGATATTTCCTTTGGGCGTTACTTCAATAGTTGCTGCTATGGGAGACACAGGAAAAGGAATGCTGCTACTTGATTTGGCTCTCAAAGTTGTAAATGATACAGATCAAATATGTGGTTTTGGTTCGCTTGTGACTGAACATGGATCAGTGGTAGTCTTTTTAGCAGAAGATGATGCAGGTGAAGTACATCGCCGCTTAGAACGACTTGACCCTAAATGTGAAAGATTAAAATATAAAGACAAACTATTTATTGTACCACTGCCAAACGTCAGAGGATCACTTACAATACTAAGAAACGTTCGTGGTAAAGTTGTCGAAGTTTCTCCTGAATTCGAATCTATAATAAAACAGCTCGAGAAAATTAAAGATCTGAAATTGATAGTATTTGATCCACTTGCTTAATTTATCCATGCAGATATAAATGCTGACCCAGCTGTAGGGGATTATCTGATGTGTCTATTGTCTGATCTAGCAAATAGTACTGGAGCTTCAATTGTTACTGCTCACCACATGAGAAAACCAAAAGGAGAAAAACCTATACTAACTGTTGAACAAGCAAGAGATGCAATAAGAGGTACCTCTGCTCTTGTTAATGGTGTTAGATGCTCATACGCTTTTTGGCCAATAGAAAATACAGCTAGGCTAGAGATCTTTAAGGCAGTAGGAGAAACACCAAGACAGAATGCTTTATTTCATGGGGCAGTTGTGAAGGCCAATGGGTTAGCTGATCGTACTGTAAGAACTTACCTAAGAAATCAGGAAACAGGGCTACTAGAAGATATAACAATACAACTAACAGTTAAAAATACTAGTGAAAAAGACCTTAAAATATGTCTTATCGATGCAGTTACACGATCTGCTGCTTCAGGGCATCCATTTACTCACACAGGAAGCACAGGAGTATATAATACCAAATTCCATTACTAATCGAACAAATAAGAAACATTACAAACTCGTTTAATAGTAGTGCTGGAAATACTGACAATAAAATTACACAGAACATCTGCAAGTAAGCCTATGGTATCGTAGACTCTGTTACGTAAAGTATTGTATTTGATATATTGCCACAACCTCTCAACAGGATTCAGTTCCGGTGAATAAGGAGGCAAGTATATAATGGTAATGTTTTCCTGAAATTTCAAACTTTTTGATCTATGCCAACTTGCACAATCCATTACAAGAAAGGCTTTTTTCGTGCCTAAATCTTTCGACATCTGCTCCAGAAATATATTCATACAATCAGTGTTTACATATGGAGCAAGTAGGCTGATTTTCTTACCACTTCTTGGATTTACCGCACTGTAGATATAGAAATTTTGTCTACCAATTTTCATTTTAACCTGCGTTCTGACCCCTTTTTTAAACCATCCGTGTCCGATTTTTGAATGAGTTCCAAATCGTGATTCATCAAAAAAACACCTCTTTTTCAGGGTGGGAATTGACTATTTTATTGAAGTATTTTTTAAACTCTTCTTGCTTGTTTTTATCTTGTTTATGGTGCATTGGCCTCGGTGTTATATAAGAAAATTTCATCCTTTGTATCTCACGGTGCACTGTTGATTTGCTAATGTTTAGGCCAAATTCCTCTGAGATTTTTATCTGCACTTCCTTAATAGTAATATTTGGATTTCTTTCTACCCATATTTCAATTTGCTCACGTTGATTTTTCTTTAATTTGCTTTTTCTTCGCCGCTGAGACGGGGCAAATAATCTTTCTACTCTACCAAATTTTAGATGCTTTATCCATTCAGTCAAAGCAGTCCTTGAAATTTTACATATTCTTGCCACAGCGCTTATACTACTTTCTTTTCCTGCTATCACCGCTTGTAACTTTTTTGAAACATATGCGTTATTTCTGACCTTTTTTAACATTTCTTTCGCCAAATTTACAACTTTTTCGTCTAATAGTTTTGACCTTAATGCCATTTATACCTCTCTATTTTATCTACTTTATTATCACTTCTTTCCCATTATTGTCTATCTGTTCTTTGCATAGTGGGAATTGGTATAAGCAACGCCATAGACTACCTGAAGTTTTTCACAGCATGGGAAGGGATAGACTAGAGCGTATGGTACAGGAACTTTTGCAGGTAAAGCAGTTAGTTAAAGTGATGTCTACAGGTTCAAGAGAGGATAAGTGGCTTGACATTCCAACTGGACCATTTGCTTGTGGTATAGGAAAATTCACTCTTGGAGCTGAAGATTTTAGCTATAGGGAAAATTTAATGTTAGGATAAGTCTTTTTTTATGGGTAAAAATATTTTAGAGTTTACCCAGTTTTCTCTATTGCCATTTCAATCTATATAGCTACTATCAATTTACATCCACTCAACTAGAACTTAGCACTTAAGAAATAGCACCATCAATGATTGTATTACATTCCTAATTCCTAGGTTCCTAAATCAGTAATTAGAAATCAGGAATCTAAATTCTGCGTGAGAGCTAGCTTTTTTGCCTACGTTCCTAAAAGCGTTCCTAGAAACCACATGTCTAAAGTCAGCCAGTGAGGCGGATTCTAGCTTCCTAAAACCCTTATATATTATATATATATAATAGTAATAAATAATAACAGTAATAATAAATATAAAATATATTGGATAAATAGAAATGAAGAAGACCTAGAGAGATTACCACAAAACATTACTTAAATTTAATGAAAAAAATACAACCTTGAGGCAATTGCATTTAGTGCGAATTTAAAGTGATTATACGACTCCAGGGTACAATTATACTACCAAGAACTAAGTTACTTATGTAAGGCAGCTTAAAACTCGATTATGAGGCATTTCTAAATTATCTTTTACCTTAAACTTTTACTTGCTACAAAAAACCTCAGCTTATTCTATCATATTTCTTATTTATTGTAAAATACTTTTTCAAAAAAGTGAACAGTTTTTGTAATTTCGGTGAATATATATCACCAGAGCTGGTTATTTTGGAGGTCTTATTGAAATATAACTATTTTCATCTAAAACTCTTAAGTTGAATTTTTAGGTAATCTCTATAAATAATTTGTAGATGAATCTAAAGGAAAAAAGTTTGGAGTTGCTGCTATAAAAGAAGAAACAGAAGCTACCTTAAAATGGAGACAAAGATCAAAATTTATTTATTTACGTCTCCAGGTTTATCTAGTATAATGGAGACAAAGATTTATGTTTTCACTATTTATTGGCAGATAGGGCTTTCTAAAGGGTGGTTCACCCCCCTTGAAATTAAAACAAAAGCAAGATGTCAAACACAGATAGCTCAACTACAAGCTGGTTTTTGTTGTAGTTATTTTCTCACTTTCTTTACTTGCTTTAATTAATTCATCAAAGTCAGATTCATGTAATTTATCTTGTATAACTCTATACTTTTCGTATTCTCCTTCAGCTAGAGCTTTTGCAACTTCAGCACTCAGCATCTTTAAGTACTTCATAATCATTGAACAATAGAAATGCATCCAACTTTTCAACCCAATTCTGCATTTTTATTAGCCGATGCTTTCTTGCTTGAAGTTCCGCATAATCTAGGAAACAATATGCACTCAACTCTTTTTCAGTCAAGTAGTTTTTTGCAGTACTCACATCACTCTTATGAATTTTGTTGCCAGAACCATCTTTCCATGTAGTTAGCCCAATATTTGGTTTTTTGTGGTCAACTCGAGAGCTCTGCTGCAGTTAGGCCATCAATATAATTTATTCTGTACTTTTGCATAAAATTGTTTTGTTATTTCTGAATTTGGATCATAGTCTGCAGAGCATTCAGCATAAATGTCAGTAATCTTCTGGTAAAACCTACGTTCGGATGCTCCTGATTTTTTCAAGTAATTCATTGAAGTAGTCTTTACCAAACTTTGGGCCGTTTTTTAGCCGTTCGCTATCTAATGCAAATCCTTTGATCTTTAAAATTTTCGTAGCCCATACTCTAAAAGATGTAGCCTTTTTAGAATTAACTCGATAACCAATAGCTATCCAAATTATAAAATTGTGTAGGGTACTGTTTACCATCCTCAGCAGTATTCCGGAAAATCCGGATAACTGAATCTTTATCTAACTCTTGACTAGCAAATATGTTCTGTAAATGCTCACTAATTGTTCTAATATTAACATCAAACAACTCCGCCATTCTTTTTTGTGTAAGCCAAATGTTTTCATCTCGATACAAAACATCAATTCTCACATCTCCATCTGGAGTTGTATATAATAAAATTTCGTTTTCATTTATTATCATATCTACTCTACCTTACTTCAAATAGCATATAGGTTATTTGTAAAAAAGACAAGCAACTGTAAAACTCTAAAAATAGAGAACTATCTACTTTATTCTTTAGCTGGTAAGCAGTTTTGAAATTATTTTAACTTTTTTTCAAAAAATCCCGGAAAAAGTAGTAAGAAATCCGGTATATATATATTATAGAAGGGCATTGATGCAGTTTGTGGATGCGCTTCAAATACAAAAACTTTAAGTGTCAATCCGAAACTCGGCAAACAAACATTGAGTAGATTTGTATTTTTTTAGATAAGGTAAAAACTTCGTTTTAAAGCTAGATGTGATTTTATAGATAATTAACAACAGCAATTCACCAAAGAACGCACGTAGTACCCTCTAAAATTTAATTAAATGGCATTGTCGGTAATCTTACTACTGCAGAACAAATCTCCGTTTAAGTCTAACACGATTTTTATCCTTTGCAAAAAAAAAGTGAACAGTTTTCGTAATTTTGGTGAATATATATAACAAGAAAACAACTTTCTGCAGTAGCACATGATTCTCGAATTTCCGTTGTTGGCCAACAAAAAAACTATAAACCGCTTTTTGATAGTACGTTCGAGGAACCAAACGATATTTTGGAATCAGTGCTACTTATAGTTTTAAATAATGTCAATCCTAACACTGGACCTCGGTAAACAGACAGGCTGGGCAATTCTAACAGATGGAGTAATTGAAAGTGGCAGCAAAAGCTTTCATGGTAGCCGTTTCAGTGGAGGTGGAATGTGTTTCTTAAACTTTCGTAATTGGCTTAATTCTTTGAAACATGAGTTCACTGCAGTGTATTTTGAAGAAGTGAGAAGACATCTAGGAACTGATGCAGCTCATTGCTATGGTGGTTTTCTTGCAGTGCTGTCTGCTTGGTGTGAAGAGAACAATATTCCTTACCAAGGTGTTAATGTTAAAACTATAAAACGCTTTATAACAGGCAAAGGCAATGCAAGTAAGAGTGAAGTTATTGAAGCGATACGTGAAAAAAGTTTTTCACCTAGAGATGATAATGAGGCCGATGCTTTGGCATTAATGTTCTATATTAGTAAAGATATTAATAAGACAAAAACCCATAAAAAGTGGGTCCTTTCGGCCATAATGGCGGGTTTGGTGGGTTAGACCTCAGGCCTTCTTTAGCGTCAGACATATTTTGAATATTAACCTTTTAATTATTAAGAATTTAAATTATATGAATTTAGCAATCCACTACTATCCTGTTGAAAACCTCGTCGAATATAAGCGTAATCCTCGTAAAAATGATGACGTAGTAAATAGAATGTGTGCTTCAATCAGGGAATTCGGCTTTCGTATACCAATAGTTGCAAAAAGCGATGGAACTGTGGTTGATGGTCATTTAAGACTTAAAGCAGCAAGAAAACTTGGTATGGAAAGTATTCCAGTAGTCCTCAGTGATAATCTAAATGAACCACAAACCAAAGCTTTTCGATTGCTGGCAAATCAATCAGCTAATTGGGCAAAGTGGGATGATGAGCTTTTGAAAGTAGAAATTCAAGAGTTAGAAGATTTACAGTTTGACTTAAAAATGACAGGGTTTGAATTAGAAAAAGTTCAACATTTCCTTGATGATTTAGATAGTGAAAAAGAAGATCTTTCTGACTTAGTTGTTGATGACAAAAAGGTAGAAATAACAAAACCAGGTGATTTATGGATTTTAGGTGATCATCGAATCTATTGTGGTGATAGCTCTGTAGTTGAATCATATAAAGCGCTGTTAGATGATAAAATGGCAGACATTACTGTTTGTGATCCTCCATATAACGTTGATTATGGTAATAGCCAAGACAAAAAGATATTAAATGATAATCAAGGTGAAAAGTACGAACTTTTTCTCTATGACATCTGTTCCCATATTTTAGCATATACGAAAGGTGCAATTTACATCTGCATATCATCATCAGAGTTTTCAACGTTGCAAAAAGCATTTGAAGAGGCAGGAGGAAAATGGTCAACATTTATCATTTGGGCAAAGAATCATTTTACGCTAGGCAGGTCTGATTATCAAAGACAATACGAAGCAATGCTCTATGGATGGAAAAGCGGCAATAAACGTGAGTGGCATGGTGGTAGAAATCAAAGTGATCTGTGGTTTTATGATAAGCCAACGCATAATACACTACATCCAACGATGAAGCCAGTAGAGCTAATGGAGAGAGCAATAGTAAACAGCAGCAGACCAGGAGACATAGTACTTGATCCATTTAGCGGTTCTGGAAGTACACTGATTGCATGTGAGAGAACAGGAAGAATTTGCAGAACAATAGAGCTAGATTCAAAATTTGTAGATGTAACCATAAAACGTTGGCAAATATATACCGGAAGAGATGCCATTTTAGCCGGTACTGGTAAAACTTTTGCAGAAATTCAAGGAGAAAAACAGTAGGAAAAAAGTGAAAATTACACAAACAGAATGGGCAAGAGAGATAGGAGTATCAAAGCAATATGTCTGTTATTTAGTAAAGAAAGGAATAGTTGAGTTGGAGGATGGTTTGATCAATAGAGAACAAGCAAATGAAGCAGTAGCGGCAATAAGAGATCCAAGTCAGCCACTGAGGAGGAAAAATCCAGAAAACGAAAATACAAGTAACCTTTCCACGATGTTGCTAAAAACTAGAATAAAAAATGAAATGGAACGTGGTAAACTGCTTGAGGCAAAAGCTAGGGCTGAGATTGGTGAACTTGTAGCAGTAGAGGAAGTAAAAACTGAAGCATTTAATGTAGCAAGAGTTGTCCGTAATAATCTGCTTAATATTCCAAATAGAGTGTCAGCACTACTTGCATCACTGAGTGACACTGAAAAGATTCATATGGCGCTAACCGAAGAGATTACAAACTCATTACAAGAATTATCTAATATTAAGTTTTAAATAATGTCTGCTAACTTAAGTTTAGAATTAATAAAGTGTCTAACCTGGATTAGATGTTAATGTCAGAGGATTAAATGGAAAGACACCGCTACATTATGCAGTAGAAATTAACGAGCTTAGTATGGTTGCGCTCTTACTCAATAGGAAAAATATTAATCCACTGATCACTGATGATGATGGTAAAAGTGCGCTCTCTTGTGCAAGAAAAGATAGCTTACTTCATTTAGCTGCGATGTTGAATGAAGCAAATGCTGTAAGGTTTTTACTCAACAAAGGAGTTAATGTTAATGAGCAGAATGCTTTACTACATACACCGTTACACTTAGCATCAGGAGCTGGACATGAAGAAATTGACCTTACCCAGAAAAAGTAGACAGGTAGTTAAGACGTTTTTTTCATGAAAATGATGAATCAAATTTTTCAGGAATGCAATAGTTAATAGTAGAATGTCTACGTTGTTTGTTATAAAAAATTTCTATGTATTCAAATATTGCGGTTCTAGCTTGTTGTGCGGAGTGTTGTGAGGTATCAATGAGTAATTCCCTCTTTAGTGAACTAAAAAAGCTCTCCGAAACAGCATTATCGTAACTTTGTGACTCATGCTAGAAATAATACTTTTTGTATTCAGTAAAAATCTCTAATTTTTAGAGGTGTACTGTGATCCTTGATCGCTATGAAATAGTAGATTTTTAACGGGTTTGCGCCTATCAACAGCCATCAATAAAGCATCTATAACTAATTGCTTATTTATTGAATTACTCATTGACCAACCAACTACCATGCGTGAATATAAATCTATTATTGCTGCCAAATATAGCCATCCTTCGTTGGTGTTTATGTATGTAATCCCATATCTTGTTTGGCTGATCAGTGGTGAAATTCTGATCCAATATGTTAGGAGTTATAACTCTATTGTCTGTTTGAAGTTTCTTAGTCTTAAACCTTCGTCTAAGTTGGGCTTGAATGCCATTTTCCTGCATAACATTTTGCACTGTTTTGATGTTATAATTTTTACCTAAAACCTTTAATTCAGCGTGGAGCTCCGTATCTGCATTGTGACGCTTGATATATCTTTTGAATATCTTTTATGAGCTCTTCTCTTGTTGATTTTTTATTACTTTTTTCCTTAGAAATCCATTTATAATAACCACAAGCAGATACGTTCAAAAACCTGCATAGCTCTCTTATTTTACAGCAGTTTTCATGCTCTTTTATAAAAGAATATTTCACTCTTTTTGGTTTGCAAAATATCCCAGGGCTTTTTTTAAAATATCTCTTTCTCTAGTTACTCTTGCCAGTTCTTTCTTTAAATCAAACTTTTCTTTGTCGCAATGAGCTACTTTCCCTTTTCCTGGAAACGCATCTACTCCAGACATTCTATCATTGTATGTTTTTACCCATCTGCTTAATGAATCACCGCTAATACCCAAATCTCTTGCTATTTTTGCTGATGATTGACCTGTTTCTTTTACTAGTCTTATAGCTTCAATTTTGAATTCTGCTGTATATTCTTTTCTTTTTGTCATACTACACCTCTTTGAAAAAACGTTTTATTTTACTTCAAAAACGTCTTAACTACCTGTCTACTTTTTCTGGGTAAGGTCAATTTTTTATAACAAACAACGTAGACATTCTACTATTAACTATTGCATTCCTGAAAAATTTGATTCATCATTTTCATGAAAAAAACGTCTTAACTACCTGTCTACTTTTTCTGGGTAAGGTCAGTACAAAATTACGCAAAATAACTTATCTTCCAGAGTTGGTAGTTGTGATCTTCTACCATGGCACTTTTTCTGTTTTTCAAGTTTTTTCCACTCAGACCTCACTTTTTCCACCACCTTTTCAAACTCCTCTATAGTTAAACCTGTTATATTACGAAAGTTTCTTGGGTGCTTCTTCATTTTATAGTAACTAAAGCTCATTTTTTACCTTACTTGATCTGCTTATTCTTCTTCTACCTCTCTTACATCACTTTTTCAATCACCTTTTGCAGAAGGTCTTGAGATGAAAATAGTTAAGACCTATATTTGATATCACTATTATAAGAGCATGATGCTTTAAAGGAGTGGAAAACTGCTGAAGTTTTACAGCAAACCTGCATATAGCTGTTTCATACCAAGTTTCATTGGTAGTAGAACAAATGAAAAAGAGCTCTTTTTCCCTCTAATTTGGAGAGTTAAGCAAATTTATAACTTGTTCCATTTTTTTCCAATAGTGAATGTTTGGTATAAAACATTGTTAATTTAAAATAATTGTTGAAGTACTTATGATATTGGCTTACAATGAGCTGAGCACGTATGTTATTAGGTATAAAGAAATGGACAATAGTATAGTTCTCTTCTTGTTAAATTGTTTGAAGAACAAGCTTAAGTCGTTGTTCGATGTTAGTAGAAGTTTGAATGAACAGGTGGATCAATTGCAATCTGTAGCGCTAGCGACAAAAGATGAATTTATTCAAAAGTGTTCCAGTGATAATGATTTTAGAGCTTTATGGAGTTTGTGCTACAATCTGAAAGAATCCTCCGGGCTTGTGTCTTTCAATGCTGAGGATTTTTATAGGCTTGTTTCCTCTGGTGAAGCATTAGGATCAATACCACGATTTGATTCTAATAAGCAGGATTTTGTTAGTCTTTTGGAAAGCTTTTCTCAATCTATCAGTACTTTTTCTTCTATGGTAGAGGGTTTGGAGACTTCCATTGAGAAAGGGGATCGCTTGTACTCTTCCTTCAAAAAGCTAATCCATTCTGTCCGTGATGCTTCGTCAGATGTTTCTAATCTGCTCAGATTTGCCAAATCGGAAAGTAAGGAACAAGTCTTTCGTCGTGCAATTGATCTGTGTTTCCTGGAGATGGAAGGAAGAAAAGTACCTAGGGACATGGGTGCTACTTCTAGAGAGAAATCAAGTTCAGAAAGTAGACCATTCTCTTCCAAAACAGCTGGTAGCGATGAATATAGGACAGTACGTTTTACACGACAAGACTCTTCAAGTAGGAGTGAAAGTTACCGTAAAAGGTTGGATTCTGAAAACTATAAGTCAGTCTCTAAGGACACAGGTGCTATTTCTAGGGAGAAACTAAGATCAGAAGGCAGACTATCTTCGTCTAGAACAGCTGATAGCGATAAATGTAGGACAGCCTCTCTTACACGACAAGACTCTTCAAGTAGGAGTAAAAGTTACCGTAAAAGGTTGGATTCTGAAAACCATAAGTCAGTCTCTAAGGACACAGGTGCTATTTCTAGGGAGAAACTAAGTTCAGAAGGCAGGCCATCTTCCTCTAGAACAGCTGATAGCGATAAATATAGGACAGCGTCTCTTACACGACAAGACTCTTCAAGTAGGAGTGAAAGCTATCGTGAAAGGTTGGGTTCTGAAAACTGTAAGGCAGTCTCTAATGGTGTGGGTGCTATTTCCGAAGAGAAACCAAGTTCAGAAAGTAAATCATCTTCGTCCAGAGCGGCTGATAGTGATGAACATGGGACAGTGCTTTTTACACGACAAGACTCTTCGAGTGGTAATGAAAGTCGTGGAAAGGTGAGAAATAAAAGATGTGAGAGTTTTTCTGATGTTGGCAAGCCATATGATAGAGTAGGAGGCAGAAGTGGCCGTCAAGGTTTTGCGGATAGAGATCACTTTTCAGTGTACCAGCCCCCGCTTTATTTCAACCGTCCACCTGCATTACATCCATTTTTTAGGCCCTTTCACCCCTTTCCTAATCGTTTTCGTCCACCTTTTCAAGGCTTCCCATTTCCCATGTCACGTCACCAGTTCTTGCCTAGTTACCATAGCATGCCTAATCTTTCTAGACGTCCTAATGTTTTTCCTACTTCTCCTCCTGTTTCAGATATTGTTCATGGTAGTACTTCTTTCTTGTACGGTAGTAGTTCTTGCTCTAGAAATGTATCCCCTCTTGCTAGCTCTACTACTAGTATAAGTAATATTGATTCTGATGAAAATGTATCACCTGTTGCTAGTGTAAGTAATGTTGATTCTATATCCTCTCTTTCTGATAACGTTCCCTCTGGTATGTTACAGGACGCACAATGTTGTCAAGAATCTAAGAAGGATCTTGCGCGGTAAAATATCACTTATTGTGAAGAGAGGTCTTGTTGTTTCTGTTCTTGATTTTTTCAGTTAACCTTGTCTATGTGGGTTGAGTTGCATGATGAGCTTGCCTCTTTACATGTATTAACTGCTTCAAGGCATGTAGGATATTACTATTTTTGTATCCGTTCAGGAGATTGGCAGAATAGGATAGACAAGGAATCTAAAAAGATAACCATAGAGCAAAATATATTAAACCTTTTAGATGTATGGCCCCAGAATATGATGGCATGGATTAACTATAAACAACTCTGGAGATTTTGTCCACTTTGTACATATGAATTCAAAAGGTGTTTAAACCCTTGAGAGTTTTAAGTCTTTTCGCATAGTGATAGGCTATAACGAAGTTATAGAGATGCTCTTTAAGTTGTTGATGTGACTTATAGTAATATTTCTTGACTGTTGAATTGTGTTCTATTCAATAAGCTCAACCTGCCCATTAGTTGACTGGTGGCTGACTTTTGTTAAGCGATGTTCGATATTATTTTCTTCATAAACATGATCAAATATATGTTTGAAAGCATAATTATGGTGCATTGAATGGTTTGAGCATCTTTAGTGAATGAGCGTTTTTTCCACTTAACAATAGTTTTGGAGTTGAGGTTATAGTGTTTAGAGAGTTTTGCTATACTATCTTGTATTGCTCTAAGAACCCCAGTTATGGATTAGAAAACAGATAAAAGTAGAATTAATAAAGAGGGAAATAGGGTAAACTCAAGTATTTTAGCAATAATTTAAGAGGTTACCCATGAAGAAAGATATTTTACTGCTGCGTCGAGGATTTTTGTCGTGTAGTAGATGAAAATTTTGCAAATAAGTTCTTATCAAATGGCAAAAAACCAACCAGAAATAGCGCACTCAGAAATACTAACCATAATCCTGTTATACCACCAATCGCCATGTAAAAACTTCAAGGCTTTTTATCTTTGTTACCTTAAGTTACTCTATAGATCAGAATTTTCAAAGATGCCTTCATATCACAGATTTATTGCCTTAAAGCCGAGAGTTTTACGGATTACTTCTTCAATGGTTCTGCGAACAAGCGAAAATCTTCCTACATTGACACTTCTACGATTGCCGTTTGCCACAAAAAAAGAATCTCTAGGAACAAAGTTTTTGATGGTTTAGCAGAAATTGGTAAGAGCACGTGTGGTTGGTTTTTTGGCTTTAAATTGCACTTGGTGATTAACGAAATTGGAATCACTTACTCTAACCAAAGGTAACGTTGATGACAGAAAACCTGTGCCAACTATAACTAAAAGACTGACAGGACTTTTGTTCGGAGATAAAGGCTATATCAAGAAGGAGCTCTTTGAGGAACTCTTCGATAGAGGTTTAAAGCTTGTCACTAAAGTGAAAAAAGGCATGAAAAACGCACTAGTCTCACTAAAAGAGAAGATTTTATTGAGAAAAAGGTCGATTATTGAGACAGTCTTTGGTTGTTTAAAAAATAAATTTGAGCTTCGGCACAGATCGCCAATAAATTTTCTGGTACATATTTTTTCTACATTAATTTCATATTCCATGCAGTCAAAAAAGCCTTCTATTTCTAAGTTTTATTGCCTTGGTTAATCCATAACTGGGGTTTTAGTATTTTACCCAGGAGTACTGAAATGGCACGAACATCGACATTTGCACAGAAGTTGGAAAAGTAGTCAAGTTGTATCTATAATAAGTTAAGTACTTATATTTAGATCCTCATATATTATATTAATAATAGGTTAAAATGTATGAAATAAAAAGAAAAGGACTTGCTTTCTCATGCTAAAAAGGACATGACTTGAATAGCAGCAGGTAAATATAAGAAATTTGTCTGGCGCTAGAAAAGCTAATTTTGTGAGGTATGAAATGAGTTTTAGCAAGAGTAAGTTTTTTAAAGAAGTATCAAGTAACGGGTTTAAAAACATTAATAAAAGAAATGAAGAAGGAGAGACGATCTTGCATCAAGCAGTAGAAATCTCTGATTACAAAACAGTAAGGTTATTAATAAAAAAAGGAGCAGAGGTTAATGCAAGAGACAAAAATGGTTATACACCTCTGCACTGTGCAGTATTCGCAAAAAGTTTAGAAAATGTAAAAGTGCTGCTAAGGTCGGGAGCAGAAGTAAATGCCACTCAATATGTCACTGGATGTACGCCACTGCACTCTGCGTGCAAAATAGGAGGAGCAGGAGTTGAAATAATAAAAGAGCTGGTAAAGGCTGGAGCTGAAGTTAATCAACTGAATAAGTACGGAGCAACGCCAATGTATTACATATGGGAAAGTGAAAAGTATCGTCTATGTGATAGCAAAGAGAGTGAAAAGGCGAGTAAATTTTTGAGAGAAAAAGGAGGAATAACAAAAAGTAGAGAACTGACCTGCTATGGAATAGAGGGGCTAGTGGGAGAAATAGCAGACATGTTGAATGGAAGCTACATGCCGGAGCTAAAAATAATAGAGATAGGAGAAATAAGGAAAAGAGACAAATCACTAATAAAGGAGGAATGTCAAAATTTAGCAAGCAAGATAATAAGCCAAGTGAATGAAATGATTAATGAGACAGACTTAAGGTGGTAAATGGGTGGGGTAACTAAGATGTTCAATTTAAATAAGAGATTGGAAAAATTAAAGAAGAATTCATTTTATGTAATAAATGAAAAAGACGAAGGTGGTAATACAGTATTGCATCTAGCAGCACAATTCTCTGATGAAAAAGTAGTCAAGTTACTGATAGAAAGGGGAGCAGAAATAAATATAGAAAATAATAGCGGAGATACACCGTTACACCTAGCAGCATTTCTGGGAAAGGTAGAAAATATTAAGGCACTGATAAAAGGAGGAGGAGAAGTAAATGCTAAAAATGATGGAGGATATACGGCATTACATTGTGCAAGCATGATGAGCTGTGAAAAAACGGTAAGGGAGCTAATAAAAGCAGGATCAGATGTAAATACTAGAAATTATATAGGAAGGACGCCACTACACGGAGCAGTATTTATGAGGGAGATAAAGAACGTAAGAGCAATATTAGAAGCCAGGGGAGATGTAAATGAGAAAGATGATAAAGGATATACACCGATAGATTTGGCATATATGGGAAATAGCGAAGAGATCATGAGAGAATTAGTAGAAGGTTATGGAAGTTGATTGAGAAAAGGAAGAAAATGGTAGAAAAGGAAGTGTTGTTATTAGAGAGAAAATCGTTATCAGAACTGAGAAAAATATGGAAGAAGGTATATGGGGAAGAGGCACCTAAACATTCAAAGAAATATCTGATACCAAGACTATCATATAGAATGCAGGAGGAAGCATATGGAAAAATGTCAAGAAAAGGGTCAAAAAGACTAGAGTATCTGGCAGATCGACTAGAGAAGGGAAAAAGAATAAGTAGTGACAAATTGCCAGTAGCAGGAACAGAGCTAATATTAGAGAGAGGGGAAGAAACACATGCGGTAATGGTAACAGACAAGGGTTTAATCTACCGAGAAGAATTTTTCACATCATTGTCAGCAGTAGCCGGAAAAATAATGGGAATGAGTTACAACGGACCTTTATTATTTGGAATGCGTGATAAAAATGGAAGTTGAAAATGCTAAAAGAAGTAAGATGCACGATATATACGAGAAAGTCAAATGAAGACGGTCTAGAACAAAAGTTTAACAGTTTAGATGCGCAGCGAGTAGCATGTGAAAAGTACATAAAGAGCAGAGAGGGTTGGGTAGTATTGGCCAAAAGGTACGATGATGGAGGTTTCTCAGGAAAGAATTTAGAAAGACCAGCAATAAAGGAATTATTTGAAGATGTTAAAGGAGGAGAAGTAGATTGTGTGGTAGTGTATACTCTGGATAGGCTATCAAGGGAGACAAAAGACAGCATTGAAGTAACATCATTTTTTAGAAGGCACCGAGTAAATTTTGTAGCAGTAACGCAGATATTTGATAATAATACGCCAATGGGAAAGTTTGTACAAACAGTGTTATCAGGAGCAGCACAGCTAGAAAGAGAGATGATTGTAGAAAGGGTAAAAAATAAAATAGCAACATCAAAAGAGCAGGGATTATGGATGGGTGGAACTTTACCGCTTGGGTATGATGTAAAAGATAAAGAATTAATAATAAATGAAAAAGAAGCAAAAATAGTAGGGCACATATTTGAAAGATATTTGGAGCTAAAATCAATGGCAGAATTGGCAAGGGAGTTAAATAGTCAAGGATACCGGACAAAATCAGATATCTTTAAAAAAGCGACGGTAAGGAGAATAATAACAAATCCAATATATATGGGAAAAATCAAACATTATGAAAAAGAGTATGAGGGAAAGCATGAAGCAATAATAGAAGAAGAAAAGTGGCAAAAAGCGCAGGAATTGATAAGGAATCAACCATATAGAAAAGCAAAATATGAGGAAGCACTGCTTAGGGGAATAATTAAGTGCAAGAGCTGTGATGTGAATATGACACTGACATATGCAAAAAAGGAGAATAAGAGATATCGATATTACGTATGCAACAATCATTTAAGGGGAAAAGGTTGTGAATCAGAAAACCGAAATGTAATAGCAGGAGAAGTAGAAAAAGAAGTGATGAGGAAAGCGGAGCAGATATATGAAAATTGGAGAGAAAAGACCGAAGAAAAATGGGAAAATTTAAGTTTTGGAAAGCAGAAAGAAGTAGTGAAAAAGTTAATAAAGGGAGTAATGATAAGAGAAGATGGAATAGAGGTACATTCTGAGTCAGAGGAAACATTTATACCAATAAAAAAGAAAGGAAATAAATGCACAGTAGTAGAGCCAGAAGGGAAAAAAATAAGGGAATGTTCAAAAAAGTGTGTCAAACCGAAAAAAAAGTAATAAATTGATATAAAAAATGGAGGTTTGATATGAGTCAAGCAAATAGAACTACTGGTTTGGTAGATTATAAAGAATTAGAAACAAATATCCTGTCATCTATACGAGAAGGAAGACCATTGACAGGAAGAGATGGAGCATTAACACCGTTTATAAAAAGGCTGCTAGAGGCAAGTCTGGAAGGTGAAATAGAAAGCCACATGTCAGCTAAAAGTGAAGAAAATAACCGAAGAAATGGAAGGAATGCAAAAACTTTACGTACAAGTTCAGGCTCATTTGAACTATTAACACCAAGAGACAGAGAAGGAAGCTTTGAACCGCAAATAGTCAAAAAAAGGCAAACAAGCCTACATCCAGAACTTGAAGCAAAGGTCTTAAGTACATACGCCAGTGGCATGGGATACAGAGACATAGCTTCACACGTTGAGGAAATATATGACCATAAAATATCAGCAGCAGAGATATCCAATATTACTGATAAACTGCTACCAATAATCAATGAATGGCGCAGCCGTCCATTGCAATCAGTGTATCCAATAGTGTTCATGGATGGCATGTTTTTTAAGGTCAAGGAGGACGGACATTGCGTAAGTAAATGCATGTATAATATATTGGGTATAAATCAAAATGGCAGAAAAGAAGTATTAGGTTTTTATCTGGCTGAAAGTGAGGGAGCTAACTTCTGGTTGGGAGTTTTAAATGACCTCAAAGAAAGAGGAGTAGAAGATATTCTGATTGCATGTGTAGATGGGCTAAAAAGCTTTCCTGCAGCCATCAACAGTGTATTTCCCAGTGCAGAAGTGCAGCTATGTATAGTACACCAAATAAGAAATTCTCTGAAATATGTATCCAGTAAAGATGTAAAAGTTTTCATGAATGATCTGAAAAAAATATATCGTGCTTCAAGTAAAGAAATTGCTGAGAATTATCTGCTTGAGCTGGAAGAAAAATGGGGAGAAAAGTATCCTTTAGTTATAAAATCCTGGCGGGAACGTTCAAAAAAGTGTGTCAAGCCGCATTTTTAGTTCAACTCAATTTTCAATCTATCTGGAAAGAAAATATCAAGTTGAGACATAGTTAAAGCCCAATTAGGGAGAGCCATAATCCACCTTTGCTCTACCTTTTTTATAGCACAATATACCTGTTTGTACAAGGCATTTGTACTAGTAAATGAACCCTTAGTTTTAGTAAATTTCCTGATTTGTCTATGCAACCCCTCAATTGGATTAGTGGTGTAAATCAGCTTCCTAACTGGCCCAGAATACTTAAAATAACTGGATAAGTTTTCCCAATTGTTCTGCCAGGATTTTATAACTAAAGGATACTTTTCTCCCCATTTTTCTTCCAGCTCAAGCAGATAATTCTCAGCAATTTCTTTACTTGAAGCACGATATATTTTTTTCAGATCATTCATGAAAACTTTTACATCTTTACTGGATACATATTTCAGAGAATTTCTTATTTGGTGTACTATACATAGCTGCACTTCTGCACTGGGAAATACACTGTTGATGGCTGCAGGAAAGCTTTTTAGCCCATCTACACATGCAATCAGAATATCTTCTACTCCTCTTTCTTTGAGGTCATTTAAAACTCCCAACCAGAAGTTAGCTCCCTCACTTTCAGCCAGATAAAAACCTAATACTTCTTTTCTGCCATTTTGATTTATACCCAATATATTATACATGCATTTACTTACGCAATGTCCGTCCTCCTTGACCTTAAAAAACATGCCATCCATGAACACTATTGGATACACTGATTGCAATGGACGGCTGCGCCATTCATTGATTATTGGTAGCAGTTTATCAGTAATATTGGATATCTCTGCTGCTGATATTTTATGGTCATATATTTCCTCAACGTGTGAAGCTATGTCTCTGTATCCCATGCCACTGGCGTATGTACTTAAGACCTTTGCTTCAAGTTCTGGATGTAGGCTTGTTTGCCTTTTTTTGACTATTTGCGGTTCAAAGCTTCCTTCTCTGTCTCTTGGTGTTAATAGTTCAAATGAGCCTGAACTTGTACGTAAAGTTTTTGCATTCCTTCCATTTCTTCGGTTATTTTCTTCACTTTTAGCTGACATGTGGCTTTCTATTTCACCTTCCAGACTTGCCTCTAGCAGCCTTTTTATAAACGGTGTTAATGCTCCATCTCTTCCTGTCAATGGTCTTCCTTCTCGTATAGATGACAGGATATTTGTTTCTAATTCTTTATAATCTACCAAACCAGTAGTTCTATTTGCTTGACTCATATCAAACCTCCATTTTTTATATCAATTTATTACTTTTTTTTCGGTTTGACACACTTTTTTGAACATTCCCATCCTGGCAGAACAATTGGGAAAACTTATCCAGTTATTTTAAGTATTCTGGGCCAGTTAGGAAGCTGATTTACACCACTAATCCAATTGAGGGGTTGCATAGACAAATCAGGAAATTTACTAAAACTAAGGGTTCATTTACTAGTACAAATGCCTTGTACAAACAGGTATATTGTGCTATAAAAAAGGTAGAGCAAAGGTGGATTATGGCTCTCCCTAATTGGGCTTTAACTATGTCTCAACTTGATATTTTCTTTCCAGATAGATTGAAAATTGAGTTGAACTAAAAATGCGGCTTGACACACTTTTTTGAACGTTCCCACAAATAATGCACTACTGAAAGCAGTGGTGAGAGCTCACCTATGGAAACGTCAGCTAGAAGAGGGAAAGTATAGAAGTGTTAAAGAGATGAGTGCCAAAATTAATATAGGTACAAGACGTATACAGCAAATTTTGAGATTAAATTATTTAGCTCCAAAAATAAAGGAAGACATAGTAAATGGGAGACAGCCAAGAGATTTGAAGCTAGCTTATTTAAGAGAAGTACCAATGTTATGGAGTGACCAATTGGAGAAGTTTTACGGCTTAGAATCTCAATTTACAAAAGCAATAGGCAATGGAAAAGACTATGTGCCAGAAAACCAATACTTTAAAACAAAGAATTAAGGTAAACTAGTTTTACAGGAACTGATACTTAACTATGTAATAAAAATAGTGATAATCTTAAACATACATATGAAACGATTCCAGAACTCCAAAGTTATTGCGTAAGAACCTGATAGCCCTTCTCCCGCTGAATCATGTGGTGGGTCTGATAAAACCCCAACTATGGATTAGCCAGCAAAGAAAGGCATAGAAATAGAGGGCTTTTTCGACTGCATGGAATAGGAAATCAGAACAGAAAAAACATGAATTAGGAAATTTGTTGGCGATCTGTGTCTTGTGTGCTCAATCTCAAATTTGTTTTTCAAGGAGTCGAAAACAGTCTCAACAATCGATCTTTTCCTTAGTAAAATCTTCTCTTTAAGTGAAATGAGTACGTTTTTCATACCTTTTTTTACTTTAGTGACGAGTTTTAGGCCTCTATCAAAGAGTTTCTCAAAGAGCTCTTTCTTTATATAGCCCTTATCTCCAAACAAAAGTCCGGTCAGTCTTTTAGTGAGAGTTGGCACAGGTTTTCTGTCATCAACGTTACCTTTGGTTAGAGTAAGTGATTCCAATTTCATTAATTACCAAGTGCAATTTAAAGCCAAAAAACCAACCATATGTGCTCTTACTAATTTCTGCCAAACCATCAAAAACTTTGTTCTTGGAGATTCTTTTTTTGTGGCAAACAGCGATTGTAGAAGTGTCTATGTAGGCAATACCTGTCATTTTTGCTTGTTTGCAGAACCATTGCAAAAGTAATCCATAAAACCCGTGATTTAAGGGCGATAAATCGGTCATATGTTGGCAATTTAGAAAACTCAGATTTATAAAGTGGCAGATAAAGTAGGTAAAAAGCTTTGAAACTTTTGCAAGGGGATTGATGATATAATAGAATTATGGTGAGAATTTCCGAAGTCCGTTATTCTAGTGGGTTTTCTTCCTTTTGATAGGAGCATATTAGCAAAATTATCATCGACTGTGCGACAAAAATCCTCGACGCAACAGTAAAGTTCTGTAATATCTTTCTTCATGGGTAACCTCTTAATTATTGATAAAATACTTGAGCTTACCCTGTTTTCCTCTTCTTAGCTGCACTTTTATCTCTTTATTTAATCCATAGTTGGGGTGATAAAGGAAATTCTGTAGGTATCACAAAAGTCAATTCAATCAAACACAAAAGGCTATACCTATAAAAGAATAAACATCAAGAGAGAAAAATAATTTCTTTAGAAGAATCTCTAAATTATTAAGTCAACACTTATCCCCCTACTATTTCTTCTCACCTTGAGAGTATAGTTTATACCTAAGAAAATCTTACTTTGAAGATACATCAATTTTTTTACCCTCCAAGACCTTTCTTTTGTTTACTAATTTTAGTTGACTTCATTAACACACTACTATTTCTTTCGAAGCTCCCACCTTTTGCAGCTGGTCTAAACTATCGATTGGCCTCATAAGAGTAGATGGGACACCTGATTCTTTCACTACAAAATTTGATTGTTTAATAGTTTCAGCTGACTCTATAAGTATTCTACCGTTTCTTTCAAAACCTTTATCGTTAACAGCTTGTAGAACACTTTTTCCTCCTAAAAAGCAGCTTTCTCCTAGACTTGATTTATCTTTTAATTTGTTAAACTTCTCCTGGTTCTCTCCATCAAGCTTTACTTTTATTATATTACTATCACTAGGATACAGATGAATACTAATCTCGCCTACTTCAGTGGTAAAGGACATTTCAATGCTATCTCCTAAGACATCTGTATAATTTCTTTTTCCTCCTATATTTTCAACTCTTACTATACTCTCTCCAATCTGTAGGATGCTACTTTCTATACTAAAGTTTTCATTCACCTTACTATTCATAACCTTTCCAACTTCAACAATACTGTTTTTTGGCCACCTAAAAAGAACAAGATTGTTATCTACTTCTACTTGCAGATCATCATCTTGAACTTGTTCATTCTTATTTATTAAACCTTCATATGCGATACTTTTCAGTTTGTCCTTAATTTTTTTACACTCTGTAAAAATAGGCTCATCACTTCTCCACATAGTTTCACCTATCATTCTATCATTGTAAAAATCAGACTCTATTTTTGCACCTGCTAATAGTAGCTTATTGACAATATTGAATAAAGGTTCTAAAGCCTCTTCCCACTCATCTATTGCCTCTTCCCCATTGTCCTTATAACGTGATATAGTAGTAGGAGTTATACGCATAACACTGCTAGCATTAGCAATGTCAATTATTTTTTTAAATATAAAATTCGACACACTACGTTCATAGTGATCACAGCGTAAATTTAGCTTTATTTTTCTTTTCAAATGTTCATCTATTAAACGTTCCATCTTTTCTAGAGTGACCTTTGCAGAACTTTCGTATCTATTTTCATGAAACTCTTTCATTATACTTTCCATCTTGTCATGAAATTCATCAATCGAAACTTTTTCGCTTTCAGTTAACAGATTTGCTAAATTCATTAAAATTGAGTTCTCTGGAATAAAAGAACTTTCAACAACAGTATTGTTGTCTTCAACAACGGACTCATGCCAGTCATCAGTTTGTTCTTGATCTAACAATGATGGACTAGGCTCCAGAGTTTGCTGACCAAAACGTTCCATGTGCTGTTCTTCAGTAGCTAATCCACCATTTGCATGAACTTGCTTAGTTCCTAAAATATATTCTAATATCATAATCCCTCAATCTATAGATATATTATGTACATAATTAGCATGAATAAAAGCTAATGCAAGTATAATTTTTCTAATACCAATTTCCGTTAGTTATGAAACACATGAAAAAGAGCTGTTTTTGCCTATAATTGAGAAGTTAAACAAATTTATCATTTGCGTTCCCAACAATGAGTGTTGGTATTAGCTGCATGATGCATACGCTACTTTTAAATTTGATCAAACTTAACTAAAAAAGTAGTGATTTTCAATAATTTACCTACAATCTAATTCATAGTTGGGGTTAGAACAGTGTTACAGAACTTGATTATATACTAAAGCATAATCACTCTAGATGCAAAAGTGGTTAGCTGCATAATTTACCTAGCAATTTCTCCCCTAGAGTCAGAAACTCTTCTTAACTCTTCACGTTCTGTCCATTTGTTGTTAGACTCGCTTATTACTTCAGGATGCATTAATCCACCAGATCTAGCAAAAACACCTTGATCTATAGCTTCAATAACCGATAAACCTCCCAATAAGCAATTTTGCCCTATTTCTTCATGACTTGCTATTTCTTCAAATAGATCTTCATCGCTCACTTCTACTCTTATCAATTTTTTATTGTTCTCATCAGGATATAATCTAACTTCCAATTCTCCCAAACTAGTATAGAAAGTTAATACTATACTGCTGCCTTCTGTAAGATCTGTATAATTCCTTATGCCATCTTCAGTTTTAATTTCTACTTCACTATTACCAATCCTTACTATATTTCTTCCACACTTTACATCCCCATCTGTGAGACCTAAATCCCTTACCCCATCTGTTATCTTTATAATGTCTATTTTACTATCTTTAGAATATTCTAAGTAAAAAACGGAGTTGTCTACTCTTACATCTTTTAGCTCGCTATTGGTTGCATTTTTTGCGATTTCAATAAACTTATGAGAATTGCTAACATAATCTATATAAGCTTTTTTTAGGTTAGTTTTATGCTCTTTAAATTCTGGTGTCAGTGTGTTAGCATCAACTGTATTACCAAACACTGCCCCTTTTGATACTAATTGACATATTATATTACTAGCAACTTTAGGATTTTTTTCCAACTCACTGATTTTTTTCATCACATAATCGGTAAAAGTGTATTCATTACCTGAAAAGAAATCTTGTGAAAGAGAATAGTTTAATCGTACACCAGACTTTATAGCATCGTTTACAATCTCTTCAAGTTCAGCCATATTTTGAGCTTGAAACATCTTATCAGAAAACTTATTTAACTTCTCCTTTTGATTTGAGGTTAAATTAACGAGTAATTTGCTGACCTGTCCTTTCTTTTGCTGACGATAAATAATATTTTTATCATAATCTAATGCTCCTGCTTCTAGAAATATTTTTCTTAACTCTTGAGCAAGATCTTCATTGTCCCAAGCAAAACGTTCAACATATGAGAACACTTTTGACTCACCCATTCCGTGCCGAATATTTAGCACCACTTTTAGGTCTGAGTCTCTTTTATGCTTACTTAAAAACTCCTTTAAATTTTTAGTGCAGTCTGAATCTAGTGCAAGTAAGTCATACAATTCCTTATTCATCTTTTTCTGTTTATCAGTTAAAAATAATTCTTCTATATTATAGCAGAGTTTATTAGTTGCTATTTGTTGTGGAGTTTTACCCTTTCTACTTGTTATATTAGGGTTAGCTCCTTTTGAGAGGAGAGAGTTTGTATTATCGTAATGACCTTTGGCAGCAGCAAGGCATAATGGTGTTTTTCCTTTATTATCTTGTATGTTAGGATCTGCGCCTGCTTCTAAGAGTAAATCTATAGCCTGATTTCCTATGCGACGAAATCCACCAATATTTGCTCCTGCAATCGCATGCAATACTGTTGATTGAGATTCTCCTCTTCTTAGGTTAAGAATCACTTTTAAATCTTTATTGTTTTTATTATCATGTAAAAATTCTTCAAGGGGCTCAGTATTATCAAATGAACCACAGTTAGAAGCTAAACATTTTAGAGCACTAAGTAACTTTTTGTTTAAAATTTTTTGACTTGGCGTAAGATCATGGTCCAGAGCAAACCAAACACAAATTTGTTCACTTAATCCAAGTTTGCTATCTATCAAAGATAATGGTTCATTATAGTTTCTGACTGATGGTAAGTCTCCTGAGTACCACATATCATTCATCAGCTCATTTAATAAATGCTCTTTAGATGATAGATGTTCTATAATGGACTCATATTCGAAATCATATAGTTCTGATTTGGATTTTGGCTTTAGTAGATTGATGATAGATTTTACCATCCCAGTAGACTCACTCATACTTACCCCTTAAGCTAAGATATATGATATATTGTATGCGATATGTAACATTAAGTCAATAACCATAATCTTTTTACTGCTCACGTCGTTAAGCTTTTGTTAAGTTTTTATGGTGAGTAACAATGGAGTATATAGAGAGGTTAAAAGTTGCTTATGACTCCAAATTTGAGCTAATTTTACTATAAATCAACATGGTTAAGACCTATACTTGATATCACTACTATAAGAGCATGATGCTTTAAAGGAGCACGGAAACTGCTGAAGCTTATACAGTAACCTGCGGAGCCACTTCAGCAGAATAAACAAACACATGCCAGTATTAGTAGAGAATTATTTATAAGTCAACTAACTTTTTCAAAAATATTTTAGCAAGAACATCAGTGTTGTGAAAAAAAGTTCAAAACCTTCCAGCCTTGGTAACTATTTACACAATACATACTTTTAGCTCTTAGCTATCTAAGGAATTCACTGGAGATTGATTACTATAAATGTAATTCATATTATGCTTAGTAATAAATGTATCGGAAAACGAACTTTTAACAGCACTCCATGTACTCGTATCAGGATCATTTTGTTTTCCTTCTATAACTTTGTCACAAAACTTCCCGACAGCATAACCTACTTAAGATGACTATTTCTTAAGACTAGATCACTGATTAACTGCTCGAGATAGACCTGCTTGTTTAACATAAGGTTGTTGGAGACTACCTGGCTGTTGACCAAAAGCAACCACAGAGCTATGTCTTACATCTACCTCTACAAACTCATTACCAATTTTTATAAGGGAACCTTCATCTGTTGCACCTTTATTAAAAACAGCATATATCAGTTTCACTTTGCCAGCATCAGTAATTACCTTATACGCTTCACCTTCTTTATATCTTTTCAACTGGTCCTTAGCATCTTTTTCTTTTTTATCCAATTCTCCTTTCTTAGCAAATTTTAGCTCTATTCCAACTGGGGGGTATTCTTTTTTTTGATCAGTAGCATTTATAACCAAAATAACATCCAACTTCTCTCCACCACCTATTTGAAATTCAGTAATAACTTTTATATTATCTTCTCCGTAGCTACTAAATAAACCATGCAATACAGCTTGAAATGTAGCCTCATTGCTTATTAATGATTTGAAAGGATGTAGTATATGAGAAATTTCTTCAAATAGTTTTTTGTAATCATCATATTTACCAGATTCTATAGCTTTGCTCAAAGCTGCTTTAAATTTTTTATTTTCCACAATTCGAGTAAAATTACCTTGTAAAATTTCTTTACCTCTTTTGTATTTGTCCAATGAGTCATACGTATTTACTGTAATTCCCTTATTCTTATTACAGTACTGATCAAATGGATTCTTATTACTAGGCGTACTGTATAAGTTACAGGTTATTTCTTGTATCTTTATGTCATTGACGTTTTGAATTCTCCTAATATTTTCAATAGGAATTCCTTTATTATCTGGCACTCTCAATGCAAATTCATTTTTTTCATTTATGTTGAGTATAAGCACCTTCTTACCTAAAGTTAGCACTATAGTTGTAACACAATCCTCAATACTTTCTTTTGCTGCTTCTGGGCGTTTCTGTGATCCAGTAACCATTTTATCATTTTGATCATAAATAAAAATATGTTTACCTAACTTTTCACGCTTAATAATATTAGAAATAAGTACTAGCTGACCTAAGATCATTCTGCTGACATAATTAATATTATCACTTCCACCATTGCTCCAAACAATTCCATAGTAAAGATACTCTAGCTGTGTTCTTATCACCTCAGCATTCGCTGCTTCAGTGCCAAGTAACTTTTCTATTACAGAATTACCTTCTCGACTAAGAAAATTTTCTACATCAATTTTAACATTTTCGTGATGAACCATGTCAAAATTTAATCCTACACAAATAGCTTCATTAGCTATAGTAATCATTCTTATAGAGTTAGAAAAAGAGCCCTTAACATAATCTTGTGCTTGCTTCAATGCTTTTATCACTGTACTTATCTCACCAGTACCTGCTTTAAGCTCAATAATAATAGGAATAGAGCTTAGCGACTTATCAGAACCGCGCACAAGTAAAATAATGTCTGCGTAACCTTTTCCAGCAAATAATTCGAGATAAAGTTTTAGGTGAAAACGATACTTAAAATTTATCAAAAACCCAGCTAAAAACCCATGATGACTTGATTCTTTACCGCTAAATAGAGTTTCTTTTTCATATTTCTTATAGACATTTGTAATATAATTAAACATTCTTCTAGCGTTCTTTTTTACTTCTTCGAAATCTTGATTACTCAATTTTGAAATTAAGCTCTCTAGGTCTTGTTGGTCACGATCTTTTTCTATTTCTGTAAAACCTTTTTGTGAATAATCAGTCTTTTTACTAAAAGCTGGATCAACCTTTCCGTACTTTACTTCTTTTCCTGTAATTGTTATTTCATGCTCTTCTTTTTCTAGTTTATCAAACTCTGCTCCCATTTTCCATTTCTGTGCTATTTTTTCTAACTCTCCTTGAGAGAACTTTAGATGCATGTTACCATCAACTTGATCAGACATCGTTATACACTTAAGTCCCTCATTAGTTAATATAGCTATTTTTAAAGTTCTATTATCATCAAAACGAAAATGAAGTTTTTTAATACCAATTTTAGTAGCAAGTTCTGTGTCTAATACAGTAGCAAACATACCAAAAAAGAAACTAGGGAAAAAGCCTGGCTTTCCAAGTCTAATACAGTAGCAAACATACCAAAAAAGAAACTAGGGAAAAAGCCTGGCTTTCCAACTGAATGCAAAAAAGAAGGAGATTGATTGATAAACGATTGGAACCTTTTTTGAAAATCTAGGAACTCGTCTTTTGATTTATTTCTCATTAACAGAAGCTGTACCAACTCAAGCGGCTTGACATTACTTGGCATATTACTCCTATTTGCTATGGCTTAAAGATTTTATATTATATGGGGTATCAGTCGTACTGAGACTTGACTGTGGCAAAGTATCACCAGCTTCACGCAAAATTGATTCTTTAGAAGCTTCTTGAGCTAATTTAGAAAATACTTGTTCTCCTAACTGCAATTTTTTACCCCCATGAAATAACTGAATTTTACTTAATACAGAATCTTTAACCTTTATCATCTCTTCACCACTCATTTCTTTTACGTGCTTTAATATCTTCCCTAATATTTCTTCTTTACTTACCCCTTGTCTACTTGGATCCACAATTAAATTTGCTATTGTATATGTAACTGAATAGTCTACAAAAATAGAGGAAATAGATTGCTCCCCGCGGTCTTGAGTTTTTAATTTTATTATACGTTCCCAAACATTCATCATACATTTTTTTGTTTCTTCAGACAGATCTGGATTCTTCAGTACTTGATCTGATAATGAAGATAAAAAAGTTGTGTAACGTTCACATTCAATCTGACTACACAATCGGATTAATTCCATAAAAGAATCAAAGTAATACTGACCTACTAGCACATTCAACACTGCATAATAAGTATTTTCCTTATAATCTCTATCTAGTAATTTTTTCTTTTGCTCATCATCCATTTTAGACAGGCAAAACTCTATGGTGTCTACTTCTTTGTAACCCTTTACTGCAGATAAAGCTGCTTCAATTAACAGATCATCTTTATCTTGACTAGAAATACTGGAATCATTGTGTAATTTATTATAGAAGAACTCTATACCTTCTTCCCAGTTTTTATTAGAATTTATCTGTATGGATTTTTGCAAACCTTCAACTGATTTATATTCGTTTAGTTTTCCAATCTGCTTATCAATAAGAAAAGACCAGAAAGCTTCTATAGGGCTAGTTTCTTCGATATTTTCCAATAATTCTCTTCTCAGATCATCATCAGATCCATCTTCTTCAAAGGCACTTCTCTTAAATCTCATAAATACTTGTTCAAATAATCCAGGAATCTTATCTTCTAGACAATATTTACATGCCAAGTAATATCTATCTGCAAGATCAAGCGGATTTTCTTTTCCATTTTTATTTTTTTCTTCAGTTAGCCTTTCACCAACAGCTTTATTCTTTAATTTTATTCCATCCCAACAAGAATTATCAGAGAATATATCAGAAAAAAAAATTAGTTTTTCCTCATCAAAATCTTCAATTAATTGAATATAAGCCCTCAACCATCTTTCTACTCTAAGGTGTTTTCTTGCTTTAACTTGATTATCGTCGCCTTTAATAGCACCTTTTAATATATCAAGTATTTTATTGTAATTGTGATCCAAACCAGATTCCATACCCGCAACCCCATTTTGTATTTTAATATAAACTTTAGTCTAGTAAATTATCGTTGCCAAGTCAATCTTTTTCTCCAAACCTTACCACTGCACAACAGGAAATTTCTTGAGAGCCAAGTATGATATTTTCATTCTAATAATTAATTATTATAAAACATTTTTATTTACGAAAAAATAGACCTTGTTGTAACTAAAGAAACGTCTATTTTAGTGCTGCAAAAATTTGAATTATTGACTCTTTCTAAAATTGCAAAAAAGGTCGTATATTTGCGAGAACAAGCCGCATAGAAATAAGGTTATAAAAATAGAAGGTTTAAATTATTTTCATAAGCTTAGGCAAAACAGTTCGTACGTAGGTTTAGTAAAAGTGAGCCAATATAGCTGATTTCAGCGTATAATGAAATTATTATCTAGAAAAGTTCGTATGTATCGTTTGGTAGACCAATCCATCCCAAAGAAAAGTCTTCTCACGGGTAGCAGTATTGGTTGCTGGAAATGGTTGTAGTGATATGTGAAATTGTTTTAGTTTTTGTTAAATTAGTATTTAGAAATAGAAAAAGTACATTGTAGTAAAAAAATAGAAGTATTTTTGCAAGCACTGGCTTTAGTTTTAAAAAAATATTAAAACATGAAAAAAGTTCTTGTTCTGCTAGATTTCTTTAGCTATAGTCGAGTTTAACATAATAAATACATGGGGTATTGAGTCAGATGCATTGTATTATGTACATCATTCAGAAAGCAATCCTGGCTTTTTTAAGAATATATCTAGTTTAGTAAGAAATCAAAAGAAAAGCACACTGTTACTCAGCAATCAAAGTTACTTGAAATTAACTTAAGGTTTCTACAGCAAATTGTTTTGGTACAGCTGTATAAGAATCAAATGTTGAAACCAATCTTTAGAAAAGAGGTTTACGACAAAATCATCAAAATATGAATATTAAAATATAGGGGGCTTTATGTTAGGTAAAGAAAATACAAAGGAACAAGTAATAGATAATCAATCTAGGTTAATAAGAATGCAAAAAGAAGACACACTACTATCTAGCAGTCAGCAAATATTAAAGCTGCCAGAAGGTTTTACAATAGGAAAAGCAATTGGAGGAGGAGATTGTTTCTTTGATGCAGTTGCACAGGGACTTAAGCAATTAAATCCTGGAACAAACTTTACTGTGAAATCTTTGAGAGAAGTTTGTAGGAAGCAAGCTTTAATTAGTCAAGAAATGAAAGAAAAGATTATAGCAGATGCTAGAAACCGTGAAGATTCTACAGTAATACTCCCAGAGCCTGGTATTAATGATGATGAATTATGGAAGACTTATTTGATTGGTATAGAATACAGTATTGAAGATATAGAAAAAATGCAGAGGGACAATAAAGACGTGTTTTTATTGTTAACTGATTTAAAGTATGGAAGTACGTTGCAGATTCCTATATGGGGTAGGCCTGAAATTGAGGGAAGTATGATTTGTAATGAATATAATATTAAGCTGCATGTTATTGAAGATCTTCATATATGTGGATGGTCAGGGTATCTTATTGATGAGTTAACATCCAAACCTGTAAGTACAGATTATAATGAAAAAAATACTATACATATAATAAATAAAGGAGGTTTCCATTTTGAGCCAATCTTGAGCGAGACACTATTAATAAGAGAGTTTACTAATATTATAGAGGATTCTAGTATTCTAGAAGATAGAAAGCTTGAAAAGCTGAAAAGTTTTTTTAAGGTATATCCGAGTCTAAACGTTAATTTTCGAGTGAATCAATGCAGTGATACACCGCTGCATATTGCTGTTTGCCTGGGAGAGTTAACAATTGTCAGATTTTTGCTAAAGATAGGAGCGCAAGTTGATGTTTTAGATGGAGAGGGAAAGACTCCTATAGATATTGCTAAAGATAATAACAGAAAAGATATCGCTAAGATACTGCAACCACTTATTTCATATGAAGAAGTTGATGTACCGGGAGATGGCAGCTGCTTATTTTGGTCTGTTGCTTTAGCTTACTTAGCTCCCGTAAAATTTGATGATTATGCCTTCCATGAAAGGTTTAAAGAATTATTTGCGAGCGACCATGATGTACATTCAATTCAAAGGCTAATGCAAAGTAATGCAAATATTTATGAAGATAGTGTAATGAAGCAATTAGTAACGAAGACATTTCGTTGTGAGGTTGCTGATGCAGTATATTTCAGCCAAAGAAGATTTGAAAATAAGGTTGAAATTATGGATCTTTTTGAGAGTCACAGTGGAAGTTATTTTACAGGAGGTACCTTTAAAAAAGAGTTTGAACATGAATTCGGTGCTGAAAAAATTAAGCAGTATAATATTGATATTAGTAAACTCCAACCCAATTTTTTTGACGAAAATGCAGTAAAGGAAATTTGTACTGAACTTAATAAGATAAAAAAACGTAATCAAGTTCAAGAATTTGTATTTGACACATACTTAAAGTGCATGGAACTTACTGGAGTTTGGGGTGGAAAGCATGAAATAAATTCAATGTCTGATCTACTAAATACAGCGATAATAGTGTCTCAGAAAGATTCAAAAGATCTTATATACAATGAAGAGAAAAAATACTGTAATAAAATACACTTATCCTACAAAGGAGGTAATCATTATCAATTTTATCAAGTAGAGTATTCAAATTTGATGAAGTTTGTTCTGAGTTTCATTCAATCATTTGAAACGAGGATCATTATATATGATGTGCTTGCGAGTATGCTGAGAGAGGGGAACAGAATATTTTTTGATGGAATGAACACTAATAGATCTGTGCGGAGTATTTTTGGATGTTCAATACATACAGATGACTTGGCAATGTTTGGTATGAGGGCATCTTTGAGAACAGGTAATGTAATAAAAGCGACAAAAAATTTTATTAATCTATCAGACTTAATAGAAACATTTAATGAATATAAACTGGGCTTTAGAAAAATATTAGTAGATGCTGGATGCAATATTTTTCAAAGTTTTGAAATGCAGTTTGAGAAAATAGGCTTTGATCATGTTTCAAAGATAGCAGATGACATTGTAGATAAGATCATCGAATATTATATTCAGAAAGAATACAAGGGAGATTTGAGCAAGCTAGGGATAGCTGAAACCCTTGTTCTCAATACATATTTGCAAGAGGTGTCTGCGCAGTATGGAGAAATAAGTTATAACCTTAAAGATTTATATGAAAATATCGGAATTGCAGAAGGAAGTGAAGGCTCTTTTATATATTATAGAAAAAGAAGTGAAGATAAATCTAGTCAGTATGGTTATCGCCGTTCCCTTATGGGTGAAAAGTCGAAAAGAACATATGAGACAAGATATATTAGAGTAGAAACTACAAACGTAGAACTTGAAAATTATGTGTATACTTTAGATGCCTTAAATATACAAGAGTTTAAGGCTAAAGTGGAGCAGGTATTTTATATTGTCAATAAAGAAATCCAAATGCCAAGCAAAAAGGTAATTGAGGATCTTATAGTAAAAATTAAATCTCATATTGAACAAGAGGTAAGCGTTTTAAGCGAGTATATCTTACTTTTCTGTCAAGGATGCAAACAAAGTTTAGATATGAATATGAGATACTTAGTTGAAGGAGAAGGAATAAGGAAAGGCAAAAAGATAATAGAAAGGGCTGGAAAAAATAGTGATGTTATATATTCGATGGAAAACAATTTAAAAACAATTCCAAATTTATCTTATTATCTAAAAGTAAAAGAAGCATTTGTAAAGCATGCTGAAACAGTCGCTCAAGACTATAGCAACCTACTTGAATCAGAGCATGATAATGCAGCAAGATCTAGGAGTTTTCGGTCTAGTATAAAAAGATTATCAAATGTAAAAAAATTAGGATTTCTATTTGGTAAAATGAATTTTCAGGATGTATGTGATCCAGTAGAAGAATTCACTGGAAGGCAAGAACAAATAGATGAGATATATACAAAATTGCAGGGGGGAGCGGTAGTAATAGTAGGTCCATCTGGTATTGGTAAAACTCAATTAGCTAGAAAGTTTGTTGAAGAAAACAAAGGAGCTTATCTTCATGCCTATGAGGTGAGTACTCAAGATATATTATCCATAGAAAGTTCTTTTGCTTCCTTTACCCGAGATAGGTTAGCCATGTTTATGGAAGGAGGAGTAGGAAATAAAGAAAAGAAAAAATGCCTATTCCTTTTTCAGGGAGTTAAAAAAGAAGATCTAGAGAGGATTTTAAAGATCAGAGGTCAAAGAGGTGGTTTTGATTGCCTGTTTACTTCTTCTGATCAAGATTATCAAGATATAGCAGAAGTATCTTTAGATAGTCTTGAAGAAAAAGAAGCTGTACAACTTGTCAAAATAATTTTAGAGATGGCAGATAGATCGCAAGATGAACAAATAAAAGCGCTCATAAGAAAACTAAAATGTTTTCCATTGGCTATAAATCTAGCAGCAGCATGTATTAAAAACAAAGGATCAAGCTCTTTGAGCGAAGCATTTGGAATTTTTGAATATTTAATAGAATACGAAAGGTTTAATCAGAAATTTCCACGAAACACTGGACAAAATGAATACGATAGAATATTGCAAATAACATTACTAATCTCGATGGAAACAATAGAAAAGATGAGTTCTGGAGAGAAAATTCTAAAAATTTTAAGTATTATGGCTTATTTTGATCATAGTGCAATTGATCCCAGTTTATTTCTTACCTGGATTAGATATGAGGATGGACTATACTCCATTTTCGAATTGCTAGAGCAGTATTCCATAATTTATGTAGAAGGATCAGATAAATACAAGGTTTACATTATGCATGAATCGGTCAAAAAAGTAGTGCGTTCATGGCTTAGCATAGATGAGGAAAAACACATATTAAGTTGTGTCATAGAACTGGTATCTGAAGCTGAAGGAGGATTTTTAGATGTAGTTCATCTCTTATCTTTGTTTGATCATAGTCAAAAATATGACTATCTAATAGAAGAAAATAAGAATTTTCCTTGTTTAGTTTTGAGTAGCTTAAATGAGTTACATGAGTATAAAAAAGTTATCAATCTCACGTCACAATTATATCAATTACTTGCTGTAGATGATAGATATTCAAGATTAATTAAATATGAGTTTGCCTGCGCGCAAGCTGGTTTGGGACTATATGATAGAGCGTTAAAAATCTTTCTGGATTTAAAAAAACTCGAGAAGGTAAATGATACATTTCCTTCTCTTACTTTGGATAAAAAAATACTTTCTACTTATCTCAAACAAAAAAATTATAAAGAAGCATTGTCATACGTTAAATACAATAACTTTATAGTCAATAGTTTATATGGAGAAGACATCATGGAACTTATGGAAGAACATCTAGATATAGCAGTTATTATAGCTGAAGTATTTGTGATGCAAAAAAGATATACTGATGCATTTACAACTTTGTACTATGTAAGACGACTGAGAGATGAAATTTTCCTTAAACTAGGTGATTTTTACTCCGATGATGATCCTTATCTTTATCCTTCCGAGATATATGAACTTTATAATTTAGATACAAAATATATCTATGCCCTAGCATATTTCTTTATGGTTCAAGAAAGAAAAAAAGTAACTATAAATGAAGGAGAGTTATCACATAAAGAGGATTTACCTCGTGAATTGAGTATACAAGCTTTATTTAGGAATCTACAAGATGTTCTAATAAATCAAGAAGGTAGTCAGTACTTACAACCTGCTCCTTATTTTGTTGAAATAGAAGTAGAAAAAGTCATTCAGAGGGAATTAAGAGAAAAAACATTGCGATATTTTGAGGAAGTACTGAAGCTACAAAAAAATTATGGATTTTTAGATAATCATCCTAACGTACTATCTGTGAAGTTTTATATAGCTGTTTTACATAGCTGCTTAGGGGATAAGGAAAAAGCATTACAAGAACTCCAACAATTGCAAGAATTACAGGAGAAAGTGATAGGAGTAAATCATCCTGACACTTTAGGAACTGTAAATGCTATACAAGAATTATTTACTGAAGGTGAAGACAAGTTAACATATTTAAGAAATGAGATAGAAAAAAGAGAATCGCTCTTACAATTTGAAAAATCTGATTTGAATGCTAAGGGTGTCTCAATTTTAAAAGAGCTTTATAGAGAATCGCTCTTACAATTTGAAAAATCTGATTTGAATGCTAAGGGTGTCTCAATTTTAAAAGAGCTTTATGTAGAAAAAAATAGCGAAAGTTCTTCTTCAGTATCAAGTGAAGAATTACTGCTAGAAAACAAAAGTTTTCTAGACACAGAGAGTACAAAAACTAAAAGGAGAAAAATGGATAATCAGCAGCAAGTCTCAGAGTTGCAAGATTGTACTTTATCAGGCTCAGTGAAGGGTCAGTGTATATCACCTAAAAGAAGAAATTTGGAAAATATGAGAGTGACATCTCTAGGTGTTCAGAAGACTGTAAATCTATCACTAGACAGAGAAGGGTCACTCATTGAGCTGAAATATAAACTGAATCATTATGACGATCAAATACAAAGATTTATACAATGGGAAAATAGCAATTTGAAAAAGTCACAGCGGCCAATATCTTCACTTAACAGCATTACTATAGAACCTACGGATAATAAGAGCCTGAGAGGAGTTACTTCTGCTGGTCAAGTTGCTTAATTTTATCTGTGTGATTCATATAGGTCATAACAACTGATTTGTCAGATTAAGTCTGAATTTTAAATAGTTAAGTAACGTTGTGTTTTTGAATTGACTTTAATCTTTGATCATGCTTGTAATTTTGCATGACAAAAGGCTCCTTTGACGGAATGTAATTTTTTTGCACTTCACTTAAACAAGGAATTGTACTTTCTAGCTCTTTATATTTTTCCCATGGAGTTTTCCCTTGAAGAGAGCTATGAGGACGTTGTCTATTATAATGGTTTTCCCAATCTCTGAGTTTAATTTGTAGGTCAGGATCCTTGATGTTAACACTACTGTAAAATTCATCTAAATCTGTACGCTGAGCTCTTTCCACTTTACCGTTTAAATGCGGGGAAAATGGCTTGATAGGACGAAATTTGATTTTCCATTTTTTCAAATATTCTTGCACCCCATAAGCAAAAAATTCCTGTCCTCTATCGGTTTGAATTCTTTGACAATGAAATGGCATTTTTTCTCTTAGTTGTTCAAGAAAATCTAGAGTGTTTTCTGCAGTACGTCTTGGGTACAATGTAACAACTTTATAACGTGTACAATCATCTATAGCGGTATACTGATAAAGGGGAATGTTCAAAAAAGTGTGTCAAACCGAAAAAAAAGTAATAAATTGATATAAAAAATGGAGGTTTGATATGAGTCAAGCAAATAGAACTACTGGTTTGGTAGATTATAAAGAATTAGAAACAAATATCCTGTCATCTATACGAGAAGGAAGACCATTGACAGGAAGAGATGGAGCATTAACACCGTTTATAAAAAGGCTGCTAGAGGCAAGTCTGGAAGGTGAAATAGAAAGCCACATGTCAGCTAAAAGTGAAGAAAATAACCGAAGAAATGGAAGGAATGCAAAAACTTTACGTACAAGTTCAGGCTCATTTGAACTATTAACACCAAGAGACAGAGAAGGAAGCTTTGAACCGCAAATAGTCAAAAAAAGGCAAACAAGCCTACATCCAGAACTTGAAGCAAAGGTCTTAAGTACATACGCCAGTGGCATGGGATACAGAGACATAGCTTCACACGTTGAGGAAATATATGACCATAAAATATCAGCAGCAGAGATATCCAATATTACTGATAAACTGCTACCAATAATCAATGAATGGCGCAGCCGTCCATTGCAATCAGTGTATCCAATAGTGTTCATGGATGGCATGTTTTTTAAGGTCAAGGAGGACGGACATTGCGTAAGTAAATGCATGTATAATATATTGGGTATAAATCAAAATGGCAGAAAAGAAGTATTAGGTTTTTATCTGGCTGAAAGTGAGGGAGCTAACTTC
This sequence comes from Wolbachia endosymbiont (group B) of Protocalliphora azurea, assembly GCF_947251865.1. Lineage (NCBI taxonomy): Bacteria > Pseudomonadati > Pseudomonadota > Alphaproteobacteria > Rickettsiales > Anaplasmataceae > Wolbachia > Wolbachia endosymbiont (group B) of Protocalliphora azurea. Next base: position 1,049,534 of record NZ_OX366394.1, on the reverse strand, counting down.
TGGTTGGGAGTTTTAAATGACCTCAAAGAAAGAGGAGTAGAAGATATTCTGATTGCATGTGTAGATGGGCTAAAAAGCTTTCCTGCAGCCATCAACAGTGTATTTCCCAGTGCAGAAGTGCAGCTATGTATAGTACACCAAATAAGAAATTCTCTGAAATATGTATCCAGTAAAGATGTAAAAGTTTTCATGAATGATCTGAAAAAAATATATCGTGCTTCAAGTAAAGAAATTGCTGAGAATTATCTGCTTGAGCTGGAAGAAAAATGGGGAGAAAAGTATCCTTTAGTTATAAAATCCTGGCAGAACAATTGGGAAAACTTATCCAGTTATTTTAAGTATTCTGGGCCAGTTAGGAAGCTGATTTACACCACTAATCCAATTGAGGGGTTGCATAGACAAATCAGGAAATTTACTAAAACTAAGGGTTCATTTACTAGTACAAATGCCTTGTACAAACAGGTATATTGTGCTATAAAAAAGGTAGAGCAAAGGTGGATTATGGCTCTCCCTAATTGGGCTTTAACTATGTCTCAACTTGATATTTTCTTTCCAGATAGATTGAAAATTGAGTTGAACTAAAAATGCGGCTTGACACACTTTTTTGAACGTTCCCTGATAAAGTCCAGAAGCTATTTTGCATACATCCATCTGTATACGTTCTCCTGGTACTTTACAGTTGTAACGCTTTATTTGTTTGCGGTAATGACGTTTAATACGTAAAAGACTTACATCATATTTTTTGAAAACTTTGTGTATAGTAGCCAATGAAAAAGAGAGATCATGTAAACGTTTCAATTCAGTTTGAATACGTCTTGCTCCTAATTTTCTAGTTTTTCTTAAGTGGAGAATAAGTTGATCACTAGATATATTGGTTTTTTGTAAAGGTGAGGTTTTAGGCCTGCTACTAAGATTTTCTAATCCTTTTTCACCAAACTCCTTGTAACGTTTACACCATTTGCGTAAGGTAAAGCGTGAAATATTATAGTGCTGACATACTCTTCCTGCATGACCTAATTTTTTATATAGGTTTACCCAATTCAGGCGTAGCTTAACTTTAGAGTCCATTTACTTGCGGCTTTTATTGTTGATATACTTCCCACCATAATTGTAATAAGGTATATAAACTATCACAAGTACAAATTTCTATTTGATCTTACATTTTTATTGTAATAACCTATATGAATCACACACTATTTAAAATTCAGACTTAATCTGACAAATCAGTTGTTATGACCTATATGAATCACACACATTATATCTATTCCTCTACAATGTTTGCTTTTATATATTAGTTACATTAATAACTTATTAATTACTCAATCAAGCGTTACACATAAAACTTCTCCATCTGCTCACTCCATAACATTGGTATTTCTCTCAAATCAACTAATTTTAAATCTTTCGATTGTTTACCATTTACTATGTCTTCTTTAATTTTTGGAGCTAAATAATTTAATCTTAAAATTTGTTGTATGCGTCTTGTACCTATATTAATTTTGGCACTCAGCTCTTTCACACTTCCATATTTTCCCTCTTCTAGTTCCCGTTTCCACAGGTAGGCTCTTACTACTGCTTTGAGTAACGCATTATTTGTTTTTCCTTCTGGCTCAATTACTGTGCATTTCTTTCCCTTCTTCTTTATTGATATAAATTTTTCCTCTAATTCAGAATATAACTCTATTCCATCCTCTCTCACCAATACTGCTTTTATTAACTTTTTCACTACTTCTTTCTGCTTTCCAAAGCTTAAATTTTCCCATAACTTTTCAATTTTTTCTTCGGTCTTTTCTCTCCATTTTTCATATAGCTGTTCAGCTTTCTTCATCACTTCTTTTTCTACTTCTCCGGCTACTATAGTTCTGTTTATTGATTCACAATTTTTTCCTCTTAAATGATTGTTGCATACATAATATCGATACCTTTTACTTTCCTTTTTTGCATAGGTCAAAGTCATATTTACATCACAGCTCTTGCACTTTATTATTCCCTTTAGCAATGCTTCTTCATATTTTGCTTTTCTATATGGCTGATTCCTTATCAATTCCTGTGCTTTTTGCCATTTTTCTTCTTCTATTATTGCTTCATGCTTTCCTTCATACTCTTTCTCATAATGCCTTATTTTTCCCATATATATTGGATTTGTTATTATTCTTCTCACCGTCGCTTTTTTAAAGATATCTGATTTTGTTCTGTAACCTTGGCTATTTAACTCCCTTGCCAATTCTGCCATTAACTTCAGCTCCAAATATCTTTCAAATATATAACTTACCACTTTTGCTTCTTTCTCATTTATTATTAATTCTTTATCCTTTACATCATATCCAAGCGGTAAAGTTCCACCCATCCATAACCCCTGCTCCTTTGATGTTGCTATTTTATTTTTTACTCTTTCTACAATCATTTCTCTTTCTAGTTGTGCTGCTCCTGACAATACCGTTTGTACAAACTTTCCCATTGGCGTATTATTATCAAATATCTGCGTTACTGCTACAAAATTTACTCGGTGCCTTCTAAAAAATGACGTTACTTCGATGCTGTCTTTTGTTTCCCTTGAGAGCCTATCTAGCGTATATACTACTACACAATCTACTTCTCCTCCTTTAACATCTTCAAATAATTCCTTTATTGCTGGTCTTTCTAAATTCTTTCCTGAGAAGCCTCCATCATCGTACCTTTTTGCCAATGCTACCCAGCCTTCTTTGCTCTTTATGTACTTTTCACATGCTACTCGCTGGGCATCAAGGCTATTAAACTTTTGTTCTAGCCCATCCTCATTTGATTTTCTTGTATATATCGCACATCTCACCTCTTTTAGCATTCTCAATTTCCACTTTTATCACGCATTCCAAATAATAAAGGTCCGTTGTAGCTCATTCCCATTATTTTTCCTGCCACTGCTGACAATGATGTATAAAACTCTTCTTTGTAGATTAAACCCTTGTCTGTTACCATTACCGCATGCGTTTCTTCCCCTCTCTCTAATATTAGCTCTGTTCCTGCTACTGGAAGTTTGTCACTACTTATTCTTTTTCCCTTCTCTAGCCGATCTGCCAGATACTCTAGTCTTTTTGTCCCCTTTCTTGACATTTCTCCATACGCTTTTTCCTGCATTCTATAAGCTAATCTTGGTATCAGATATTTCTTTGAATACCTAGGCGCCTCTTCCCCATATACCTTCTTCCATATTTTTCTCAGTTCACCCAAAGGTTTTTTCTCTAAATTCATTACTTTCTTTTCTACTTCTTCCTCCATATTTTTAGCCCTTCATAAATAGCTTTTCAATTCTGTCTGTTTCTTTCTTTAATACCTCGGTTATCTTTTTGCTATTTTTCGCATAATCCATCGCTGTCATTCCAAATTTATCCGCTTGCTCTATTTCTCCTCCAGCTTTCACTAGCTCTTCCACTATTTCCACTTTCCCCACCATACATGCAAGGTGCAATGGAGTGCATTTATTGTCCCAAATTTGGGAGAAAAACCCTGGACTTGAAGTCCATCCTTTTAAGAATATAATTTTAAGGTGAAAAATCTGAAAGAATGTGGAATATTATAGAAAAAGCAGTCACTCTGTATATATATCACATAGTGTGGATAACAAAATATCGATATCCAGTACTAGTTGGAGATATTGGAAAGAAAGCTAAAGAAGTTGTACAAGAAGTATGTGCAAATAATCAAGTAGAAATTATCAGAGGTAGAGTTGCGTCAAGTCATGTACACGTATACGTTTCTGTACCCCCATACTTAAGTATTAGTAAGTTAGTGCAGTTAATAAAAGGAAAAAGTTCCAGAAAAATCCAGCAAAACTTTCCAGAGCTAAAAAAGAGATACTGGGTTGTGGGCAGTAGGCTACTTTGTCAGGACTAGCGGAAATGTAACTGACGAAATGATAAAAAATTATATTGAAAATCACTCTAAAAAAGAAGATAAATTTGGTGACTTTCAAGTCGAAAGTTAGCATTCTATGCTCTCTCTCAATCTTTGGATTTTAATCCATAGTGGTTGAATAGCTTTCTCTTCAGCTAAAGTTAGCATTTTTCCTTCTATTTTTTTTACTTCATCTTGAGCTGCTTTTCTAGCTTCTAGTTTTAAATCGTTACCCATTTTAGATATTACTTGATTCGCAGCTTCTTTTGCTGTTTTGCTTATACCAAGAATTTTATCAAACATTCCTGCACGATACACTTGAGAGCCGAAGTTTGATTCGTCAGCCAAATTTTTGTAATTGTATTCTTTCATAATGTACTCCTTAATTTAAAAACTATACTAACATTAATATACAAGTACAAAAATTATATTAATATTAGTATTGCTTTTCAGGGCAGTAGTATAAATTTATAGTACCTTTTGAAAAAATTCATGACTTGACGGCAAAGAGCATTATATTGGTATCATGACTGACTTGGAAAAGATGAGAGAAAAACTGCAAAATCAAATTAATTATCATAATATCTTATATTATCAAAAAAGTAAGCCAGAGATAAGTGATGCTGAATATGATGAACTGAAAAAAAAGTTAGCTGCAATAGAGCCAGAAGCTTATGCAACACAAGATAGTGTTGGTGCTCCGCCTGATGAGAGATTTTCTAAGGTGGAACATCAAGAACCTATGCTTTCTCTTGAGAATGCTTATGATGAACAAGGTGTAGAAAAATTTTTGTCTAAAATAAAGAGATTTTTAATTGCAGATGAAATAGAGATATTATGTGAGCCAAAAATTGATGGATTGTCATTTTCTGCAATTTATGAAGATGGGAAATTTGTTAAAGCTGCAACTCGAGGTGACGGTTTTGTAGGAGAGGATGTAACTCACAATGTTGCAACAATAAAAGGCTTTCCTAAGTTTTTACAAGATGTGCAAGGAAGACTAGAAGTAAGGGGTGAAATATATATCAGTAACAGCGACTTTTTAAAGTTAAATGAAAATAATGAATTCGCTAATCCTCGAAATGCAGCTGCTGGTTCTTTAAAGCAATTGAATGCGAACATTACAGCAAAAAGGCCTCTTAGATATTTTGCTTATTCTTTAATTGGTGGAATAGAGAAAAGTCAAAGTGAAGTACTAGAAAAACTTGAGAAACTTGGTTTTTGCGTAAATGAGCATCGTTCCTTAACAAGTAGTTTGAATGGAATGCTAAAGTTCTATAACGAGATCTATGATTGTCGTTATAACTTGGATTATGATATCGATGGGATAGTCTATAAAGTGAATGATTTGGTGCTACAAAGTCGTCTGGGAAGTACACACAAAGCGCCACGCTCAGCGCTTGCATATAAGTTTTCTGCGATTTATGCGAAGACAAAGTTAAATAAAATATTTATACAGGTGGGTAGAACGGGGGTTTTAACTCCAGTTGCAGATTTGGTACCAGTTAATATTGGCGGAGTGCTAGTTAGCAGAGCAAGTCTACATAACCAAGATGAGATAAAACGTAAAGATATAAGAGAAGGAGATGTTGTAACAATTAAAAGAGCTGGAGATGTAATTCCTCAAATTGTCAAAGTAGATGAAGGTTCTCGTCATACAAATATGCCTGAATTTGTTTTTCCTGACATATGTCCTGAATGTGGTAGTAAAGTGCAGATTGAAGGAGTGGCAGTAAGATGTCCTGAAGAATTTAATTGCAAGGCTCAAATAGTAGAAAAACTAAAACATTTTGTGTCAAAAGATGCATTTGACATTGTTGGCCTTGGTGAAAAACAAATAAAGTTTTTTTATGATCTGGAACTAATAAGACAAATTCCAGACATTTTTATTTTAGAGGAAAGATTAAAAGAGTTTTCCTTAAAAGAGCATCATGGTTGGGGCGAGAAGTCAATAGCTAATCTATTAAGTGCTATACAAAGCAGAAGAGTAATCTCTCTAGATAGGTTCATATTTTCTTTGGGTATCAGATTTATCGGCCAAGTTGTAGCAGAATTGCTCGCAAATTATTATGTATCTTATGATAACTGGTATAATTCGATGTCATCAAATGATGTTGAGTTGGTAGGTATAGATGGTATAGGAGAAAAAGTAGCTGAATCTTTAAAATCGTTTTTTTCTCAGGAACGTAACATTAAAATGTTAAATGATCTTACTGCATATCTGCAAATTCTTCCCGTGAGCTCCAACTCTAGCGATTCTTTTTTGAATAACAAAATTATAGTGTTTACTGGTAAGCTACGTGCTATGAGTAGAGGGGAGGCAAAAGTAAGAGCTAAAGTTTTAGGGGCAAAGATCAGTTCAAGCCTTTCTACTAAAACTGACTATTTAATTGCAGGAGAAGATCCAGGTTCAAAATATAAAAAAGCAATGGAATTGGGTGTGGAAATTTTAGATGAAGAACAGTGGAACAGATTGTGCTAAACACAACTTAATCTGACGGGAATGAATTAACTGATAGAAGAATTGAAAACTAATATCAGACTCTTATTTAATACAATTGAACACTCCTTGCTCTTTATAAACAGTTATGCAACAAAGCAAGTTAAATAGCTAAGCACCCCTCTAATATATGATTTCTCTTTAACTTTTTCTAAATATGGACTAGGTAATTCTTCCTTATCTACAGATTCGAAATCATCTTTCTCAAGAAACAACTCATGTATTATTTGTGCTAGTATCATAAAGTCTTTCTTTTTAGGGGACCGAACAAAGCCTGGATATTGCTCATCATGTGCAGTTTTTTCATAAACAGATTGAATGAAAGTAGATATTCTTTTTTCTAATTTTCTCAAATTTTCTACCAATTGCTTTTCCCCTGGTAAAGGTATTTGAAGCTTTTTTTGCTTTAACACCTCCTTTTCTGATATGTGACCAGAATCGTTAATAAACTTACGTGTTATTTGCTCTAACCTTTCCAAGTCTATTTCTGTATTATAATAAGAAAGAGCTGGATAATTTTCATCTTGGCACAGCTTATTCTGATAATCAGAAGCTTCAATAAACTTATTTACTATTTCTTTTAATTTTTGTAAATCATTTAGCTCTTGATTGGAATATTGAATAATTCTTTCTTCTGGATAATGCTTGTTCAGCTTTGCAAGATATTTTTTCAGCTCCACCCACCACTTATATTTAGCAGATTTTTCTTGTTTTTCTATTTTATTGTCCCAAATTTGGGAGAAAAACCCTGGACTTGAAGTCCATCCTTTTAAGAATATAATTTTAAGGTGAAAAATCTGAAAGAATGTGGAATATTATAGAAAAAGCAGTCACTCTGTATATATATCACATAGTGTGGATAACAAAATATCGATATCCAGTACTAGTTGGAGATATTGGAAAGAAAGCTAAAGAAGTTGTACAAGAAGTATGTGCAAATAATCAAGTAGAAATTATCAGAGGTAGAGTTGCGTCAAGTCATGTACACGTATACGTTTCTGTACCCCCATACTTAAGTATTAGTAAGTTAGTGCAGTTAATAAAAGGAAAAAGTTCCAGAAAAATCCAGCAAAACTTTCCAGAGCTAAAAAAGAGATATTGGGTTGTGGGCAGTAGGCTACTTTGTCAGGACTAGCGGAAATGTAACTGACGAAATGATAAAAAATTATATTGAAAATCACTCTAAAAAAGAAGATAAATTTGGTGACTTTCAAGTCGAAAGTTAGCATTCTATGCTCTCTCTCAATCTTTGGATTTTAATCCATAGTGGTTGAATAAAATAATATAGCTTAATTATTAACTATATCTATGAGAAAATCAAGAATTATGTATTTTTTTATATTTTATATAGGATTATTAATATTCACTTTAGTTTCAGAAACATACTGCAAATTAGAATCATAAAAATCTTTAATGTTCATTTTTCCAAAAACGCAAAAAAAGTACCTACCTTTATGAAAACAAGCCTATAAAAATATGGTTGTAAAAATGGAAGCCTAAAATCATTGCAACAAAGTTAGGCAAATTGGTTCATATGTAAATTTAGTGAAAGTAAACCAATATAGCTGATTTCATGGTATAGCAAAATCACTATATTGAAAAGTTTATATGGTACACCAATTGATTCTAAAAAAAATGTTTTCACACTAACTGGTTTTGGGTGCTGGAAGTGACCAAATTACTTAAGTTGTTTAATACTGAATGAGTATAAATTTATTTTCTTCTACTAATCGTACATGGCCCAGAGTGGACAAATGGGAAGATTATACTATTAAAGATCTATAATATTAGAGCTCTGCCTAAAAAGTAAATTCATTAACTTTTATTCCACAACTTTGCAGTATTACTTATTTAATGATGAGATAAGAATTACGTATTAATAAGTAATATAGGTTAATATAATAATAGAAATATTGACATATTAATAATATTATTATACTCTTAATATAATTAAGTAATTAAGAGAAGTTATGAGTATTGTATTGTTTTATGAGAAGTTTAATGATGAGGCTTTAGATAATGGTAAAACTCCTTTAAGGGGAAAGTTTAATGAAATAATTAAAGATTTAGAGGAAAATAACAGTACAAGCCAAGGGAATATAAAGTTAATAAAAGGTGATGGGAATATTGAATATTTTCGAGCTAAATTAAGTGATAGTGACAGATTACTCTTTACAGGTATAAAGATTGATAACAAAGATGCTTTTGTTATTTTAGAAGTAATTCTGAATCATGATTATCATAAGTCTAAATTTTTAACAAATAGAGAAAAAATAAAAAACATAGAAATAGTAGATAAAAACAATGAAGAAATTTCTGATAATGTAAGTACATTGGAGATTGAAGATGCTCCACAAGTTAGTTATCTCGGTAAATTTATTACTTTTAGTGCAAAGCAAGAAGATATAGTTGAAAGGGTTAAATTACCTTTAGTTATCAATGGAGCTGCTGGAAGTGGAAAGACATCAGTGGCTTTAGAGAGCCTAAAAAGGATAAAAGAGAAGTTTGAGGGAGGAAAAATTCTATATATTACCAAATCCGAAAATCTTGTAAAAGAATCGAAAAAGTTACTTGAATACGAATACTACGATGATGAGTTCAAGATTGCTGCTCCAGAAGAAATTGATTTCTTATCTCTTCATGAGTTTCTTGAAAAGCAAGCAGAAGATATAAAAAGAAAGAAGCCAATCAATAGAAGTAATACCAATTCCCACTATGCAAAGAACAGATAGACAATAATGGGAAAGAAGTGATAATAAAGTAGATAAAATAGAGAGGTATAAATGGCATTAAGGTCAAAACTATTAGACGAAAAAGTTGTAAATTTGGCGAAAGAAATGTTAAAAAAGGTCAGAAATAACGCATATGTTTCAAAAAAGTTACAAGCGGTGATAGCAGGAAAAGAAAGTAGTATAAGCGCTGTGGCAAGAATATGTAAAATTTCAAGGACTGCTTTGACTGAATGGATAAAGCATCTAAAATTTGGTAGAGTAGAAAGATTATTTGCCCCGTCTCAGCGGCGAAGAAAAAGCAAATTAAAGAAAAATCAACGTGAGCAAATTGAAATATGGGTAGAAAGAAATCCAAATATTACTATTAAGGAAGTGCAGATAAAAATCTCAGAGGAATTTGGCCTAAACATTAGCAAATCAACAGTGCACCGTGAGATACAAAGGATGAAATTTTCTTATATAACACCGAGGCCAATGCACCATAAACAAGATAAAAACAAGCAAGAAGAGTTTAAAAAATACTTCAATAAAATAGTCAATTCCCACCCTGAAAAAGAGGTGTTTTTTTGATGAATCACGATTTGGAACTCATTCAAAAATCGGACACGGATGGTTTAAAAAAGGGGTCAGAACGCAGGTTAAAATGAAAATTGGTAGACAAAATTTCTATATCTACAGTGCGGTAAATCCAAGAAGTGGTAAGAAAATCAGCCTACTTGCTCCATATGTAAACACTGATTGTATGAATATATTTCTGGAGCAGATGTCGAAAGATTTAGGCACGAAAAAAGCCTTTCTTGTAATGGATTGTGCAAGTTGGCATAGATCAAAAAGTTTGAAATTTCAGGAAAACATTACCATTATATACTTGCCTCCTTATTCACCGGAACTGAATCCTGTTGAGAGGTTGTGGCAATATATCAAATACAATACTTTACGTAACAGAGTCTACGATACCATAGGCTTACTTGCAGATGTTCTGTGTAATTTTATTGTCAGTATTTCCAGCACTACTATTAAACGAGTTTGTAATGTTTCTTATTTGTTCGATTAGTAATGGAATTTGGTATAAGTTTTTTTTATGGTTCAACGAAATATGCAAAAAAGATAAATTTAAAAAGTATAAAAAAGACGGAGATAAAATATTCGAAGAATTTACAGCTGTGATAGGTGGAAGAAGCTTATTAGGAGAAGATGGAAAAGATAGGTATGCTAAATTAGGAGACAGACAATCTATGTTTTCTGTAGACGAAAGGAACAGTGTTTATGATTTTTTTAAAGAGTACAGGAAGTTTATAGAAAAAGATTCAGAGTATTATGATCCTAATCTTGTTACTAATAAGTGCATTACAGAAGGAATGTATGATGCGATTGTTGTAGATGAAGTTCAGGATTTAACTGAGAGCACATTAGATCTGGTGTTAAAGAGTTTAAAAGATGAGAATAAGAGTAACTTTTTACTATGTGGTGATGTTAATCAAGTAATACATCCTAGTTTTTTCTCTTTATCCAAGTTAAAATCTTTTCTTTGTCAAAATAGATATATAGTTGACCAAGGGTCAGAAGTTTTTTATACCCTTGAGAAAAATTATCGTAATAGCGAGCAAGTTATTGAATTTGCCAATCGTATACTACATCTTAAGAATTATTGTTTTGCTTCAGAAGATAAAATAACAGTAGACAACGCTTTTCTCATGAAGAGTGAGACTAAGAACAAAGGGAACGTTGGCTTTATTATTGATGATAAAAAAGAAGAAATAGCAAAAAAAGTAAATGAATCTATAAATTGTGCTGTTTTAGCTCTGGATGATGAAAGTAAAAAAAGTGCACGTCAGTTATTTGATACTCCACTTGTGTTTAATATACATGAAGCCAAAGGCTTGGAATTTGAAAATGTGATTCTTTACAAGTTTACATCATGTAAAGCTTATAATGAAATATGGAATATAGCATGTCCAAATAAAAGTGAGGGGGAGATAGATAATACTATTAATAGAATTCGTGATTCATATAACGAAAGGGAAGTTAACACTTCAAGAAATAAGGATAAGAAAGATAAGTCTTTGGAGAAATATAAATTTTATATGAACGCTCTGTATGTTGGAGTTACTCGTGCTGTTGATAGTGTATATATTATAGATGATGAGAGTAATTTATTGAAAATAATAGAGCCAAGGGAAGAAGGTAATGTAAATATTGAGCAAGAAGAATCTAGTCCTGAAGAATGGAGAAATAAGGCACTAGAGTTAATAGAGAAAGGAAACATAGAGCAACAAGCAGAACTTATAGCAAGAAAATTGCAAAACGAAGGAAAAAAAGAGTATGCTGAAGAGATTATGAATGTATTGAGAGCTAAGGGGTATCATGAAGAGAATCAGATCTTATACCAAATTCCATTACTAATCGAACAAATAAGAAACATTACAAACTCGTTTAATAGTAGTGCTGGAAATACTGACAATAAAATTACACAGAACATCTGCAAGTAAGCCTATGGTATCGTAGACTCTGTTACGTAAAGTATTGTATTTGATATATTGCCACAACCTCTCAACAGGATTCAGTTCCGGTGAATAAGGAGGCAAGTATATAATGGTAATGTTTTCCTGAAATTTCAAACTTTTTGATCTATGCCAACTTGCACAATCCATTACAAGAAAGGCTTTTTTCGTGCCTAAATCTTTCGACATCTGCTCCAGAAATATATTCATACAATCAGTGTTTACATATGGAGCAAGTAGGCTGATTTTCTTACCACTTCTTGGATTTACCGCACTGTAGATATAGAAATTTTGTCTACCAATTTTCATTTTAACCTGCGTTCTGACCCCTTTTTTAAACCATCCGTGTCCGATTTTTGAATGAGTTCCAAATCGTGATTCATCAAAAAAACACCTCTTTTTCAGGGTGGGAATTGACTATTTTATTGAAGTATTTTTTAAACTCTTCTTGCTTGTTTTTATCTTGTTTATGGTGCATTGGCCTCGGTGTTATATAAGAAAATTTCATCCTTTGTATCTCACGGTGCACTGTTGATTTGCTAATGTTTAGGCCAAATTCCTCTGAGATTTTTATCTGCACTTCCTTAATAGTAATATTTGGATTTCTTTCTACCCATATTTCAATTTGCTCACGTTGATTTTTCTTTAATTTGCTTTTTCTTCGCCGCTGAGACGGGGCAAATAATCTTTCTACTCTACCAAATTTTAGATGCTTTATCCATTCAGTCAAAGCAGTCCTTGAAATTTTACATATTCTTGCCACAGCGCTTATACTACTTTCTTTTCCTGCTATCACCGCTTGTAACTTTTTTGAAACATATGCGTTATTTCTGACCTTTTTTAACATTTCTTTCGCCAAATTTACAACTTTTTCGTCTAATAGTTTTGACCTTAATGCCATTTATACCTCTCTATTTTATCTACTTTATTATCACTTCTTTCCCATTATTGTCTATCTGTTCTTTGCATAGTGGGAATTGGTATTAGATAAGAACAAGTATACAAATTCAGTGTTAGAGAGTGATATAAGTTCTAGGTCTTCACAAAGCTCAGAACATGAAGGAAAAGATGATGATATTATCAAGCTTCAGAATGAAAATAATCAAAATAAAAAGAAGAAAGCTAAAAAATATCATCAAGTTCAAGGGGTAAAACCACAGCTTTCTTTAGAAGATAGTACTAATAGAAAACACAATAGCAAAAAGCCTCATAATGAAAAGCGTGAACAGAACCAAGGTAATGATCAGGAGAAGGAACCATTAAAGAAAAATAAGGAGTTACTGAATGTAATATGTAAAGATAATATAACACAATTTAAAAGAATGGATATATCCCAATATAGTGAAGAAGAAATATTCATTTTAGCTTTAGAAAAAAATAGTTTTAAAATAATTGAGTTATTAATCAAAAATAAAGATGCTTCGAAAAACTCTAACTTTTTGGCTGGAAAGGAAAATATTATTTTCTTACAAGCAGTAGAAAAAGGTTGTACAAGTCTAGTAAAATTTCTTCTAAAGCATGGAGCTGATGTTAATACTCGGAATGATATGGAGTATACTCCTTTACATTTGGCGGTGCGAGAAAATCATCAAACTATAATTACAATTCTTCTAGATTTCGATAAAACTGATGTTAACGCTAAGGATCTGGCAAAGATGACTCCTTTATATTTGGCAGCAGCAAATGGTCGAGCTGAGATAGTAAAAGATCTTCTAGAGTCCAAGAAAGCTGATGTCAACGCTAAGTGCATGAACAATATGACTTCTTTACATATTGCATCGTATGGAGGTAAGAGGAATGTAGTTAAACTGCTTCTGAATCATGGAGCTGATGTTAATGCTATGACTCAAAAAGGTCTTACTTCTTTACATTGTGCAGCAGAAAAGGGTCACACAGATATAGTTGATCTTCTGCTTGCTGACCCAAATATTAATGTTGGTTCTATAAAAGCTGCATCTATTAACAAGGAAAATAAAGAAGGCAAAGAAAAATTTTCTCAAAAATTGCGACAGGATTATAATTTGTTTCAAAAGGTAAAAGAAGCATCAAATGAAAAGGATAAGGGTAAGCTAGATGAATTGCTTGTAGAGATAGAAGAATTACTGGAATCAAAAAATAAACATGGTTTCAAACCAAGCTTAAACTACTCTCCAGATGGTAATAATGAAAATACGACTATTGAAATTGCTATTCAAGCTGGTGGAAAGTTATTAGATCTTTTATATGCTTATGCTAAGAAGAATATAGGTACAGACACTGAAATATTTAAACGACTCAAACATGCTAAAGAAAACTCTCAGTCTAAGAGAGATCTTTGTGATGTTTCTGTTTTAAAACATTCTACTCCAGATCAAGGCTTTTTGTTTAGTAATGGTTAATGCTTCCTTCTATAATGCAAAACCCATACTCACCCAACCCAATCAATTACTTGCAATCTGGATTCCAGTTTTAAGCTACTCGGATGACAGAGAAAGGGCTACTTGCATGAAATGAAAAGGAGCACCGAGCAGATCACTTCTTCACAAAGATCTTATCAGCAACACGCATATCAATTATGCTCCAATTGCTAAAAGTAAAGTCGGTTGTATTTTGCAAGTGGCTTAAATAATCCCATGCGCTATAAGGATTATCTTCAGGCAATTTTACTGTGGAACTGTCATCGAGTATGATATTCCATCTTCTATTTCCTACATAAATACAAGAAGAAATATGATCACTTAATTGAGTTTTTCTCTCTAGTATATCTTTAATGAATTTTAGATTTGATAACGAATTTTGTCCTTTGATTATAACGAGGTTATCTATCTGGTAATCATCTACGATTACTTTACCTTCAGAGTCAATTACTGAAGTCCTGTTATCATCTTTCCAAAGAGCAAAAGGTTTGTGTTCATTTACATCAATGCGTAAGGTGTTGGGTAAAATCCTATAAATTCTTACATGTTTTATCCATTCGCTTACAGATTGTATATTATCTGTTAGTTTTGAGAGTGATACATACATGATAGGTTGTGTTCTATCTACTAAACTTAGAATGTCCTGTTCATTTGTAAATTTGTTTCCAGTAACGGTTACTTTGTCGATTGAAAATCCATTGCTAATTAATAAGCTCGATAAGCGATCGTTACACCAAGTAAAGTAGTAATTGAATCGATTTGTTATTTTATCAAGTGAACTATAAAGTACTAGTGTAAGGAAAAGTGCAGTTATAATCATGAAAGCACACTTGCGCAAAAAACTCCTTTGGCTTCTAGTAACATTGTTCAACATCGGCTTGATCTCTAATATTCTTGTGGTGTAAACTGTCTTTGACAATAATTTTAATTAATTCATTAAAATCAATTCCTTTTGTCAATTTTGCAATTTCTGGTACTAACGATAATTCAGTAAAGCCAGGATGTGTATTAATCTCAAGCATTTTTAAAGTGTTATTTTGGGGATTATAACGGAAGTCTGAGCGGGAAACAGTTTTGCATCCTAAAAATTGATGAACTTTTAGTGCGTGTTCCAAGGTCATTCTATATATGTTGTCAGGAATTTTAGCAGGAAATATATGTTCTGCAAATCCATCTGTATACTTTGCTTCATAATCATAGAATTTATTTTTTGGTCGTATTTCCATAGTGCCAATTGCTTCATTCAGCAACACAGCAGTATGTAACTCTATACCCGGTATGTATTCTTCTATGATCATCTTTTCCATTATAGTAGAACTGTTATTTTTCAGCTCTAAGTAATCCTCATGTGAGAAAATCATGTGTACTCCAATGCTTGAGCCTTCGTTAATCGGTTTTAAGACGTACGGATAATCAACTTTAATATTATTTTTTAGCACATCTTCTCGACTAATTACATAACCTCTTGGAGTGTCGATATTAAGAGAATGGAATATATGCTTTGACATCACTTTATTCATAGCAACAGCCGAAGCCATAACTTCTGAGTGTGTATATTTTATACCTAAAATCTCCAGTAAACCTTGAATACAGCCATCTTCACCATAAGGTCCATGTAGAGCAATAAAAGCAAGAGCGGGATTAGTTTTTTTAAGCTTTTGAGCAATATTGCTATCAACATCTATTTCTATTGCATTATATGAAAGGCTATCAAGCGCCTTCTTTACTGCTTTTCCGCTCATAAGCGATATTTCTCTTTCGCAAGAAAATCCACCACTTAAAATTGCTATATTTGGAACCATAAGCACCCTAATATTTTGCTATATATCATATATAAAAGATACTTTTATCTTCAATAGAAAAAACGCTTTGAAAAATTCCACAGCTGTACAGATATTGAAACTTGCAGATGGTGTCATGCAAACTGGTTCCTTTATGATCAGACACCAGATTGCAAGTAAAACTGGAAGATCTTTTTCAGTAATATTCTTTAAAAATTTAATTTTGTAATCCACTTGATTTCCACTTTACATCTTTGTAATCAACTGTTTCTACACCTTCAATGTCATATTGATCAGCAACTACAGATAGTTCCATTTCATGATCTATTAAATAGTCTTTCTGCTAATTCTTGAGTGGGCTGCTTAGTAAACTCAACTAGCTTAGCAAAATGCTGTAAGGTTTTTTTACTGAAAGATACATTAGCGTTTGCCGTAAGTTTTACCAAAGTTCATGAGTAATTGTACAATATTTTCCTGAAATTTTCAATAAAGTAAACTTATCTGGAAAGTAATTATGCTGATATAAATATTACAATTTTATTAACACATAAATGCTACCGTGGCGTTAGTTTTTTAATTTAGGAGTATATTATGGTTATACCTACACAAAACTCGAATTCATTAACGTTTCAGGCACGTAACCTATCTCATATTTGCCACAAAAACTGTGAAGAGGCGTTCAATGAAACAGACAAACCTCTATGCAAGGCTAGATGTGACGTTTTCTTTCCAGTGCCTGAACCTCGTTCACAAATTAGTGAGAAATTAATAGATATTGCAAACAATCTCCGTTTTGAGAGTGCACAATTATCGTCTATGGCAGATGAAATAGACGCTTACAATTCAATGTCTATTTAATCAAAAAAATGTAAGTCTATTTTTGTACTCTATGACCCTAAATTTTCATCAAAATAAGCTGTCTTATCCTTTTTTTCTTTATACTCTTCTGCTGTATCTAGGGGTTGCTTTTTAGCTGTAATGTTTGGCCATTTTTGCGAATATTCTACGTTTATATTGTAAAATGATTTAAAGATTTTTTGTTCATTATTCAGTAAGCCTTCATCTAGCTCTAGAATATCTTTTATGGAATCATCAGTTACAATTGCATCTACTGGACATTCAGGTATACACACTCCACAATCAATACACTCATCTGGGTTAATCACGAGCATATTTTTACCTTCATAAAAGCAGTCAACGGGACATACTTCCACACAGTCTGTATATTTACATTTTATGCATTTATCTGTAACAAAATGCGTCATAAAACACTGTATATTTACATTATCTTGGGTACACTAAATTGATAAGAAATTCAAGCCTTTTATGAAGATAAATAAATTAAATAACGAAGAATTAGAAATATGGCTAAGCTTGGCTAGAACTGTGGGACCAGTAAAGTTCTTTAGTATACTTAGAGCATGTGGGTCGCTATATGAAGTGCTTAAATATCTTAATAAGTTGACTAACAAGGATTATGGAATTCAAAATGCACGAGAAGAAATTAAGAATGCAGAAAAAATTGGAGCTAAAATAACACCAGCATGTGATCCAGATTACCCTGACATTTTAAGGAATATCTCTGGTTTTCCTCCTGTAATAACTACACTTGGTGATGTATCATTATTAAGTCGTGAGATAATTGCAATAATCGGTGGACGTAATTCTTCAATGAATGGAAGAAATTTTGCCAATAAGTTGGCACTCGATTTAAGCCAAGCTGGTTTCATCATAATTTCTGGGCTTGCAAGAGGGATTGATACTGCAGCAAACAGTGTAATATACAAAAATTACCCCACTATTGCTGTTACAGCAAGCGGAATTGACGTAGTATACCCAAGAGAAAATTTTGATCTATACAAAAAAATTACTGAAAATGGCGGATTAGTAATGACTGAGCTTCCATTTGCTACTAAACCAAAACCTCAGTATTTTCCTCAAAGGAATCGAATTATATCTGGTCTATCGCTGGGTGTTGTAGTGATTGAAGCATCGAAACGTTCTGGCTCTCTAATAACAGCAGATTTTGCTTTAAATCAAGGGAGAGAGGTATTTGCAGTTTCTGGTTTCCCTCTAGATTCACGCTGTAGTGGTAGTAATTATTTAATTAAAAACGGTGCTAAGCTTATCGAATCCGCTGATGACATAATAGAGAGTATTAGGTTTAGTTTACCTCCGCAGCAAAAAAACCTATTTAATGTTGAGCACTATGCTGTTAACCAAAAACAAGAAAAATTGCAACAGGCAAAATATGTTATAGTTGATCATATTAACTCTGTACCTGTTGATATAGATGAACTTATATTAGCAAGCGGACTTTCTGCCAACATAGCTCTAATGGCTCTTTTAGAACTAGAGTTGGAAAACAAAATAGAGCGTTCTCCGGGGAATAAAATATCATTAATTTTCTAGATTGCTTTAGTTATAAGTCCACAACCGTACAAACATTATGGTTTGAGTCCACCAAGAAAGATGTCATTCCAGCGTGTGACGCTGGCTTTCCGTAATCTCACTAAAAACGTTGTATTTTTACATAACTTTTATACTTACTAACTTAATATATAATCAGAATTCCTAGATTCCAGACTCATGCATCAATAGACCTGCTGCAAAAGGTAATGATAAAATGATGGGAGAGAGGTAGAAGAGGAATAAGCAGATAGAGTAAGGTAAAAAAATGAGCTTTAGTTACTACAATATAAAGAAACACCCAAGAAATTTTCGTAATATAACAGGCTTAACTGTAGAAGAATTTGAAAAGTTGATAGAAAAAGTGGGGAACGTTCAAAAAAGTGTGTCAAGCCGAAAAGAAAAGTAATAAATTGATATAAAAAATGAAGGTTTGAAATGAGTCAAGCAAATAGAACTACCGGATTAGTAGACTATAAAGAACTAGAATCAAATATTTTATCATCTATAGCTAACCCAAGAAAGGTTTAGCTATATGGCAAAATTGGTTATAATGGTATAATAAGTAATGAGAAAGAAGAAGATGCCAAGTCCATATAGTGAGGATCTGAAAGAACGTGTTTTCAAAGTAGTCGATAAAAAAACAATGACGATAAAAAAATCAGTCAAATATTCAAAGTGAGCATAAAAACAATATATTTGTGGAGGAAAAGGAAAGAAGAAACAGAAACCATCTTCAGGCTATCACAAAGGATATGGCCATAAGATTAAAGATATGGATAGATTTATCAAATTTCTGGATGGATATTAGAATTGAAAAGATAATTGAAGAATTTGGTAATATGTGTAGAAGCACAGTATATAACTACCTTAGCAAAGTAAACTATACATATAAAAAAACTTTTCTTTATCGAGAAAGAGAAACGCAAAGAGTTCATAAAAAAAGTAGAAGAAAGAAAACTTGATATACATAGATGAGTCTGGAATAGAGGACAATGAATTTTATGAATATGGGTAGTCTCAAAGAGTCAAGAGGTTATTTGCCCAGGGTTTAAAAGAAAGAGGGTAAGCATGATTGGAGCACTGAATGAAGGAAAAGTTAAAGCACCATGGATAATTGATGGCTACTGCAACAGCGAGATTTTTGATGCTTATGTAGATAAATGTACTTGTTCCTGTATTTAAACCTGGACAGACTATTGTTCTCGACAATGCGAGCTTTTATAAATCTGCAAGGACGAAAAATTTGATAGAAAAAGGGAATGTTCAAAAAAGTGTGTCAAACCGAATTTTTAGTTCAACTCAATTTTTAATCTACTAGGGAAAAAAATATAGAGTTGAGATATAGATAATGCCCAATCATGTACAGGCATCGTCCATTTTTCCTCCACCTTTCTTATAGCACAATATACCAGCTTGTACAAGGCATTTATGCTGGTGAATGCGCCCTTGTTCTTGGTAAATTTCCTAATTTGCCTGTGTAGCCCCTCGATGGGATTAGTGGTATAAATTAGCCTTCTAACAGGACCTGAATACTTGAAGTAACCGGATAAACTTTCCCAATTGTTCTGCCAAGATTTCACAACTAATGGATACTTTTCGCTCCATTTTTCCTCTAGCTCAAGCAAATAATTTTCTGCAATTTCTTTACTTGTAGCACGGTATATTTTTTTCAAATCATTCATGAAAACTTTTGCTCGATACGTATTTCAGAGAGTTCCTTATTTGATGCACTAGGTAATGTTCAAAAAAGTGTGTCAAATCGAAAAAAAGTAATAAATTGATATAAAAAAATGGAGGTTTGAAAATGAGTCAGAAAATAGTAAACAGAACTAACGGATTGGTAGATTATAAAGAGTTGGAAACAAATATCCTGTCGTCTATACGAGAAGGAAGACCGTTGACAGGAAAGGAGGGAGCATTAACGCCATTTATAAAAAGGCTGCTTGAAGCTAGTCTAGAGGGTGAAATAGAACATCATTTATCTGCTGGAAGTGAAGAAAACAATCGTAGAAACGGGAGGAATGGCAAGACTTTGAAGACAAGCGCAGGTTCATTTGAACTATTGACACCAAAAGACAGAGAAGGAAGTTTTGAACCACAAATAGTGAAAAAAAGGCAAACAAGCTTACATCCGGAACTTGAAGCAAAGGTTTTAAGCACATACGCTAGTGGCATGGGGTATAGGGCTTACTATTACCCACAAATATAAAGTTCAGTAGCAAGTCTCCATCCTTCTGCTAAATCAAAAAGACGTCTCCACCCTTTCCAAAGAGTAATGGGACCTGGTTCTGGATCATTTTTCCTGGCTAAATGACCTCCAAGTTGGGCGATCCATGAAACAGCTTCTTTTATAGTAGGGGTTATATTTGGGTATGACTTTACTTTATGTATTTTGACGTATAAAACTTTCCATTCTTCTTCAGCTAATAATGTAGTACATGGTAGTGTTGAATCAGTTCTTGCAATTGTTGTAATGAAGAAAATTCTCCAAGCAATAATACTCATGACTGTTAGATATCGCATTAATCTTTCTGCTGTTACCAGTCTACATTCTTCAACTTTAAGGCCAGATTTTAAAATTTTATGTAAGACTTCTATTTTCCACCTAAGACAATACCAATTAACTTTTTCAATAGCTTCATCAAAAGTATTAACTGAAAGATTCGTTAAAAGCATCCACTCTAGTGGTGTTGATTCAGGAGGAGGATTTTTCTCAATAACTTGAACTACATAGAGCGGTAGGTCAGGTAGCTCTTCTTTATGTCTTAATCTTATATTGCCTCTATCTGGGTTCATAGTAAATTTTCCAAATCTATAGCATTTCTCATATATAGTCCGAACAGGTCATAGGAAGGCAGAATCAACAGCACGACGAAAGGATTCGAATAGAGGAATGTTTTTCCTGGCTCTGTTTTTTATAGCAAACCAATAATGCTCAATTTTGTTGAAATCTGGAGAATATGGAGGAAGATATAAAATTTCTGCACCAACTCCTTTAGCAAATCTTATTAGACTTATGAAAAGTAGCATTATCAAGGATAACAGTTTGTCCAGGTTCCAAAATCGGTGTCAGAAACTGCTCAAACCATTTATTAAAGATATCCATATTGCAGTGGCCTTTAAAGGTTAACGGAGCAATTATTTTTCTTCCACTTAAGGCTGCAACCATGCTAATTCGTTGAGTTTTCTTTCCAGATTTTAGGGCATAAAACCGCTGTCCTTTCTGGCAATACCCATAGGTTCAGTGTTATCAATGCCAGACTCATCTATATACACTAATTCTTTAGGTTCTTTTGTTGCTATAACCTTTGAAAATTGAGCTCGCTTTTCTTCATTTCTTTCTTTATATCCGTAGGTCTTTTTTTTCTTGTGAATCCTATATTTTTAAGTGCTCGATGAATTGTTTGTCTACTAATATTGCCCCAGCATCTCTGACTGAGTTTTGCCACCTTGCTCATTTGCAAATTCGGCAAATGCATTCCAGTCGGTAATTTTATGCCACGCTTCCAAGCTTTTTTGATTGAAAATCTCCCGTTTTCTCACGTCTTTTCTTCCACTCATATAAAGTTGTTTTTCCAATCTTAAATCTCTTGGCAACAGTTTCTCCACTCTCTCCTTCATCCAATGCTTCCATTACCTTTTTCCTTAAGTCATAACTATATGCTGCTGGCATGCTTACCATCACTACTATAAATCCATATCTTACCTTTTTTGGACTATTATGAGAAGTGCTATAACTTACAAGATTATGAAAATAAAACACCATTACATTATGCTGAAAGACTTAAAACAATAGAGGTTTTACTAACGCGAGAAGATATAGATCCTTTGATTAGAGATGATAAAGGCAAAACACCATTTTGTTATGCAAGAGAAAGGAATAAACAAGATATAGTGGAAATTTTAATGAGTAGTAAATATGGAGAAGATAAAAACAGTTTACTTCATTTAGCTGCAAAAAAAGGATATGAGGAGTTCCTAGAAGAGATTTTAGAAGAGGGAGTTGAAGTAGATATTTTAAACAATAAAGGAGAATCAGCGATATATCTTGCAGCAATAAATAGACATTTTAATATAGTAAAATTACTGCTAAAGAAAAGAGCAGATGCTACAGATGTTTTTCAGTACGCAATAACAACAAATAACGTAAAACTGATAAAGTTATTAAGCAAAGAAAATATAGTTTTATTGTCCCAAATTTGGGAGAAAAACCCTGGACTTGAAGTCCATCCTTTTAAGAATATAATTTTAAGGTGAAAAATCTGAAAGAATGTGGAATATTATAGAAAAAGCAGTCACTCTGTATATATATCACATAGTGTGGATAACAAAATATCGATATCCAGTACTAGTTGGAGATATTGGAAAGAAAGCTAAAGAAGTTGTACAAGAAGTATGTGCAAATAATCAAGTAGAAATTATCAGAGGTAGAGTTGCGTCAAGTCATGTACACGTATACGTTTCTGTACCCCCATACTTAAGTATTAGTAAGTTAGTGCAGTTAATAAAAGGAAAAAGTTCCAGAAAAATCCAGCAAAACTTTCCAGAGCTAAAAAAGAGATATTGGGTTGTGGGCAGTAGGCTACTTTGTCAGGACTAGCGGAAATGTAACTGACGAAATGATAAAAAATTATATTGAAAATCACTCTAAAAAAGAAGATAAATTTGGTGACTTTCAAGTCGAAAGTTAGCATTCTATGCTCTCTCTCAATCTTTGGATTTTAATCCATAGTGGTTGAATTGATATTCTAAAATACCAAAAGCAAAGTCCTTTCATACTTAGAAGTCCTTTTATTGAAAAAATGATAAGTATGAAAGATAAAAGAAATCTATTAGATGAAGTGTTAACGGAGTTCAACAACTTGATTAGCTCAGGTGATACCAATTCCCACTATGCAAAGAACAGATAGACAATAATGGGAAAGAAGTGATAATAAAGTAGATAAAATAGAGAGGTATAAATGGCATTAAGGTCAAAACTATTAGACGAAAAAGTTGTAAATTTGGCGAAAGAAATGTTAAAAAAGGTCAGAAATAACGCATATGTTTCAAAAAAGTTACAAGCGGTGATAGCAGGAAAAGAAAGTAGTATAAGCGCTGTGGCAAGAATATGTAAAATTTCAAGGACTGCTTTGACTGAATGGATAAAGCATCTAAAATTTGGTAGAGTAGAAAGATTATTTGCCCCGTCTCAGCGGCGAAGAAAAAGCAAATTAAAGAAAAATCAACGTGAGCAAATTGAAATATGGGTAGAAAGAAATCCAAATATTACTATTAAGGAAGTGCAGATAAAAATCTCAGAGGAATTTGGCCTAAACATTAGCAAATCAACAGTGCACCGTGAGATACAAAGGATGAAATTTTCTTATATAACACCGAGGCCAATGCACCATAAACAAGATAAAAACAAGCAAGAAGAGTTTAAAAAATACTTCAATAAAATAGTCAATTCCCACCCTGAAAAAGAGGTGTTTTTTTGATGAATCACGATTTGGAACTCATTCAAAAATCGGACACGGATGGTTTAAAAAAGGGGTCAGAACGCAGGTTAAAATGAAAATTGGTAGACAAAATTTCTATATCTACAGTGCGGTAAATCCAAGAAGTGGTAAGAAAATCAGCCTACTTGCTCCATATGTAAACACTGATTGTATGAATATATTTCTGGAGCAGATGTCGAAAGATTTAGGCACGAAAAAAGCCTTTCTTGTAATGGATTGTGCAAGTTGGCATAGATCAAAAAGTTTGAAATTTCAGGAAAACATTACCATTATATACTTGCCTCCTTATTCACCGGAACTGAATCCTGTTGAGAGGTTGTGGCAATATATCAAATACAATACTTTACGTAACAGAGTCTACGATACCATAGGCTTACTTGCAGATGTTCTGTGTAATTTTATTGTCAGTATTTCCAGCACTACTATTAAACGAGTTTGTAATGTTTCTTATTTGTTCGATTAGTAATGGAATTTGGTATGAGTTGTATGAAAGCAATCATATAGGTTTTTATAAAAATCTTATACAATTATCTGTTGGGTATGCCTATCTTGGAAAAAAAGGGGCATCACAAGAACTTAAAAACATGCAAGAGTTACAGGAGAGAAGAATAGGGTTAAATCATCTTGGTACTACACAAAAAATGTCTACTGAAAGTGAAAGAAAAAAATGTTTAGAAAAGGAAATAGAGAAAAAATCATTTCTTCCACAATCCAAAGTAATTGATTTTGCTGTTGGTAATACTTTATATGAAGATAGTGTAAATCTATATTGTAGAAACAGTATAAGCTTTTTACACTATGTTGTCACTGCTAGCTCAGATATTATTGAATACCTTACAGATAAATGGGCTAATATGAATCTAAAATTCAGTAGTCTCTTAAATATTATTCCTAGCCTTTTAGAGCGAGGAGCTTGCATAAATCTACAAGATAAGCGTGGTAGGGGGGTTCTGCACTATGCTGTTATTGCTGGTCACCTAAATATTGTTAAATACTTTGTAGAAAAAGGAGCTAATGTAAATCTACAGGATAGAAATGGTGTTAGTCCTCTAGAATACGCTGTTATCGCTGGTCGCTTAGATATTATTGAATACCTTTTAGAGCAAGGGGCTACTATGAATCTAGAATACAAAGATCTTTTGCGTTATTGTATTGCTATTCATGACCAAAATGTTAAAGCGCAATCAATTATGTCCTCAGGCCCTTGTTCTTCAGACTTAAAAGTGCAATCACATAGAAAACAACAGAAGACAACTATACATTTAGGTAAGTCTAAGAAAAGAAGATTAGAAAATACAAGTGCAATATCTAAGGAAAATACGCCGAATATACAACTGCTTCAAGATAACGTATCAGACACATCAATGCAATTTGAAGATCTTGATCATAGAATGCAAGGTGACATTTGTAATAAGTTAGAGGAAAAAGTTAATAGTCAATTGGAAAATAGTGACTCACAGCAGTTAGTTGACAATAGGTACTGGTGCATGCAATAAAATGAAGGAGCATAAGTGATAAGGTATCCGTACCTTCATTTAACAGAATGGCGCTAGATCAA
Source organism: Wolbachia endosymbiont (group B) of Protocalliphora azurea (assembly GCF_947251865.1). NCBI lineage: Bacteria > Pseudomonadati > Pseudomonadota > Alphaproteobacteria > Rickettsiales > Anaplasmataceae > Wolbachia > Wolbachia endosymbiont (group B) of Protocalliphora azurea. The sequence goes on along the minus strand of NZ_OX366394.1, from coordinate 1,024,283 downwards.
CACATTCCAAGAAAAACACTTCTCACGTCTCTTGATTTTGAGCGCTGGAAATGGTTATTTTATTGTCCCAAACTTGGGACAATAAAATAGCCTAAAGATACAATATCTATAAAAGTTACTTGTATTATCGATTTCATTTACTAATATATAATAAAATCTAATATGATCTTAAATTTAAATATAAAATAAGTAATTAACTTTATGGTGAAGGTAATAGATTATCTCAGGACAGATTCACAAGCAGTTAAGTTAGATAGGGAAGAAAAATCTTTTCAATTTAAAAATAGAATAAGACGTCAATATAACCCTAATGATATTAATATTGCCAAGTTGTTTCTTGCGATACGTGAGCATAGAACGGATAATCCTCAGCTAAATAAGATTAGTGAAATTGAAGGGTTACTTACTCAAGTAGAAAATATTAATGATATTGATCTCAATGATGGTGGTAATACACCACTACATGTTGCTGTAAGCAAAAATCATCAAGACATTGTTGAACTTCTTTTGAATGTGTCTGGTATAGACCCAAATATTAAAAATAATCAAGGTAAAACTCCACTAGATATTGCTAAGCAACAAAATAAGGGAGAGATTATTAGGACTCTAGAAGAACATTTAAAAAAATTTTCTGATCAAGTAAAAGGACTTTCTGCACAGGAGGAGGAAGTACATGAAAAGCTAAGAAAGTTTGTTGAAGATTTTGTTTTTATTTATGAACGCTCTTTATCAGAGTACTATAAGAGACTAGAAAATCAAAGAGGAAAGCAAGGTAAATGGGCTGATTTTGTTAATATGATAATATATATAGGAAAAGGTGGAACAGAACAAGGAGAAGCGGAATCAAAAGTAATTCCTCTTATTGGAATTAACATTCTTCGAGCAACAATATCCAGCATTGGTAGTAGTTATAATAGAGCAGAGCTTAAAAAGCTGATAGATCAATTGTATATATTTAAAAAGGATCCAATCAAAGTCAGGGAAGAGTTAGTAAAATCTGGTATTGAAATCTTTCAAAGTTTTGAGAGCCAATTTATACAAGTAACAGCAGAAGGAAGTTGGCGGAGAGCAATGACAAAATTAGCAGAAGATGCTGTGAATAGAGTGGTTGATTACTATAGAAAAAATACTGAAAAAGAGCTTTGTGCTTCCTCAATTACTGAGGGTATTATTTTTGGAAAATCAAAAAGATATAAACAAACCTACACTGGTGTTCCTCATATTAAGCTAGGACATACTTTAGAAAGTAAAAATTCATGGAATACTGCAGAAATATTTGATAAAGCGGGATTAGTAACGATAAAGAGCGATGGTCGTGCTGATAAATACTATAGGAGAATAGACGGAAAGAGTGATACTAGCAAATATGGCTATCGTCTTCTTTTGAAGTGGGAGTTGGAAAATAAAATAAAAAAATTCATGAAAGAATACAGTGAAGAAAATCCTCCCAGAGAAGAGTATAGGTATGTTTTAAAGTCAGATGGGAAAACAAATGAAGAATGGGAAGATGAATTATTGAATGAGATTAATAAGCAAGATCCGAAGTTAGTCGAAGAGAGGTTACTAAGCAAATTCAAAGGAGAAATGGAACAGGAAGCTGAAAAAAACTTCAATGAATTAGAGGATTATATAGGTAAGAATTTTAATGAGTTATCAGGTTACATAGAAAGTAATCAAAATGAGATTAAGGGAGTCTTTGATGAATTAATGAGTCAATATCAGGAAGCCAGTAGGCAACGTCACAAGATAGCAGATTCTATTGTAGAAGGAAGGAAAGAAAGTGAAAAAAGTTTCGAGAAAATAGATAAAAAGCTTGATAAGATATATGATGCAGTTGTAGCAAGAGAGCAAGTAAGAAAGCCTATTTGGTTTAATGTGAAAAAGCCAGTAATTTTGTTTGCTGGAAGAAGGGAAGAGTTAATTGACCTACATAATAAGATACAACTTAATTCAGAAAAAGTAACAGTAATATCACAAATAACCTCAATTAGCGGTTTAGGAGGAATAGGAAAAACTGAGTTAGCTAGACAATATGTTCAAGAATATAGTAAAGATTGTTATGACAACGTTATATGGATCAATGCTGAAAGTGAGATAGCTCTTGTTGAATCATTTACTCGATTAGCGAAGGATAAGCTAAAAATTGATACAAAAGATGCAAATGGAAAAGAAAAGGATATAAGATCTATCGTAGAAGAAGTTTACAATTTTTTTAGTAATAGTAAAAGCTTGTTTATTTTTGATGATGCCGAGAAAAGTAATTATTTGAATAAGTTTTTACCAATTCATGATTCATTACCGGGTGGTAATGGACCTTATATTTTAATTACTTCTCATAATCGAGAGTGGGAAAGGGGGATAGAAGTTATTAATCTGAACGAATTAAAGTCAGAAGAAGCGATAGAATTTGTAAAAAAGGGCTTGATTATAGAAGATGAATCTCAAAATGAAAAGATAAAAGCTTTGGTAGAGAAATTACAACACTTTCCTTTAGCTATACAGCAAGCAATATCATATATTGAAGATCAAAGAGTTACTAGAAAATTTGATATAGATGATTACCTAAAGGAATATGAGAAAAAAGCGAAAGATTTGCTTAATTATGAAGGATTTAGAGGAATTGATAATAACTATGCAAAAACAACTTTCACAACTTGGAAGATTATAACCGATAAGATAGCAAGCAATGAAAAGCATGGAAATTTAGCTTTAAGGATTCTTGATGTTATCTCTTATCTTGCACCTGACAATATTAGTAGAGAATTCTTTTTAGATTTGACAGGAAATAATGAAGAGGAATTAAGGTCTGCTGTTCGTTTACTTATAAAATATTCTATGGTTAATGGTGAACAAGAGCAAGGTGTGTTGAGTATTCATAAATTAGTTCAAGAAGTGACAAAAATAGCGTTAGAAGAAGAGGGTAAAAGCGAAGAAGTTATGAAAGAGACTTTCGAGCTACTCAGAGCAAGTTTCCCTTATGGTAGTGATAAACTAGAAGACTATTTAAAAAAACGAGAATTATTACCGCACTTAGAGGCATTTTTATCACGTATAGATAGTTGGTTAAAAAAGAACCCTCAAGATAAAGAAAAAATAGAAAAGGATTATCTTGAAAATTTGTTGACATGGATGAGTGATGGGTATTTTAATTTGGGTAATCCCAAAAGAGAAAAGGAGTTGCTAGAAAGGGTTTTGCCTATTTTAGAAAAGCATTACGGAGAAGATCATTTTGAAGTATTTAAAAGACTAGTAAATCTAAGCAACAGTTATCTAGTTTTAGGTGATTACCAAAGAGCAAAAGATTTGCTAGAAAGAGCTTTAAAAATTGAAAAGCAAGATTATGAAGAAGAGCGTTTTCAATTAGTTAGAACACTGGTAAATCTGAGTATCAGCTATCGAGCTTTAGATGATTATCAGACAGCGAAAGAGTTACTAGAAAGGGCCTTTCCCATTTTAGGGAATCATTATCGGGAGGATCATTCTTCATTAGCTCAAGTACTAATAAACCTGAGTATTGCTTATGGATCTTTAGGTGATTATGAAAGAGCGAAAAAGTCAATAGAAAGAGTATTCTCTATTTTAGGTGACAATTATGAAGAAGAGCACTTTGAGTCAGCTAAAATGTTAGTAAATCTTAGTATTGCTTGTAGAGGTTTTGGTGATTATCAGACAGCAAAAGAGTTACTAGAAAGGGCACTACCTATTTTAGAAAATTATTATGGAGAAGATCATTTTCAGGTAGCTATAGCTAAAACAAATCAAGGTATCACTTATATAGCTTTAGATGATTATGGAAGAGCAGAAGAGTTGCTAGAAAGAGCTTTGCCTATTTTAGAGAAGCATTATGGAGAAAATCATGTTGAAGTAGCTAAAATATTAGTAAATTTAAGTACCATCTATAGATACTTTGATAATTATCAAGGAGCAAAAGAGTTGCTAGAGAGAGCTTTACCTATTTTAGAGAAGCACTATGGGGAAGAGCATTTTGAAATAGGTATGATTCTGGAAAGTTTAGGCACTGATTATATAGCCTTAGGTGATAATCAGGAAGCAAAAGAGGTGCTAGAAAGAGCTTTATCTATTTTAGAGAAATATCATGAAAGAGATCATGTTGAAGTAAGTAAAATATTAGTAAATTTGAGTATCGCCTATAGAGGTTTAGGTGATACTCAGGGAGTAAAAAAGTTGCTAGAAAGGGCTTTACCTATTTTAGAGAAGCATTATGGAGAAAATCATTTTGAAGTAGCTATAACCTTAGAAGATTTAGCTATTGCCGATGGAGCTTTAGGTAATGTTCAGAGAGCAAAAGATTTACTAGAAAGGGCTTCTGCAATATATCAAAGGAGTAAAGTTGAAGAATGTTTGCCGAGTACGAGTTCATTAAGGAACAGAAGAGAAGCAAAAATTGGGAAATGTGAACTGTCTTGGGAAGACGTAGATGAATTCAATACAGAAAAAGATGAGAAAAGAGATTTTAGTAAAATTAAAATAGATAGTAAAAAGTTTATTGACTATATAAAAGATATACCAGAAGAAAAACGTTCTCAGCTAATTGAGCTAGCAGATAAAGTGCAAGTTAAGGGTAGGTTTAGCAATTTGGTCAATAGGCTTACCAGTAATCAGAAGGTCATGAATCATTTAAATAGAGTAAAGAAAATCTCTAGCATAACTATGCATGGAATGATAGCTAAAAATATTTTAGCTGACTTTTTAAACAGAGATTATCAAGGTGTAGCGATTAATGTTGGCTTTATTGCCGGTGGTCAAGGGTTTGCTAAAGTTGCTGAAGTTGCATCTCGTAAAGGATTAAATTTGCTCTCAGAAGAAAAGGTATTACTTGGTAGGTCTTTAAGAGTTGCATCACCTTTTCTTGCTCGAGGTACTTCTGCCTTTATTATTTATGATTTAGTAAATCAGGTAAAAGCATTTAAAAATGGTACAGAAGGAGCATTGGTTGGCGTAGTAGGAGATAGCATTTACCTGGGAGTTGACGCTGCAGAGATTGGGATTGAAGTTGCTGAAGGTTTTAAAGTATTAGAAGGAGTTTCATCTATTACTGGACCTATTGGAGCAGGAGTCGGCACTGCAGTATTTATTTACACTGATATTTATATGGCAGTAAAGAGAGTTGATAAAACTGATGAAATTATTCACTTAACTAGAGGAGAAAAATTTATTGAAGGTTTACGTGTATTTATAGGTATGCAACCTGAACAATATATAGAAGAGTTAATGGAAGAAAAACAACTTTATAACCAATTAGTTAAGCAAGGATTTGAGTATTTAAAGGAGTATAGTGATATTCAAAGCTATGTATTCCCTACTGGTAAATCAGTTGTGAATTCTTGTCGTACAGTGCCACACCAAGTAAGGCAGTGTGGTGGTGCTGGATTTGGAGAATTATGCATGAGAAGAATTAATGTTACACTTTACACTGAAGAATGCAAAGTTAAGTTTAAGATAGACTTAGACAGTAAAGTACTGCTTGATGGAAAAGGAATCGATATAAAATGGAGTAGAGCAAGGCCGAATAATCCAAGTGGTGGAAAATTGTTTTGTTTCTCGCAGGGAAATGACGAACCTGCTCCAAATTATGGGTCATATTTATGCGAAAATGCGATTGGTTTATCTAATAACAAGATAGAAGGATATAATCTAATTAATTTAGGAGAAGGTGAAGATTATGCCAGGGGATTTAAGGATAGTCCGAACGTATTTGTAGTGAATGATGGGTCTAAAGAATATTATGGGGGAAATAAGAATGATATCTTTGTTTTACAGGGAGATCTGATAGAAGGGTCCTTGTACGGAGAAGATGGAATTGATACCTTAGATCTGACTGGATTTGCTCAAGAAGCTGTGAGTGTGAATGTGTATTTAAATACAAATATTGGCACTATTGTGTACAACAGATATGGTTATTCTGGATTTCAAATTAATTCAGTAGAAAGAGTGCTTGGTAGAAAAGCTAAGGCAGATCATATATTTAGTGCATGTGAAACTAAATTCTTGGATGGTAATGGTGGTAAGGAAGATCAACTTGATTATTTGGAAATAAAAGATAATAACTGTGTCTATGATATACAAGTAATAGTTAGAAATTACACTGAAGTAAATAATCTAGCACTCAAAGGTAACTTTAACTATATTGTACCATTTCAAAAAGGTAGTCCATCTGTTAAATTACTTGCTAATTTCGAAAATAACCATAGGTTTATATTCGACTACTTGCTTGCTGATATTCAGAGTATTGATATTAAAGATCACAATAGTATAAAGTTCGATTTTTCCTCAAAAGTTGCAAATAGTAACTTTAGTATATCTATCTCATATAACATAATGAACAATATAATCTATCAATTAAAAGACAGTGCTGAAATAAAAGTAGGTAAGGAAAGAAACTTGTATGCAATACAGAATACTAATAAAACTATTGATGAAATTATAGAAAGTTACCCAGCTATAGCAAATAAACTCAATATGACTATCGCTGTTCAAGATGGTGATGAATCTATACTTGTTGGCTATGGGAAGTGTGAGGTAATTTACAATAATCCAATCTATAACAGTCACTTAATTGGAAATGGTGGTAAAAACATATACGTAATTACTATAGCCTCAGGTGAGCAAAGATATGAACATAATATTTTTTCTATGCCACAAATAAACATCTACAATCCTGATCAAGCAAGTTCTATAGATACGTTAGATTTACGTAACGTGATAAAAATAATACAAGATGATTTGAAAATACATATTAATCTGCCAAGAATTTTTCAAGATGGAAATGATTTGCTAGTTAGGTTAGAAGCAGAAATGGGACAAAGTTTTTTATTAGAAGTGCTAACAGTAAGATTAAAAGACGGTTTGGATTGGTATGAAAATCTTCATATTATCTCAGATAGTGCGCCTATGAAAATAAGTTCTGAATTAGAATTAAAGCCACTACCTTTGATCTTTGAAAAGGATAAAGAAATTATTGTGGTAACGGGTCAAGATGTGGAGAAAGATGCTGAGCTTATCACGCCTAGAAAAGGAGGAAACAATACGTTTGTTCGTAGTAATGGTCATGATCTAATAATAACTAATGCTTTTGATTCGACTATTACTAAAGATGATTTTTGCAGTATTACACTTAGTAAATTCTATAAAACACCTAAGATGAAAACGTTATCAATAAAATTTACTGATAAAGAGATAGTGTTAAAAGATTATGAGAAAGAAATAAGTACAGCAAGAGACGTTAATGTTGTGAAAAAAGAATATAAGGATCAAGTGTACGATGATGTGTTTACAGAAGTCATGTTATCTGATCAACCTCATAGACATAGGCAGCACATTAGAAACCGTAGAATGGTGAGTAGCAGTGCAAAACCATCTTCGTGGATAAATCATTTATTTGGTTGGGTAAAAAGCTCTGTGAGTGGGTTATTAGATTCGAGAGCTGCTCTACCTGAAACTTCAGCAAATTATTCTAATACATCTGGTACTAGCCAATTTAGTAGTGAAGTTTGTATCAGTAACAATTTTGGTTTAGGATTCTTCTTATTACAAAGTTTCCTAGATAAAAAATATCCTCTTCCTAAGTTTTGTTCTGCTACTCATGAAGAAGTGCTGGCTGATACACTTAATATAATGGAAGAATTTAAAAAGACACTTAAAAAAACAGCTAAACAATCTGGTGTATCAGTGAAAGGTTTTGACTTTTTTAAAGTGTATTCAGATATAGCAGGTCATGTAAGGAACGAAAGATATTCTAAAATACCAAGTACATTATATTCAGCCGCAGAAGAAGCCTATCCGGAAAATGAGAAGTTTTTGAGTATTTTAAAAGGCAATATTGAAAAGATGTTTGATAAGCAGCAGATAGTTAATGGTGGATATCAACCTAATGACATTGCTGATAATAAACCTAGAAGCTATTTTAATAACACAACAGTGGACAAAAAGCTACAAACCCCAGTTATGGATTATCCGAGTCAATAAAGCTTAGAAATAGAGGACTTTTTCGACTGCATGGAATACGAAACTAATGTTGAAAAAGTATGTACCAAAAAATTTATGGGGGATCTGTGCCGAAGCTCAAATTTATTTTTCAAACAACCAAAAACTGTCTCAATAATCAATTTTTCTCAATAGAATCTTCTCTTTTAAAGAAATCAGTGCGTTTTTCATGCCTTTTTTCACTTGAGTGACGAGTTTTAGACCTCTATCGAAGAGTTTCTCAAAGAGGTCCTTCTTCTTTATCTCTGAACAAAAGTCCTGTCAATTTTTTAGTCAAATTTGGTGTAGGTTTTCTGTCGTCAACGCTGCCTTTAGTTAGCGTAATAACTTGAACTTCGACTATTTCATTGATTACCAGATGCAATTTAAAACCGAACATAGGTAGTCTTTCCTATATTTGCCAACTCTTTGAAAACTTTATTTTTTGCGATCCTTTTTGTGTGGCAAACAGCGATTGCAGTTGTATCAATATAGAGTGATTTTTGCTTGCTCGCAGAACCACTGCAAAAGCATTGCCAAATACCATAAAACCCTGAGTTTTAGAGCAACAAATCTATGATACGAAGGGAGTTTTGAAAACTCAGAACTGTACAATAATTTAAGATAACTCAAGTAAAAAAACTTGAAATTTTTGCACAGCGATTGTGGTAAAGTAAGATTATAGTAAGTATTTCTGGCACGGTAATTTCAGGTATTCTTTTTGTTTTTTTGCCACTTGATAGAAGCTTTTCTGAAAGTTTTTCATCAGCAATGTGACAAAAATCTTCTATAAAACAGTAAAATATCTTTCTTCATGGATAACCTCTTAATTTTTGCTAAAATACCTGAGTTTACCCTATTCCTCTCTTTATTAATTCTACTTTCTAATCCATAACTGGGGTTAATAAGATTACTGAACTTGCTAAAGGAGTTGGTGCAGAAATTTTATATCTACCTCCTTATTCTCCAGATTTTAACAAAATTGAGCATAATTGGTTTGCTATAGAAAATAGAATTAGGAAAAACATTCCTCTATTCACATCTTTTCGTCATGCTGTCGATTCTTACTTCTTATGATTTTTTTGGACTATTATGGGAAGGGCTATATTTTAACAGTTTTAAAGCTGAAATAAAGAATATAGGTGTAACCACCGAAAAAGACTTTTTCTTATCAAAAAAACACCGTAAAACCCCATCCTTCAGGGCGGGGATATAAGGCGGAAGCGGGTGTTGACACCGAATATGCACAAAAGCATAATAGATTTAGCGGCAGGGCATGCCATGTTGTGCCTGTGGAGGGGATAGTGCATTTAGCCTCCCGATGAAGCAGGAACCCACCGAGATGATTCAGACTTCGGTCTGAACGTGGTAGGAATCCTTGCCCTTTAGGGCGGGGAGGATGTCAACACACGAAGGCACCTCCCCTTCCTTTTTAATAAAAAATATCTATATACCTATTATAATATACGTAAATGTATATTATGCAAAATATAAGCAAGGTTATGCGCTGCTTAAACTTCTCTAATTAGTGACACTCAACTATAAGAGTAGCTTGCATAGCAAAGAAGATACTAAGTATCTTCTTTTTTATAGTTTCATTAGATTTAGATCTGATGACAACTCAGATAAATCGTTCAGCCCTTCCTGGAGCTGAGACGTAATAGAATTTAATTGATCACTAAATTTTACATCCTGTTCAAAGCTCCAATCACTTTCCCTACATTTACTAATGCATGCACTACGTAGTTCGTTATTATCCTGATGACTTTTAGGACATGCGCGTATGCAATGGTAATATTGTTCATACGCTTCTTCTCTAGTATTATACGCAGCAGCACTTTTTGTATTACTTTTCATAATATTCTCCTTAATTAAAAAACTAGTATAATATTAACATGTAACTATGAATTTTATACTAAATATAGTACATCTTCTTTTCAGAACAACATAAAAAATCAAACTACCCATACCCTCTCCTAGCATTTGGTTAACCAGCAATCATTTATCGCTCTGCCGTAAGAAGTGTAGCCACTGCCAAGTATAGCCCTTCCCAGGTTTTGTTGAATGGCAAGGAATAAGGAGGAGTAATGAAAGGAATTTACGAGGCAAATTTGAAAATAGGCATACCTATATCAGTAAAGTTATTAATAAAATAGCATTTTAAAAGCACCTCTTGAGAGCGATTTACCTCAGATTTATTCTTAAAACTAAATCCAAATGTTTTTTTGAGCCTCAGGAAAAAACTCTCGATACGTGAACGTATTTCATACCTTGTCTTCTTTTTCCAGTGGGTAAGTTTTCCTTATACTAATGTTGTTGTTTCTTTCTGATAGATAATCTATATTGCTGCAGATTTTTGCATTTTTTCTTGGCTTTATGATGGGTTTCAAATTGTATTGATTGCACAACTTATATAAATTATCTGTATCATAAGTTCCATCTGCACGCAGAGACTTAATCTTATAGATATCACCCATTTCCTTTAGTATTTTAGATGCTATCATGTGAAAGAAAATTAGTATATCGAACTGCTATTGCCTTTTTGCTGTTTACGTCCAAAGCAACATATAGCTTTCTTATTTGATCTGTACCATTATACTTCCTTATCTTGGCGTTATCTTTGTTATGTTGAGTACTGTTACTATAAATATGCATTACAGTACTATCTATAGCAATTTCAATATTCTCTATGTCATTTTTATCTGTTCTGTGGTCACATAGTTTCAAATTAAGTTTGACGAGAAGCTTGTGAATACTTGGAGATTCTTCACTATACTTTGTAAATATCCTTTTATAAATCCAACTGCTTGCCTTAAGCCTATTCCAAATAGATTAACGACTATACGTACTGCAATAACAACCTTATCGCTATAAATCTCCAGGAATTTTTTCTGAACTTTCGTACCAGTTTTCTATAGCTTCATCGATAAAATGAAAGACATTTCCTCTTTTTTCTAAAAATTGATTATACTCTTTAATGATTACTGACCTTCATCTTCTTTGGCATATACTCTACACAATGTTCATTTCTTAATAAAGTAACCACTTTCTTTAGATTTTCTCCCTTTTTTCTCCCATCTCTACTCGCTATGCAACAAAGCCAACTCAGGTTACCTTACTATGTTGTCATCATCTTTGAGTAAGTAATGTTAATAAAAAATGAGTAAATGATCTATTTAATATTAAAAAGATGTTGAATATGGATAAATTGAGTCAAGATACAAAAAAAAAGCTGCATTTTTGGTGGCTTATAACATTAATAGTATGTATTATTGCTACCTATTACTACATGAAGTCAAAAGCTGCAGATAATTATAAAACGATATTACGCATTGCTTCTCAAAATTGTAACTTAGAAACTGTAAAATTCTCAGTAAAAAATTTATTAGATACTGATACACACATGCCTAAGTTAACTGCGTTACATTATGCTGCAGAAGGGGATATTTAGAGATAGTTAGGTTTTTAATAGATGAGGGAGTTAACGTAAACATTATTAACAAGTATGTAAGCACAGCACTACATAATGTTGCATATTATAGTGATTTAAGGATTATCAAATTTTTGCTAGAAAAAGGCGCTAATCCTAACATTATAAACGATGATGGAAAAACCTAGAAATGTAGCTGTGTTAAGGTCAAGGCATAACAAAGATAAGCCCTACGATCAAATATTCAACCACTATGGATTTTAATCCATAGTGGTTGAATGCTGAATGACTTTAAGTTTAAAATTGAGAAAGTAGTTGTTATATATATCAGCAAGTATGAGTTAAATTTGTATTATGGACTTGAATAAATTTACCGAAAAAGCAAAAAGCCTAATCCAGAGAGCTCAAATGAAAGCATTGGGAGCTGGGCATCAGATTTTTATGCCTGAACATTTACTTAAAGTAATGCTTGAAGATGAGTCAGGTTTAGTTCAGGATTTGATAGGCACCTGTGGTGGAAATGTTCAGAATATTTCTGATGCTGTGAGTAGTACAATTAAAAAGTTTCCAGTGGTTGGAGGACCAGGTAGTGTTGGACTTCAGCTTTCAAGAGAGGTAGCAAAAGTTTTTGATGATTCAATTGGTATTGCGAGGAGAAATAAAGACACATTTGTTACTGTTGAGCGGTTGTTGCAGGGCCTTGCTGCACAAAAAGATGAAATTGTAGGTAAAATTTTAGCAGAAGGTGGTGTAACACCGCAAAAATTAAATTCAGTTATTGCAGAAATGAGAAAAGGTGGCAGTGCAGACTCTCCAAATAGCGAGGAAAAATTAAATGCGGCAAAGAGGTATACAAAAGATATTACAGAGCTTGCTATGCAAGGTAAGCTTGATCCTGTAATTGGTCGTGATGAGGAAATCAGAAGAACTATGCAGGTATCGTTGAGGCGAACAAAAAATAATCCAGTACTGATAGGTGAACCTGGTGTTGGAAAAACTGCAATAGTTGAAGGTTTAGCAAACAGAATTGTTGCAAATGATGTACCACTTGGTTTGCGTGATGCAAAAGTTTTAGCTTTGGATCTTGGTGCATTAATTGCTGGAACAAAATTTAGAGGGGAGTTTGAAGAGAGACTAAAAGCAGTGATTAATGAGATTTTAAAAGCAGAGGGCAAAGTTATTTTGTTTATAGATGAGCTTCATACTTTAGTGGGAGCAGGAGCGACAAGTGGTGCGATGGATGCTTCAAATTTGCTCAAGCCTGCTCTTGCGCGTGGAGAAATTCGCTGTATAGGGGCTACAACTTTGGATGAGTATCGTCAACATATAGAGAAAGACCCTGCGCTTGCAAGGCGTTTTCAGCCTGTGTTTATTTCTCAACCGACTGAGACTGATACTATTTCAATACTGAGGGGTTTGAAGGAGAGGTATGAGGTGCACCATGGTATTAGAATCACAGATGGTGCAATAATCGCTGCTGCAACGCTTTCTAATAGATATATAACAGATAGGTTTTTACCTGATAAAGCGATCGATTTAATTGATGAAGCAGCAAGTAGGGTTAGAATTGAAATGGACAGCAAGCCTGAGGTTGTTGATGAGCTTGAAAGAAAGATTATACAGCTGAAAATTGAGTCAGAGGCTTTGAAAAAAGAAAGTGATGAAAACTCTAAGCAACGTTTAAAAAAGATAAATGAGGAAATTGAGAGTCTAAACAGTAAATTTGCTGACTTAAGCAGTAAATGGCAGATGGAAAAGAATAAAATAGCTAAAATACAAGAAACTGCTGAAAAATTGGATAATGCGAGGAAAGAGCTAGAATTGGCTCAGCGGAATGGAAATTTAGGAAGGGCAGGGGAATTGATGTATGGTGTGATTCCTCAACTTGAAAATGAGTTAAAAAATCAGGAAAAAGTTACTGATAGTTTCCTAAAGAAAGAAGTTACTGAGAGTGATATTGCAAATATTGTTTCAAAATGGACAGGCATTCCAGTTGATAACATGATGCATAGTGAAAAGGAAAAGCTCCTTAACATGGAAAATGAAATAGGAAAAAGAGTAATAGGGCAGAGAGATGCAATTGAAGCGATAAGTAATGCAGTAAGGCGCTCCCGTTCTGGTGTTCAGGATACTAATCGACCTTTTGGTTCATTTTTATTCTTAGGTCCAACCGGAGTTGGAAAAACAGAGTTAGCAAAATCTCTTGCCGAATTTTTGTTTGATGATCAATCAGCACTTCTACGCTTTGATATGTCAGAGTATATGGAAAAACACTCCGTTTCAAAGTTAATTGGTGCGCCTCCAGGATATGTTGGTTATGAACAAGGTGGCAGATTAACCGAAGCAGTAAGGAGAAGACCATATCAGGTAATTTTGTTTGATGAGATAGAAAAGGCAAATCCAGATATATTTAATATACTACTGCAGATTTTGGATGAAGGTAGACTAACCGATAGCCATGGCAAATTAATTGATTTTCGTAATACCATACTAATTTTAACTTCTAACCTTGGAGCTGAGATGATGCTAAGAGGAGCTACCGAATCTGTGAAAGATGAGGTGATGAAAATAGTTAAGTCAGCGTTTCGTCCAGAATTTTTAAATAGACTGGATGAAATTATTATATTCCACAGCTTAACCAAAGATGACATTGATAAAATTATAGATGTTCAATTCTCTTATTTACAAAAGATGCTTGCTAAGCGTAAACTGAGTATTAGTTTATCGCAAGAAGCTAAAGGACTAATAGCACAAACTGGATATGACCCTGAATATGGAGCGCGGCCTCTGAAAAGGGTAATACAAGAATGCATTCAAAATAATCTAGCTAAGTTAGTTTTATCTGGGGAAATAGTAGAAGGAGATGAGCTAATAGTGTATACTTCTGGTAACGAAATCTTAGTTAAAAAGATCTAGATTCGCTGTGTATTTTTGTTTTGAAAAATGTGTATAAATCATAATGTTAATGTTGAGTCTTTATTTAAGCTAGTTGATCAAGGGAATAAAAAAGAGAAAGAAAAAATTAAAGAGTTTATACAGTACTTTTATAATTTTGTTTATAATAGTGACCTAAAAGTCAACGATAAATTTCTTTTATACATTGCAGAAGATGCATACAACTTCATTCTTAAAAAAGAAAAAGAAGAAAGTAAATTGGCAGTAAGTAATGTAAATGATATTTCAGGAATAGAAGGCAATTTCACTATAATTAAAATCACAAATTATGACATGCCCTTTTTAGTGGATTCTGTCATTTCCACTATTAAGTCAAACGGTTTAACTATATGCTATTATAGTAACAGCATAATTAATGTTCAAAGAAAAAATAGCCTAATAGATAAAATTCATCTTTTAGAAGAAAGTAATGGAATCAAAGAGTCAGTAATATATGTAATTATTAAAGGCATAAGCGGTAGCTTTGTTGATACACTAGAAGAATCTCTACGAAAGACGCTAAAAGCAGTTAACTGCGTTGTAAAGGACTGGCAATTGATGCTCAAGAAGCTTCTTGAGCATCCGGCATTGGATGCTGGAGGCAGAGATTTTCTAGCTTGGTTGAAAAATAACAATTTTGTATTTTTAGGTTATCAAGAATACATTACTAATAAAGAAGGGAAGCTTGCTCTAAGTGGTAAGGAGAGCCTCGGGTTAATGAGAGCAAGTGAAGAGTACCAAAATTCATCAATTTTTTCTGAAAGCTTGAATTCTTTATACATACTAAGATCAGACCTAATCTCAATAGTTCATCGGCGTACCTATATGAATTGTATAGGAGTGAAAGAATTTAATGATCAGGGTGATGTAATAAGGGAACAGCATTTTTTTGGGCTATTTACTTCTATAGCAGAAGTGCAAGATATTCGAACTATTCCGGTAATAAAGGATAAGGTTACAACAATAGAAAAAAAGGCAGGATTTGTTCCTGGTGGCCATAACAATAAAGCTTTAATTTCCATTTTACAGGCATTTTCTTGTGACGAATTATTCCAATCAAATGAAGACGAGTTATTTGAAATTTGCACCTCGATCATGTCTCTTGCGATTAGACCAAGAGTCAAATTATTTTTGAGAAAGGTAGGGAACTTTATTAGTTGCATAGTATTGATACCGATGCGTTATGCTAGTGCAAGACTAATGTTTAAGATACGCGATATATTGAAAGATGAAACGAATGCAGAAAGTTCAGATATTTATAACAATCACATTATCAATGAATATGATTTGATGAAATTACACGTGGTGCTAAGAACCAAAAGCGCTAGCATTTTTGATGATGAAGTTTTGCGTATCGAAAACAAGTTAAGAAACATTACAGAAAAGTGGGAAGATCGTTTTATAGACAATTTATATAATACTTTTAGCACTGTTGAGGATATATTTATCCGCTATTGCAAGGCATTTCCGATAAGTTATCAAGAGAATTTTGAACCTCATGATGCGTATTATGATATGAAAAAATTGGAGATAGTGAGAAAGAAAAAAGTCAGCGAAGTTGATTTGAGGCTTACTCGTGACAATCTCAACTATCAATTGAAGGTTTACACTCCAAGCAACGGAGGCCTTGAATTGTCAAAGATATTAAAGGTTACTAAGAATTTAGGGGCTAAGATTCTATCTCATAATGGTTATTATATAGAAATCAACGGTGGAATATGGATACATCATTTTGTGTTGTCAAGAGTTGATGAATTAATAGACAACATTACTTTAAAAGAGCAGTTTGAGGTAACACTTGTAAAAGTGTTCAGCAAGGAAATAAAAAATGACTATTTTAACAGCTTGATCATTATTGCTGGGCTCAAGTGGAAGGAAGTGCTTCTGATTAGAGCGCTAAGCGCCTACCTAAAGCAGACATCATTTAGCTATAACCCAGAATATATCCAGAAAGTAGTATCAGAGTATCCAAAAGTAGTAAGGTATTTAGTAGAATTATTTCATTCAAGATTTGATACTAAAATAGATATTGATAGGGCAGAAACTACTAGCATTTTGATAGAAAAAATTGAAGAACTACTAAAAGAGATCAGCAACGTTTCAAATGATTACGTTTTGCGTTCGATATTTAACTTGATAATGGCAATTTTGAGAACCAGTTATTATCAAGATGATAAGCCATACTTATCTATCAAATTTGATTCAAGTAAAATAAATGGTTTACCTGACCCGCGCCCATACCGTGAATTGTATGTTTATTCAAACCTTTTTGAGGGAATACATCTAAGAGGAGGGAAGTTGGCTCGTGGTGGTTTGAGATGGTCGGATAGAACGGAAGATTTTCGCACTGAAGTTTTGGGACTCATGAAAGCCCAGATGACAAAAAATGCGGTCATTGTACCTGTTGGCGCAAAGGGTGGGTTTGTAATAAAGCAAGTTTATAAAGACAAAAACATTTTAAGGGAGAAAGGTGTTGAATGCTATAAGAATTTCATCAGAGGAATGCTTGATATTACTGATAATGTAGTTGATGGCAAAATAACTCCACCAGAAAATGTGATTAGGTATGACGAAGATGATCCATATTTGGTAGTTGCAGCAGATAAAGGCACTGCTTCATTTTCTGATTATGCAAACGAAATATCCTCTGAATGTAACTTTTGGCTCGAAGATGCATTTGCATCTGGTGGATCAGCAGGTTATGACCACAAAAAGATGGGTATTACAGCAAGAGGTGCATGGATTGCAGCACAACGCCATTTTTGGAGAATGAATAAGGATATTTACCAGGATACAACTGTTATTGGAATTGGAGATATGGCTGGCGATCTATTTGGGAACGGCATGCTGCTTTCAAGAAATATGAGTTTAATTGGAGCATTTAATCATATGCATATTTTTGTTGATCCAAATCCTGATGCGGAAAAGAGTTTCGTGGAGCGTAAACGGCTCTTTGAATTACCGTTTTCCACTTGGATGGATTACAATAGAGATTTGATTTCTCATGGTGGCGGGGTATTTGAACGTAGTAGCAAACAAGTAGAAATTTCTCAAGAAATGAAAAAGTGCTTTGATATAACGGAAGATACATTATCTCCAAATGATTTGATTCGATATTTGCTCAAGGCAAAAGTGGATTTCATATGGAATGGAGGAATTGGCACCTTTGTTAAGGCAAAAAGTGAAAGCCATGGCATGGTTGGCGATAAAGCAAATGATGAATTAAGAGTAAACGGTCATGATATTAGAGCTTCTATGTTTATAGAGGGTGGCAACCTTGGTTGCACGCAGCTTGGAAGGGTAGAATACGCTAAAATAGGTGGGTATATCAATGCAGATTTTATTGATAATTCAGCAGGAGTAATATGTTCTGATCTTGAAGTTAACATCAAGATTGCTTTTGTTGCAATTATGAAAGAAGGGGGAATTTTCTTGGAAAAAAGGAATGAAATACTGGCTAGCATGATAGATGAAGTTGCATCTAAGGTACTTGAAAACCATAACAGGATTGAAACAAAAGCATTGCTTCTTGAGTGCTTGCAAGCTAAAGAAAAGTTGGAGCAGCACCATAAATTATTACTCAGTTTAGAGAAATTTGGGCTGCTAAACCGAGATGTAGAATTTCTTCCAGCTGAAGAAGAGGTAGCAAGAATGTTAACTGATGGAGAAGGTTTCTGTTCTCCTCAGCTTTCTGTTCTGATGTCTTATGCAAGAACAGCAATAAAAAATGAAGTTATACACTCTGAGCTACCTGAAAAAGATTTTTTGTGCCGTGATTACTTACTAAATTACTTTCCACAAAGGATGGTAACAGAGTTCAAGGATTCCATATTGAAACACCAACTTTGTAGGGAAATTATTTCTACTTGCATTACAAACGATGTAGTAAATAGGATGGGCTGTATATTTATTAATAATTTGGTTGAGAGTACTGGAATTAAAGTACATGAAGCAGTTAACATATATATCGTTGTTAATCACCTATATAATTTAAGTAGCCTTTGGCAGAAAATTGATGAATTGGATGGAAAAATTGATGTTGATTCATATTTGCAAGTAGTGAGAAGTGTGCAAAAATTTATTGGTAGGGTATCATTTTGGTTAGTAAAAAATCTTGGTAAGCTTAATCTTGTAGAACTAGATGGTGTTACAAAATTTAGGGGTGCAATTGAAACTTTAGGCCATGATATTTTAGATGATCGCCTGTTAAAGATCTATAATCATGGATTAACCTCTTTGGTAGAGCTTAACATAAATAAAGATCTAGCAAAAAAGGTTGCTGATTTACGTATTCTTATTTATGCGCTGGACGTTATATCTATTGCTGAACAGACATCTTTATCAATCTTTGAAGCTGGTAGAATATACTTTAAATTAAAGTCGCTGCTAAGGTTTGATATGATTAGAACAATTGCTGTCAAGATTAAAAGCCATTCTTCTTATTGGGATCGCAGCTTAATTAATGATTTATTAGATGATTTAAGCAATTATCATCATAAGCTAGCTGTTAAAGTTATAAAAGCTACTGATAATCATATAGATAAGGTTCAAACTTGGGCTCTTAATGATAAGGATTATATAGAGCGTTACAATAGCTTTTTAGATGAGATGGTTGCTTCTAAACTTGATTTAAGTAAATTAATACTCATAATCAGGAGAATTAAAGTACTTGCTTCATAGGAAAAATGTTTAATATAGGTCTTTCAGAAATTTTAGTTGTAGCTTTAGTGAGTATAATTGTTTTTGATAAAAGTAAAGTACCTGTATTTCTTAATCTTATTAAAAATATATATAGGTATTTCTGGGTTGTAAAATCAAGAGTTAGGAAATTGTTGAAGGATACCGGAATTAAAGAATTATATGAAGGGCATAACGTTGAAAAAGTCAATTACATAATTGGTGAAGATGGCAAGCTTTATCCTACTTACAATGTAGATAGTACAAAAAATGACAGCAAAAATCCTAGTAGTAGATGATATACCATCTAATGTTAAGCTTTTGGAGGCTCAGCTAAAAGCAGAGTACTATACAGTTATTGTAGCTTATGATGGCGAGGAGGCGATAGATTTAGTAGCGGAACAGCAGCCAGATATTATCTTACTTGATGTCATGATGCCAAAAATGAGTGGTTTTGAGGTTTGTAAGAAGCTAAAGAATGATCCCTTAACGACTTATATTCCAATCATTATGGTAACTGCGCTGCATGACACTCATGATAGAGTGGAAGGAATTAATGCTGGTGCGGATGACTTTCTAACTAAGCCGATAGATGAAACTGCTTTATCTGCAAGAATTAAGTCTCTTGTGCGCTTAAAGATGATAATAGATGAGTTGTGCTTGAGAGGAGAAACTAATGCTGAGATTGGTGGAGTAGCAGAAAGCAGTATTATGGATTATTCTAATCAGATTTTTGATGCTAACATACTTGTTGTAGATGAGGACACCTTTCAAGCAGAGCAGATACACAATGTTCTAAAGCAACGCTTCAGATCAATTAAAATACTGCACGATCCAAAAGAAGCATTAAAGGTTGGTATTAAGGATAATTACGACCTGATTATTTCTGACATGCAGTTTTCAAAAACTGACGGCCTACGGTTGTGTTCTAAGTTTCGTAGTAAAGTAGAAACACGTTATACACCAATTCTGATCCTTTCTGAAGATTATGATAAAAGCAATTTAGTAAAGGCACTTGATGTAGGTGCTAATGATTATTTAACAGTACCTTTAGATGAGAGTGAATTAATAGCTAGGGTTAATTTGCAAGTGAAACGCAAAAGGTATCAAGATGCCTTGAGAATGAATTTATTTAATAATGTAGAAATGTCTATAAAGGATCCATTAACTAACTGTTATAATAGAAGATATTTTGATGCACACTTAAGAAATATTGTTAAGGATTCTGTGGAAAAAGATAGAAGTTTATCTCTTATGATACTTGATATAGATTATTTTAAGATGGTGAATGATAACTTTGGGCATAATGCTGGAGATGAACTTTTAAAGGAAATACAGAAAAGAATTTCTGAAAATATCAGAGTGACAGATTTATTAGCTAGGTTTGGTGGTGAGGAATTTGTTGTTGTAATGCCAGATACCAATGTATCAGATGCGTATACTATTGCAGAGAGAATAAGGAAAATTATTGCCAAAGAACCTTTTATACTTGTGGGTAAAAATACAACCCATAATGTAACTGTGAGCATTGGAATTTCAGCAATGCAAAGATCTGACCTTGATGATGTTAAAAAATTTATAGTACGTGCTGACAAATATTTATATAAAGCAAAAAACAGTGGTAGAAATAGAGTGGTTACTGGTTGAAGTTCTTTCAAATAAGTAGTAACTAAGATTCAAATGATAGCATAAAATTTCTCAACTCCGGAAATTTCGCATTTAACTGCAGAAATAGATATTTATTTAAAAAATACCCTGTAATTTTTAACCCTAGTCTGAATTCTTGATATGAGTAGCTATTTTGTAGGTTGTTATTGTATACATCATGCAACATCTGTGGAAAAGGTAGTAATTTATCTGCATAACAGTCACCTACTTTTTTTGACACTGCTCTACCAGTTTTTGGAGAAATAAATTGTAGATTTTCTTTCACACCTGTTACAGCACATTTTGATAGGTCTAACTTAAATCCAAGTTGCGTAAGAAGCAGAAGCTCTAAGTTAAGGTAATGACTTTGCCAAAACTGGCTATTATGTTTTATTACATCGATGAAGTGTCTAAAATTATCATATAACTTGATGCAGGATTCACTTTCTGGAAGCACTTTTTCTAATATAGACGAGAAAGAAACAATAGCAATGCTTTTTAACCTATCTTGAAAGAAATGATGAAATGGAGATTCAATCAATTCGCACTTTAAAAAACCTAGATTTTCAGGTAGCTTAGCACTCCATTCTGCATGTAATAGATTACTTATTTGAAACTTATAATTGCTATTGTTTGTTAACCTAGTTAATCCTCTGCACTTTCCATGATTTTTTGTAAATAGAGAAAGAATTAAATTTTTATCACCGTATTTTTTAACAGCTATAATAACACCTTCATCTTTCCATCTCATTCAGAGTATATTGACCATGTGATATTATAGAGATAATAAAATTAGTGTAGCAAATTTGAGTTTAAGTCAACTGAAATATATTGACTTTATGTGCAATATTAGCTTTAAACCAGTAAAACAAGCTGCTTAACATATGCGCCCTCTCTATTTTAATCATACTCTTCTTTTGTTTCTATGTTGTTTTTTGCTTTTTTCAATGAAAGCCCAAACGGATGATTCGTCAGTTATTCCTATACCACAAAGAAAAAAAGAATTAGTTGAGTTAGTACAACCGAGGCAAATTATTGAAATACAGGAAATTGATGAGGGTATTCCAATTCCCAAAAGAAAAAAGGGTGTAGAAAGAAAACTAAGAGAAGACATCAAAGAGGTGAAAAATGAAATAAGAGATAAGAAAAATATTGAGAACAAAGATGATGAATTGGCTGTAACAGAAATTATTAATTCTATAAGGGATAAACTGACAGAGTGTTGGAGCATTCCTGAGAGCATAGTTTATAAAGAAAATTTTAGTATAAAAATTAACTTATTATTATCCAGTAAAGGCGAGATCGTTGTAGCCAACGTAGCAGATAGTAGTTCTTATCAAAATAATCCTCTTTTTAGATCAGCAGCAGATAATGCAATGCGTGCAGTATATAAATGTAGCCCGTTAATTGGCTTACCTGCTGAGCAGCATCACATTTGGCGCGAAGTCACGTTAGATTTTATTGTCCCAAATTTAGGAGAAAAACACTGGACTTAAAGTCCATCCTTTTAAGAATATAATTTTAAGGTGAAAAATCTCAAAGAATGTGGAATATTATAGAAAAAGCAGTCACTCTGTATATATATCACATAGTGTGGATAACAAAATATCGATATCCAGTATTAGTTGGAGATATTGGATGGCTTTGTTGCATGGCTACCAATGAGAAGGTGTGATGTAAGGGATTTACGAGGCAAATTCGAATAGGCGGGAATGTTCAAAAAAGCGTGTCAAGCCGCATTTTTAGTTCAACTCAATTTTCAATCTGTTGGGAAAGAAGATGTCAAGTTGAGACATAGTTAAAGCCCAATTAGGGAGAGCCATAATCCACTTTTGCTCCACTTTTTTTATAGCACAATATACCAACTTATACAAGGCATTTGTACTGGTAAATGAGCCCTTGGTTTTAATGAATTTCCTGATTCATCTATGCAACCCCTCAATTGGATTGGTGGTATAAATTAGCCTTCTAACAGGGCCAGAATACTTAAAATAACCAGACAAATTTTCCCAATTGTTTTGCCACGATTTTATGACCAAAGGATATTTTTCACCCCATTTTTCTTCCAGCTCAAGCAAATAATTTTCAGCGATTTCTTTACTTGAAGCACGATATATTTTTTTCAAATCATTCATGAAAATTTTCACATCTTTGCTGGATACATATTTCAATGAATTTCTTATCTGATGCACTATACATATTTGTACTTCTGCTTTGGGAAATACACTATTTATAGCCGCAGGAAAACTTTTTAGACCATCAACACATGCAATCAGAATATCCTCTACCCCTCTCTCTTTTAGGTCATTTAACACTCCTAACCAGAACTTCACTTTCGGCTAAATAAAAGCCTAGTACTTCTTTTCTGCCATTTTGATCTATGCCTAATATATTATACATGCATTTACTTACGCAATGCCCGTCCTCCTTGACTTTGAAAAACATGCCATCCATGAATACTATTGGATATACAGATTGCAGTGGACGACTGCGCCATTCATTGATTAACGGCAGTAATTTGTCGGTGATATTGGATATTTCTGCTGCAGATATTTTTTGGTCATACATCTCCTCTACATGCGATGCTATGTCCCTATACCCTTACTATTACCCACAAATGTAAATGGACTTATAAATAAAGGATTAGAATATTAAAGTTTGTGAATATTGAGGGTATAAAAATGGCAAACAAGGGTAATGAATGGGCTAGAAATGAATTGGGGGATGCTGCACTTGGAGATAAAAGACTGACAGATCGATTAGTAAATATTGCTGATAGTTTAATAAGTTTACCTGAAAGTTCAATCAATCAAGCATGTGGAAGTTGGTCAGAAGCAAAAGCAGCTTATCGTTTTTTTCAAAATGAGAATGTAAAAGGAAGTGATATCTTAACATCGCATATTGCAAAAACTGTTGAAAGAACAAAAACTCATAAAAGGATTCTTGTGATTCAGGATACAAGTTGCATTTCATATATGGGACATGAAAAAATAAGAGGATTGGCAGTTGTTTCAAAAAAACAAAGTAAAGGTATTATGATGCACACAGCTTTTGCGATTAGTACAGAAGGCTTGACATTAGGAATACTAGACCAAAAGCTTTACTCGAGACCATCTATATCTAAAGAAGACCAAGAGCTAGAAAAAAGAAGACGTTGTAGAAACGTTAGTATTGAAGATAAAGAAAGCATAAAGTGGCTAGAAAGTTTAAAGAAAACAAATGAAATTATAGATTCAACTCAAACAGAAACTATAACGGTATGTGATAGAGAAGCAGATATTTATGATTTTTTTGAGCTTGCTTACCGTCTTAATTCAGCGGTTTTGATAAGAGCTTGTAGAAACCGAAACGTAAATAAAACATCTAGGTATTCTCGAGAAGAAAAATTATGGCAATTTATAGAAAGGGTTCCTTGTACTGGAAAAGTAGAAGTTGAAATTCCGGCTAGAGATAACAAGCCAAAAAGGATAGCATCTTTAGAAGTTATAGCACTTCTCATAATAGTCCAAAAAAGGTAAGATATGGATTTATAGTAGTGATGGTAAGCATGCCAGCAGCATATAGTTATGACTTAAGGAAAAAGGTAATGGAAGCATTGGATGAAGGAGAGAGTGGAGAAACTGTTGCCAAGAGATTTAAGATTGGAAAAACAACTTTATATGAGTGGAAGAAAAGACGTGAGAAAACGGGAGATTTTCAATCAAAAAAGCTTGGAAGCGTGGCATAAAATTACCGACTGGAATGCATTTGCCGAATTTGCAAATGAGCAAGGTGGCAAAACTCAGTCAGAGATGCTGGGGCAATATTAGTAGACAAACAATTCATCGAGCACTTAAAAATATAGGATTCACAAGAAAAAAAAGACCTACGGATATAAAGAAAGAAATGAAGAAAAGCGAGCTCAATTTTCAAAGGTTATAGCAACAAAAGAACCTAAAGAATTAGTGTATATAGATGAGTCTGGCATTGATAACACTGAACCTATGGGTATTGCCAGAAAGGACAGCGGTTTTATGCCCTAAAATCTGGAAAGAAAACTCAACGAATTAGCATGGTTGCAGCCTTAAGTGGAAGAAAAATAATTGCTCCGTTAACCTTTAAAGGCCACTGCAATATGGATATCTTTAATAAATGGTTTGAGCAGTTTCTGACACCGATTTTGGAACCTGGACAAACTGTTATCCTTGATAATGCTACTTTTCATAAGTCTAATAAGATTTGCTAAAGGAGTTGGTGCAGAAATTTTATATCTTCCTCCATATTCTCCAGATTTCAACAAAATTGAGCATTATTGGTTTGCTATAAAAAACAGAGCCAGGAAAAACATTCCTCTATTCGAATCCTTTCGTCGTGCTGTTGATTCTGCCTTCCTATGACCTGTTCGGACTATTATGATACCAAATTCCATTACTAATCGAACAAATAAGAAACATTACAAACTCGTTTAATAGTAGTGCTGGAAATACTGACAATAAAATTACACAGAACATCTGCAAGTAAGCCTATGGTATCGTAGACTCTGTTACGTAAAGTATTGTATTTGATATATTGCCACAACCTCTCAACAGGATTCAGTTCCGGTGAATAAGGAGGCAAGTATATAATGGTAATGTTTTCCTGAAATTTCAAACTTTTTGATCTATGCCAACTTGCACAATCCATTACAAGAAAGGCTTTTTTCGTGCCTAAATCTTTCGACATCTGCTCCAGAAATATATTCATACAATCAGTGTTTACATATGGAGCAAGTAGGCTGATTTTCTTACCACTTCTTGGATTTACCGCACTGTAGATATAGAAATTTTGTCTACCAATTTTCATTTTAACCTGCGTTCTGACCCCTTTTTTAAACCATCCGTGTCCGATTTTTGAATGAGTTCCAAATCGTGATTCATCAAAAAAACACCTCTTTTTCAGGGTGGGAATTGACTATTTTATTGAAGTATTTTTTAAACTCTTCTTGCTTGTTTTTATCTTGTTTATGGTGCATTGGCCTCGGTGTTATATAAGAAAATTTCATCCTTTGTATCTCACGGTGCACTGTTGATTTGCTAATGTTTAGGCCAAATTCCTCTGAGATTTTTATCTGCACTTCCTTAATAGTAATATTTGGATTTCTTTCTACCCATATTTCAATTTGCTCACGTTGATTTTTCTTTAATTTGCTTTTTCTTCGCCGCTGAGACGGGGCAAATAATCTTTCTACTCTACCAAATTTTAGATGCTTTATCCATTCAGTCAAAGCAGTCCTTGAAATTTTACATATTCTTGCCACAGCGCTTATACTACTTTCTTTTCCTGCTATCACCGCTTGTAACTTTTTTGAAACATATGCGTTATTTCTGACCTTTTTTAACATTTCTTTCGCCAAATTTACAACTTTTTCGTCTAATAGTTTTGACCTTAATGCCATTTATACCTCTCTATTTTATCTACTTTATTATCACTTCTTTCCCATTATTGTCTATCTGTTCTTTGCATAGTGGGAATTGGTATGAGAAATGTTATAACCCCAGCATTAACATGAGTATAAGTGTTGGTAGTGTGTCCAACAGCGAAGCAAGGGTCTCATCAAAATGTAAAGAAGTCTATGAACAAATAGAGGAAGAAATGAAAGCAAGCGAAATTTTGCATATTGATGAAATCAGTCACTACAACAAAGGCAAGTTGGGATGGTGCTGGATGTTTGCCAACAATAACGCAAGTCTTATGAAGTTAGCAGATACAAGAGGAATGAGGTTTTTAAAGAATAGTGCATTTTGTGATTACAAAAATCGTGTAATTACCGACAGATATGCAGTTTACAACTACTTCAGTGATGAAAAACGACAAATTTGTTGGGCTCACTTGTTGAGAAATTTCGAGAGGTTATCTCATAGCTGGAATAGTGAAGTAATGAGACTTGGCAATTGTTTAAAAGATGCAGCTAATGGATTATTTGCATTAAAAAATGCTTTGTCAGAAAATGAAATTAGTATTTCAAAGTTCACTAAGCAATCTAAAGAGTTGCGAAGATTTATGCAGTACTGCATGATAAAAATATCTTATATACTTGAAGCAAAAGGAGCTTCACGAACGGTAAAGGGTATTATAAAATCCGAGCCAATGATGTGGACATTTTTGGATGACCCAAAGAATATTCCATTAACGAATAATCATGTTGAACGACAAATACGGCGTTATGTTGTCTATCGTAAGAATTCATATTTTGCACAGTCAGAGCGAGGGAATAGATTCCTTGAGCGGATAATTTCTCTGTATCTCACTTGGAGACAAAAAAAAGTTAAATCCATTTCAAAACCTTTTATCTATTGTCTCTTAAGCCGCACCTCTGAACGGATACCCGTAATTGGGTTTTAAAGCGATTCTACAACCTCAGGGTACAACTATACCACCAAGACCTAAGTTACTCACATAGGGTAGCTTAAAACTCGATTATGAGGTACTTCTAAATTATCTTTTACCTTAAACTTTCACTTACTAGAAAGAGCCCTGTTCAATTTTATTATGTTTTTTATTCCTTGTAAAATATTTTTTCAAAAAAGTGAACAGTTTTTGTAATTTCGGTGAAACAAGAGCTGGTTTTGGAGGTCTTATTGAAATATAACGACTTTTATCTAAAATTCTTAAGTTGAGTTTTTAGGTAATCTGTATAAATAATTTGTAGATGAAGCTAAAGGAAAAAAGTTTTGCCATAAACATAAGCTACAAAACCCTCTCAATAATTCAAGATGGAGACAAAGATCTAAATTTATTTATTTACGTCTCTAATTTTATCTCGTATAATGGAGACAAAGATTTATATTTTGTGTTTTATGTCTCCATTATTTATTGGTAGAAAAACTGAGTTAAAACAACTACTGGAGCTTACAGAAAAAAATACTGCATCTTTTGTAGTAGTCAAAGGAAGGCGTCGTATAGGAAAAAGTCGTTTAATTCAAGAGTTTGGTAAATACTTCGAGCAATATTACTCCTTTATAGGTTTGCCACCAGAAAAGCATACTACAATGTCCTACCAACTTAATGAATTTTCTAGACAAGTTGCTAGACAATTTAATACATCTTTTGCTAGGTATGATGACTGGAGCGATTTACTATGGGCAGTTGGTGAACGTCTACTATCAGGAAAAACATTATTGCTGTTTGATGAAATTTCTTGGATGGGCTCAAAAGATCCAACCTTTTTAGGCAAAATAAAAAATTTTTGGGATACGCAGCTAAAAAATAATAACAAGTTAATTTTCGTTGTTTGTGGATCAGCTTCATCCTGGATCGAGAAAAATATACTTAGCAGCACTGGTTTCGTAGGGAGAATATCGTTAACTTTAACACTCGGAGAATTATCACTTTCTGATTGCAATGAATTTTGGCCGAAAAATATTTCAGCATATGAAAAATTTAAGGTGCTTGCAGTAACTGGCGGAATTCCAAAGTATTTAGAGGAGGTAAATTTTAAACATAGCGCTGAAGAAAATATTAAAAGGCTTTGTTTTACAAAAGGTGGGTTTTTAGTTGAAGAATTTAATCAAATATTCTCAGATTTATTCATGCGAAAAACGGCTTTTTATAAGCAAATAGTCAGAGCTCTTTCTACTGGAGCTAAAGAACAAGAAGAAATTTGTGCTACTTTAAATATCGTAAGACATGGACGCATTTCTGAGTATCTATATGAACTTGAGCTTGCTGGTTTTATTGCAAAGGATCATACTTGGAGTATAAAAACTGGTACTGATTCACGACTCAGGAGGTACAGACTTCAAGATAATTATTTAAGGTTTTATCTAAAATATATCGAAAAAGATCTAGGAAAAATTAGTCGTGACACCTATTCTATAGGGTTCTTACCAGAGTGGTATACAATTATTGGGCTTCAATTTGAAAATTTGGTGCTGAACAATAGAAAGAGTATACATAATATCTTAGGAATTGATAGAATAATAAGCGAGAATCCATTTTTTCAGAAAAGAACACGTAATAGTGCAGGTTGTCAAATTGATTATATGATTCAAACGAAGTTTAACACTCTCTACATTTGCGAAATCAAATTTTCAAAAGATAAAATTGGTCATTCAATAATACAAGAGGTACAAAAGAAAATAGATGC
Source organism: Wolbachia endosymbiont (group B) of Protocalliphora azurea (assembly GCF_947251865.1). Taxonomy (NCBI): domain Bacteria; kingdom Pseudomonadati; phylum Pseudomonadota; class Alphaproteobacteria; order Rickettsiales; family Anaplasmataceae; genus Wolbachia; species Wolbachia endosymbiont (group B) of Protocalliphora azurea. The sequence goes on along the minus strand of NZ_OX366394.1, from coordinate 995,508 downwards.
ACTAAATCGTCCAAAAGGCTTTTCATGTCGTCCAGTCCTTATCCACGTTAATGATGTAAGTGATGATGTTATAGATAGTGGTTACTTTTCACACATAATTGATTTTGGAAAATTATTAAATTGTAAGTCATGGTTTTTCTGACTTTAAAATAGTGTCTTTTTAGTTTTTATGTTTATTCTTAACTTATAGAGGTTGCTTATGACTGATACTTTAACTTTAAAAGAGGGAGATATTGAAACTACTGCTTTTGATAATAGCAATTTTACTAGAGTATTACACGATGGAGAATGGTGGTACGTAATAACAGAAGTAATAGCTTTTCTGACAGGTAGTAAGAACCCATCTGACTATCTAAAAAAGATAAAAAGCAGAGATATAGGGCTTTCTGAAGGATGGGGACAATTTGTCACCCCCCTTGAAATTAAAACAAAAGGTGGTAAACAGAATGTTAATTGTACAAATGTTGAGGGGTTGTTTCGTATTTTGCAGTCTATTCCTTCCAAAAGAGTTGAACAATTTAAACGTTGGCTTGCAAAAGTCGGGTATGAAAGGCTACAAGAATATGAAAATCCTGAGCTTGCACTCAAACGAATCTATGCCGATTATGCTGCAAAAGGGTACCCTCAGGAATGGATACAAAAGAGAATAGAATCGATAGCTGTCAGAAATCAACTAACAAAAGAATGGGGTAACAGAAATATATCTGACCACAATAATAAGTATATTGAAGGTAGGGAATACGCAATATTGACAGACGTAATTTCTGAGGGAACGTTTGGAGTAAAAACAAAGCATCATAAGGAAATAAAAGGCTTGAGGAAACAACCACTAAGAGACCATATGACACTTTTAACATGCTAGGAGAACAGGCTACCATTGATGAAATAAAAGATAAAGATGCACAGGGCTATAATAAAAATTTAGAAGCGGCAAAGGAAGGAGGTAAGAACGCAGGCACAGCAAGAGAGGCATTTGAAAAAGCTAGAGGTGTGAAAGTCGTTTCTTCAGATAACTTTTTAAAGAGGATTAAAGATTAAAGTTCTCACTGGGAATGTTCAAAAAAGTGTGTCAAATCGAAAAAAAGTAATAAATTGATATAAAAAAATGGAGGTTTGAAAATGAGTCAGAAAATAGTAAACAGAACTAACGGATTGGTAGATTATAAAGAGTTGGAAACAAATATCCTGTCGTCTATACGAGAAGGAAGACCGTTGACAGGAAAGGAGGGAGCATTAACGCCATTTATAAAAAGGCTGCTTGAAGCTAGTCTAGAGGGTGAAATAGAACATCATTTATCTGCTGGAAGTGAAGAAAACAATCGTAGAAACGGGAGGAATGGCAAGACTTTGAAGACAAGCGCAGGTTCATTTGAACTATTGACACCAAGAGACAGAGAAGGAAGTTTTGAACCACAAATAGTGAAAAAAAGGCAAACAAGCTTACATCCAGAGCTTGAAACGAAGATTTTGAGCACATTTGCCAGTGGTATGAGCTATAGAGATATAGCGTCACACGTTGAGGAAATTTATGACCACAAAATATCTGCAGCAGAAATATCCAATATCACCGACAAATTACTGCCGTTAATCAATGAATGGCGCAGTCGTCCACTGCAATCTGTATATCCAATAGTATTCATGGATGGCATGTTTTTCAAAGTCAAGGAGGACGGGCATTGCGTAAGTAAATGCATGTATAATATATTAGGCATAGATCAAAATGGCAGAAAAGAAGTACTAGGCTTTTATTTAGCCGAAAGTGAAGTTCTGGTTAGGAGTGTTAAATGACCTAAAAGAGAGAGGGGTAGAGGATATTCTGATTGCATGTGTTGATGGTCTAAAAAGTTTTCCTGCGGCTATAAATAGTGTATTTCCCAAAGCAGAAGTACAAATATGTATAGTGCATCAGATAAGAAATTCATTGAAATATGTATCCAGCAAAGATGTGAAAATTTTCATGAATGATTTGAAAAAAATATATCGTGCTTCAAGTAAAGAAATCGCTGAAAATTATTTGCTTGAGCTGGAAGAAAAATGGGGTGAAAAATATCCTTTGGTCATAAAATCGTGGCAAAACAATTGGGAAAATTTGTCTGGTTATTTTAAGTATTCTGGCCCTGTTAGAAGGCTAATTTATACCACCAATCCAATTGAGGGGTTGCATAGATGAATCAGGAAATTCATTAAAACCAAGGGCTCATTTACCAGTACAAATGCCTTGTATAAGTTGGTATATTGTGCTATAAAAAAAGTGGAGCAAAAGTGGATTATGGCTCTCCCTAATTGGGCTTTAACTATGTCTCAACTTGACATCTTCTTTCCCAACAGATTGAAAATTGAGTTGAACTAAAAATGCGGCTTGACACACTTTTTTGAACATTCCCGATCGTGGTACAGAGTATTGTGGCAAGCCAGGAAATCATGCGTACCAGTTATATTTGGGAGTAGAAAATATTGATCATTCTAGAACCAAAGCTTACTCTCCACAGACTAATGGTATATGTGAAAGGCTTCATAGAACTATGCAAGATGAATGTTATAATATTATTTTTAGGAAAAAGATTTATAGTACTTTGGAAGAACTCCAGTTAGATATCGATCATTGGTTGCATTCTTACAATAGAGCTAGACCTCATTCCGGTAAATATTGCTATGGTAAGACTCCTATGCAGACCTTTTTTGATAGTATGCATATTGCTTACCAAAAAAATATTGATAACATTAAAACAGATTCTGATATCGGTTTTGACTTCGTCGATTCTTCTGTCAGTTAATTTATGCCTGTCAGATTAAGTCTAAACTATTACATAGTTTCACGCCACCTACCCAGTAAGCAAGTTCTTTGTAGATCTATCCCAGGAGAGATGGGAGCTCCTGGTTTTGACGTCGTTTCAGCCCTTTCGACACTTCATCAGTGGTTCATTTTCATTCGCCTCTCTATTTCGTACATGACACGTATTTGTGCCTTTATCCATAACTCTCACTACCTTGACTCTTTATCAAAGCAGCTTATGGTTGTTTAAAGCCTGCTCTTGCAAGCCGACTGTGAGGGACCTTTCCCTCATCTATTGTGCAGCTTAAGCACTTATACCAATTCCCACTATGCAAAGAACAGATAGACAATAATGGGAAAGAAGTGATAATAAAGTAGATAAAATAGAGAGGTATAAATGGCATTAAGGTCAAAACTATTAGACGAAAAAGTTGTAAATTTGGCGAAAGAAATGTTAAAAAAGGTCAGAAATAACGCATATGTTTCAAAAAAGTTACAAGCGGTGATAGCAGGAAAAGAAAGTAGTATAAGCGCTGTGGCAAGAATATGTAAAATTTCAAGGACTGCTTTGACTGAATGGATAAAGCATCTAAAATTTGGTAGAGTAGAAAGATTATTTGCCCCGTCTCAGCGGCGAAGAAAAAGCAAATTAAAGAAAAATCAACGTGAGCAAATTGAAATATGGGTAGAAAGAAATCCAAATATTACTATTAAGGAAGTGCAGATAAAAATCTCAGAGGAATTTGGCCTAAACATTAGCAAATCAACAGTGCACCGTGAGATACAAAGGATGAAATTTTCTTATATAACACCGAGGCCAATGCACCATAAACAAGATAAAAACAAGCAAGAAGAGTTTAAAAAATACTTCAATAAAATAGTCAATTCCCACCCTGAAAAAGAGGTGTTTTTTTGATGAATCACGATTTGGAACTCATTCAAAAATCGGACACGGATGGTTTAAAAAAGGGGTCAGAACGCAGGTTAAAATGAAAATTGGTAGACAAAATTTCTATATCTACAGTGCGGTAAATCCAAGAAGTGGTAAGAAAATCAGCCTACTTGCTCCATATGTAAACACTGATTGTATGAATATATTTCTGGAGCAGATGTCGAAAGATTTAGGCACGAAAAAAGCCTTTCTTGTAATGGATTGTGCAAGTTGGCATAGATCAAAAAGTTTGAAATTTCAGGAAAACATTACCATTATATACTTGCCTCCTTATTCACCGGAACTGAATCCTGTTGAGAGGTTGTGGCAATATATCAAATACAATACTTTACGTAACAGAGTCTACGATACCATAGGCTTACTTGCAGATGTTCTGTGTAATTTTATTGTCAGTATTTCCAGCACTACTATTAAACGAGTTTGTAATGTTTCTTATTTGTTCGATTAGTAATGGAATTTGGTATTAGTTTGCTCATTTCTGATCTTTCTTTGTGTCTCTACGGCACACCCCATCCTTGGCAAACTAATTTTATTGTCCCAAATTTGGGAGAAAAACCCTGGACTTGAAGTCCATCCTTTTAAGAATATAATTTTAAGGTGAAAAATCTGAAAGAATGTGGAATATTATAGAAAAAGCAGTCACTCTGTATATATATCACATAGTGTGGATAACAAAATATCGATATCCAGTACTAGTTGGAGATATTGGAAAGAAAGCTAAAGAAGTTGTACAAGAAGTATGTGCAAATAATCAAGTAGAAATTATCAGAGGTAGAGTTGCGTCAAGTCATGTACACGTATACGTTTCTGTACCCCCATACTTAAGTATTAGTAAGTTAGTGCAGTTAATAAAAGGAAAAAGTTCCAGAAAAATCCAGCAAAACTTTCCAGAGCTAAAAAAGAGATACTGGGTTGTGGGCAGTAGGCTACTTTGTCAGGACTAGCGGAAATGTAACTGACGAAATGATAAAAAATTATATTGAAAATCACTCTAAAAAAGAAGATAAATTTGGTGACTTTCAAGTCGAAAGTTAGCATTCTATGCTCTCTCTCAATCTTTGGATTTTAATCCATAGTGGTTGAATGAAGAATCTTTAAACCCTTTTGTACCAAATTTTAATGAAGCAAAAAATTCTTCTAATTCTTCAAAAGGACAACTATTTTTCTCTAATTTTACTTTTATAATATTGCTTAACATTGTAACTCCACTAACCGTTTTATACATGTAGCTTAAGACTATTTTAATAATTTATCAAGAAAGTTTAATTATTAATTATAATATTTAATAAAATAAATAGACTCTTTTACATTTCATCTGCAAGAATCTTTTCCTTAGTTTGTAAATAAAGATTTTCTGAATCTAATTGCCGCAGGTTACGTTTAGTAATATAATCTCATATTAAATAAAACTTTACCTAAGTTTATGCCAGACTCTACGTTAGTTTTAACAACTATTCTTATATTCTTCATCTTTACGTTGTCACTTTTTTTTATAAAAAGGATATTTGGATCAACGAACAAGAAGATAATAAAATCCTTCAGAAAAATTGCTCAGCAGATTAATGCGCTAGAGCAAGAAATGCAGAGCTTATCTGATGAGGATCTTGCTAGTAAAACTGCGGAATTAAAACAAGAACTGAAAAATGGAAAAACACTAAATGACCTTCTCGTACCTGCATTTGCGGTTGTACGAGAAGCATCACGAAGATTCCTTAACATGAGGCATTTCGACGTTCAGCTAATTGGTGGCATGGTTCTCCATAATGGCATGATATCAGAAATGAAAACAGGAGAAGGAAAGACACTCGTCGCAACTTTAGCTGCATATCTAAATTCTTTAGAAGGAAAAGGTGTGCACATCGTAACTGTTAACGACTATCTTGCAAAACGAGATACAGAGTGGATGAGTAAATTATATAATTCTCTTGGAGTTTCTGTTGCATTTATTACAAATAATTTGACAGACGACGAGAGAAAAAAGGCTTATAGCGCAGATATCGTATACTCAACAAATAATGAACTTGCCTTTGATTATCTACGAGATAATATGAAATTTTCTCAAGAAGATATGGTTCAGAGAGGCTTCAATTACGCGATAGTAGACGAAGTAGACTCTATACTGATTGATGAAGCGCGTACTCCGCTCATTATTTCTGGCCCACTTGAGGAAAATAATCAGATATATAAGCATATCAATAAAATAGTAATCAAATTAGTTGATTCTGACTATGAAGTCGATGAAAAGAGTAGAGCAGTGTTCCTCACTGAAAATGGCATTTCACGAGTGGAGGAATTACTAAAATCGTATAACATCATTCCTGAAAATTCCTCGCTCTATGATACTAGCAATATTATACTGACTCATTATATAGATCAAGCACTTCGTGCACATAAGCTGTTTACTGCTGATAAAGATTATATAGTGAAAAACGGTAAGGTGGTAATTATTGATGAGTTTACTGGGCGCATGATGGAAGGTAGGAGATATTCTGATGGTCTTCACCAGGCATTGGAGGCAAAGGAGAATCTTGAAATTCAGCATGAAAGTCAAACTTTAGCATCAGTCACATTTCAGAACTACTTTCGTATGTACAACAAACTTTCTGGTATGACAGGAACAGCAGTAACAGAGGCAGAGGAGTTTCATGATATATATAGATTAAATGTAGTAAAAATTCCAACTAATGTGTCTGTTAAAAGAATAGATGTTGACGATGAAATTTATGGCACAGAAAAAGAAAAATTTAGTGCTGTATTGAAGTTCATAGAAGAATGCCACAAACGCCTACAACCAATCCTTGTTGGTACGTTAAGTATTGAAAACTCTGAAAAACTTTCTGCGCTTTTGCAAAGCTATTCTCTTAAGCATTCAGTACTAAATGCTCGTTATCATGAACAAGAAGCGTACATAATAGCGCAAGCTGGAATACCAGGCAGCATTACTATAGCAACAAACATGGCAGGACGTGGAACTGATATTCAGCTTGGTGGAAATGTTGAAATGATTGCAAAAATAGAGCTCGAGAAAATAAAAAATGCTGATGAAAGAGAAAAAAAATATCAAGAAATAGTCGAAAGAGTAAAAAAAGATAAGGAAATTGCTATAAAAGCTGGTGGCTTATGTGTTATCGGAACCGAAAGGCATGAAAGCAGGAGAATAGATGATCAACTGCGTGGCCGTTCTGGTCGTCAGGGTGACCCTGGACTTTCTAAGTTCTTTCTATCACTTGAAGATGATTTAATGAGAATATTTGGCTCTGATAGAATGAGGAATTTTTTACAAAAAGTGGGACTAAAGAACAATGAAGCTATTCATCACCCATGGATTAATAAAGCACTTGAGAAAGCACAGAAGAAAGTTGAAGTTAGAAATTATGATGTGCGGAAGTCTTTGCTAAAGTTTGATGATGTAATTAACAATCAACGTAAGGTTATTTTTAAGCAGAGAAATCATATTTTAAACAATGAAATCAATGATTTAGTTGAAGTATATAGTGAAGTAAATGAGGATATAATAGAAGGTATAGTACAAAGTGGTTATTACGAAGATTATGTTGAAGATATTGCAAAAGAATTCCACATAAGATACGGGATAACGCTTAATCTAGCAGAGTTTTTGAATAAACAAGAAGCCTTGGATTATATAAATGACAAAATACAAGAATTTTTTACTGAGAAAGAAAAATATTTCAATAGTCAACAAACTACAGATTTGTGGAATACGATAGTGAAACAAGTGATGATCATGACACTTGATCATTTATGGAGGGAGCACCTTTCGGTCTTAGAGAGCCTAAGACAAAGCATAAATTTGCGTGCCATGGGGCAAAAAGACCCACTGAATGAATTTAAACGCGAAGCTTTCTTAATGTTTGAGTCGATGCTTGAAAAGTGGAGGGAGCTTACCATTCACCGCCTAGCGCACTTTAAGTTGCTAGACAATCAAGAAATAGGCAATAGGTCACGCTCTACTAAAAATAGCAGACTTCCAAAAGTTTCAAGAAATGACAAGTGCCCTTGTAACTCTGGAAAAAAATACAAACACTGTCACGGTGCAGTTGCCGTAGTGAATTAGTTGTTGCAAGCACATTATAGCTGCTATAGCTAACCGAAGTCAGATCTGCTCGAGCACTCTGAAAGACAAAATCAATAGCCGAATTAATATTGGGCCAAAAGGTTTGTAGAGACTTTCTTATGGCGTGCTTGATCAGAACTTCTCAATCGGATTCAAATCTCACTTTTACCCACAAATAAAAAAGTGAGTAAAATGGATACCAAATAAATTTGGGATTAAAATGAGTGAAGTAAGTACAAATGTGCAATATACTGATGGCTTAGGGGATAAATGGCTGGAAAGAGAGTTAAAACACGTTAATTTAGGAGATACAAGACTTCATAAGAGACTTATTAAAACAGGCTATTGTATAGAGGGTAAGGTGTCTGGATCAATTAATCAAAGCTGTAGTGGATGGAAAGAAGCTAAGGGTGCATACAGATTATTTAGCAATGAAAAGCTTAAGGATAAGGAAATTTATTCTTCCCATTACAAAGAAACTATGGAGAGAATGAAAGGAAATCAGTTTGTTTTGTCAGTTCAAGATACAAGTTATTTGGATTTTGACTCTCATATAAAAACCAAGAGGCTAGGTAGTATTTCTAAAGCTTATACGAAGCATAAAATGGGTTTACTGTTGCACAGTGTCTTAATAGTCAGCAAAGACGGATTACCTTTAGGTCTATCTCTCAACAATGTTGGGCACGTTCTATTAGGGAAAAAGAAACGGCACAAGAAAAAGCAAACAGGAAATACCGTACCTCCATAGAAGAAAAAGAAAGTTATAAGTGGATAACAGCTCTCAAAGAAAGCATAAACAACCTTCCTGCAAATGTATAACTTGTTACCCTTGGTGATAGAGAGGCAGATATCTTCAAATTTTTATGGATCACTGAGACATTAGGTAGTTTTTATGTAATCCGTAATCGAACTAATAGAAGATTTATCTGTACTGAAATTGGAAAAACAGATTTGCAAACACGCATCACTCAACTGCCAGTAAAGAAGAAAATTTCTCTAGAAGTTAATAAAGGTAGAAACCAAAGATCAAGGAAAACTAATATTGAAGTTAAGTATATGAAAGGCTATATACCTATCAGATCTTCTTCAATTTATGGATAAAAAGACACAGTGCATAAAATAAGTGATAAAATACCTGTATATGTGGTAAGTGCAAAAGAAACAAATCCTCCTGAAGGATTGGAAGCTATTGATTGGACTTTGCTGACTAATGTACCAGTTAATAGCACTTTAGATGCTATAGAAAGGATAAATTGGTATAAGCTAAGATGGAAAATTGAGGAGTATTTCACGGTTTTAAAATCAGGATGTAAAATAGAAAGCTCTCGTTTAACTACAAAGGAAAGGCTACAGAAATTAATTGCTATAAAGAGCATTATTGCATTTAAAATTTTATATTTAACAAAAGTCGCTTTATCAAATCCCATGGAAACCTGTACTAAAATTTTAAGCAATGAAGAGTGGAAGGCCCTTTTCATACGTGAGCATAAAGTAGCTATATTGCCAGAAGAACCTCCAAACATAAAACAAGCTATTATTTGGTTAGGAAAATTAGGTGGATTTATGAATAGAAAAAGTGATAATTTACCAGGGGCTATGACTCTATGGCGGGGCTATGAAAATCTTAAGGAGAGCATAGTTATGCTTCACATCATGACCTCTCAAAATTGTGGGTAAAAGTGAGGATTTAAATCTGGCGAGTATGGAGGTAAGAACAAAATTTTACACCCAATATTTTCAAGGTAATGTTCAAAAAAGTGTGTCAAATCGAAAAAAAGTAATAAATTGATATAAAAAAATGGAGGTTTGAAAATGAGTCAGAAAATAGTAAACAGAACTAACGGATTGGTAGATTATAAAGAGTTGGAAACAAATATCCTGTCGTCTATACGAGAAGGAAGACCGTTGACAGGAAAGGAGGGAGCATTAACGCCATTTATAAAAAGGCTGCTTGAAGCTAGTCTAGAGGGTGAAATAGAACATCATTTATCTGCTGGAAGTGAAGAAAACAATCGTAGAAACGGGAGGAATGGCAAGACTTTGAAGACAAGCGCAGGTTCATTTGAACTATTGACACCAAAAGACAGAGAAGGAAGTTTTGAACCACAAATAGTGAAAAAAAGGCAAACAAGCTTACATCCGGAACTTGAAGCAAAGGTTTTAAGCACATACGCTAGTGGCATGGGGTATAGGGCTTACTATTACCCACAAATATAAAGTTCAGTAGCAAGTCTCCATCCTTCTGCTAAATCAAAAAGACGTCTCCACCCTTTCCAAAGAGTAATGGGACCTGGTTCTGGATCATTTTTCCTGGCTAAATGACCTCCAAGTTGGGCGATCCATGAAACAGCTTCTTTTATAGTAGGGGTTATATTTGGGTATGACTTTACTTTATGTATTTTGACGTATAAAACTTTCCATTCTTCTTCAGCTAATAATGTAGTACATGGTAGTGTTGAATCAGTTCTTGCAATTGTTGTAATGAAGAAAATTCTCCAAGCAATAATACTCATGACTGTTAGATATCGCATTAATCTTTCTGCTGTTACCAGTCTACATTCTTCAACTTTAAGGCCAGATTTTAAAATTTTATGTAAGACTTCTATTTTCCACCTAAGACAATACCAATTAATACCAATTCCCACTATGCAAAGAACAGATAGACAATAATGGGAAAGAAGTGATAATAAAGTAGATAAAATAGAGAGGTATAAATGGCATTAAGGTCAAAACTATTAGACGAAAAAGTTGTAAATTTGGCGAAAGAAATGTTAAAAAAGGTCAGAAATAACGCATATGTTTCAAAAAAGTTACAAGCGGTGATAGCAGGAAAAGAAAGTAGTATAAGCGCTGTGGCAAGAATATGTAAAATTTCAAGGACTGCTTTGACTGAATGGATAAAGCATCTAAAATTTGGTAGAGTAGAAAGATTATTTGCCCCGTCTCAGCGGCGAAGAAAAAGCAAATTAAAGAAAAATCAACGTGAGCAAATTGAAATATGGGTAGAAAGAAATCCAAATATTACTATTAAGGAAGTGCAGATAAAAATCTCAGAGGAATTTGGCCTAAACATTAGCAAATCAACAGTGCACCGTGAGATACAAAGGATGAAATTTTCTTATATAACACCGAGGCCAATGCACCATAAACAAGATAAAAACAAGCAAGAAGAGTTTAAAAAATACTTCAATAAAATAGTCAATTCCCACCCTGAAAAAGAGGTGTTTTTTTGATGAATCACGATTTGGAACTCATTCAAAAATCGGACACGGATGGTTTAAAAAAGGGGTCAGAACGCAGGTTAAAATGAAAATTGGTAGACAAAATTTCTATATCTACAGTGCGGTAAATCCAAGAAGTGGTAAGAAAATCAGCCTACTTGCTCCATATGTAAACACTGATTGTATGAATATATTTCTGGAGCAGATGTCGAAAGATTTAGGCACGAAAAAAGCCTTTCTTGTAATGGATTGTGCAAGTTGGCATAGATCAAAAAGTTTGAAATTTCAGGAAAACATTACCATTATATACTTGCCTCCTTATTCACCGGAACTGAATCCTGTTGAGAGGTTGTGGCAATATATCAAATACAATACTTTACGTAACAGAGTCTACGATACCATAGGCTTACTTGCAGATGTTCTGTGTAATTTTATTGTCAGTATTTCCAGCACTACTATTAAACGAGTTTGTAATGTTTCTTATTTGTTCGATTAGTAATGGAATTTGGTATAACTTTTTCAATAGCTTCATCAAAAGTATTAACTGAAAGATTCGTTAAAAGCATCCACTCTAGTGGTGTTGATTCAGGAGGAGGATTTTTCTCAATAACTTGAACTACATAGAGCGGTAGGTCAGGTAGCTCTTCTTTATGTCTTAATCTTATATTGCCTCTATCTGGGTTCATAGTAAATTTTCCAAATCTATAGCATTTCTCATATATAGTCCGAACAGGTCATAGGAAGGCAGAATCAACAGCACGACGAAAGGATTCGAATAGAGGAATGTTTTTCCTGGCTCTGTTTTTTATAGCAAACCAATAATGCTCAATTTTGTTGAAATCTGGAGAATATGGAGGAAGATATAAAATTTCTGCACCAACTCCTTTAGCAAATCTTATTAGACTTATGAAAAGTAGCATTATCAAGGATAACAGTTTGTCCAGGTTCCAAAATCGGTGTCAGAAACTGCTCAAACCATTTATTAAAGATATCCATATTGCAGTGGCCTTTAAAGGTTAACGGAGCAATTATTTTTCTTCCACTTAAGGCTGCAACCATGCTAATTCGTTGAGTTTTCTTTCCAGATTTTAGGGCATAAAACCGCTGTCCTTTCTGGCAATACCCATAGGTTCAGTGTTATCAATGCCAGACTCATCTATATACACTAATTCTTTAGGTTCTTTTGTTGCTATAACCTTTGAAAATTGAGCTCGCTTTTCTTCATTTCTTTCTTTATATCCGTAGGTCTTTTTTTTCTTGTGAATCCTATATTTTTAAGTGCTCGATGAATTGTTTGTCTACTAATATTGCCCCAGCATCTCTGACTGAGTTTTGCCACCTTGCTCATTTGCAAATTCGGCAAATGCATTCCAGTCGGTAATTTTATGCCACGCTTCCAAGCTTTTTTGATTGAAAATCTCCCGTTTTCTCACGTCTTTTCTTCCACTCATATAAAGTTGTTTTTCCAATCTTAAATCTCTTGGCAACAGTTTCTCCACTCTCTCCTTCATCCAATGCTTCCATTACCTTTTTCCTTAAGTCATAACTATATGCTGCTGGCATGCTTACCATCACTACTATAAATCCATATCTTACCTTTTTTGGACTATTATGAGAAGTGCTATAACTTACAAGATTATGAAAATAAAACACCATTACATTATGCTGAAAGACTTAAAACAATAGAGGTTTTACTAACGCGAGAAGATATAGATCCTTTGATTAGAGATGATAAAGGCAAAACACCATTTTGTTATGCAAGAGAAAGGAATAAACAAGATATAGTGGAAATTTTAATGAGTAGTAAATATGGAGAAGATAAAAACAGTTTACTTCATTTAGCTGCAAAAAAAGGATATGAGGAGTTCCTAGAAGAGATTTTAGAAGAGGGAGTTGAAGTAGATATTTTAAACAATAAAGGAGAATCAGCGATATATCTTGCAGCAATAAATAGACATTTTAATATAGTAAAATTACTGCTAAAGAAAAGAGCAGATGCTACAGATGTTTTTCAGTACGCAATAACAACAAATAACGTAAAACTGATAAAGTTATTAAGCAAAGAAAATATAGTTTTATTGTCCCAAATTTGGGAGAAAAACCCTGGACTTGAAGTCCATCCTTTTAAGAATATAATTTTAAGGTGAAAAATCTGAAAGAATGTGGAATATTATAGAAAAAGCAGTCACTCTGTATATATATCACATAGTGTGGATAACAAAATATCGATATCCAGTACTAGTTGGAGATATTGGAAAGAAAGCTAAAGAAGTTGTACAAGAAGTATGTGCAAATAATCAAGTAGAAATTATCAGAGGTAGAGTTGCGTCAAGTCATGTACACGTATACGTTTCTGTACCCCCATACTTAAGTATTAGTAAGTTAGTGCAGTTAATAAAAGGAAAAAGTTCCAGAAAAATCCAGCAAAACTTTCCAGAGCTAAAAAAGAGATATTGGGTTGTGGGCAGTAGGCTACTTTGTCAGGACTAGCGGAAATGTAACTGACGAAATGATAAAAAATTATATTGAAAATCACTCTAAAAAAGAAGATAAATTTGGTGACTTTCAAGTCGAAAGTTAGCATTCTATGCTCTCTCTCAATCTTTGGATTTTAATCCATAGTGGTTGAATTGGAAAAAATGACAACTTTCCAACGTTTCATTTATTGAGCAATAAATATTTTGAAGAAAGGAAAATAGCAGACAAAAAAATAAAGAAATATATCAATATCATCTGTTTTTCTATAACAGTATGTGCAATAGCGATAGTGGGAATTTACCCTAACATTATAGCTGCAGTAATGGTGGGAATAGTTGCACTCATAGCTGCAATAGTAATGAGTAATTTAATTCAGAAGTATATAGAAGAAGCGCTTGAAAAGAAAATGTTTATTGAACTCGAAAGTGAGAAAACAAGTAGTCCTAATTTAAGTGATGTTGAAGTATCATCTAATGATGGTGAAGAGCTAGCAATATGATATACGCCACATCATTTTCTGAAGGTTTAAAACCAGATCCAGAGCTTAAAGTATCAGAGTGGGCGAATGAGTATCGAGTTCTAGCACCAACTGCAGCATCAGAGCCAGGAAAATGGAGAACAGAGAGAACGCCATACCTTAAAGAAATCATGGATTCACTATCTCCTTCTTCACCAACTGAAAAAATAGTATTCATGAAAGGAGCGCAGATTGGAGGAACAGAAGCTGGTAACAATTGGATAGGCTATATCATAGATCAGACACCAGGTCCAATGCTGGTAGTACAGCCAACAGTTGAAATGGGAAAACGTTGGTCAAAGGGAAGATTTGCGCCGTTAATAGAGAGTACGCCATGTTTAAAGAGTAAAGTAAAAGACCCAAGATCAAGAGATTCAGGCAATACTGTACAAAGTAAGGAATTTCCAGGTGGAATAGTAGTAATAACTGGAGCAAACAGCAGTGTAGGCCTCCGATCTATGCCAGTAAAATACCTCTTTCTTGATGAGATAGATGCCTATCCAGGAGATTCGGGAGGTGAAGGAGATCCAGTTTTACTCAGCATAGCCCGTACTAATACATTTGCACGACGAAAGATTTTTTTAGTATCAACGCCAACGATTTATGGAATAAGCAGAATTGAGAAAGAATTTGAAGCAACAGATAAGAGATATTTTTTTGTTCCCTGTCCGTATTGTAATTACTATCAAGTTCTAAAATGGTCACAAATAAAATGGGAAAACAACGACTCAAGAACAGCACATTATGTCTGCACTGAATGTAGCGGCAAAATAGAAAATCATCAAAAGACAGAGATGCTAGAACGTGGAGAATGGAGAGCTACAGAGGCAAAAGAAGGGGAGAAAAAAGGATTTCATCTTTCAAGTCTTTATAGTCCAGTTGGGTGGTATAGTTGGCAACAAGCAGTAGAGGATTTTCTGCATGCAAAGGAAAGTGAACAATTACTGAAAGTTTGGATCAACACAACGCTTGGAGAAACCTGGGTAGATAAGGGAGAAGTACCAGACTGGAAGCAATTATTCAACAGAAGAGAATTTTTTCCCGTAGGCACAGTACCAAAAGGTGAAGTGGTTCTCACAGCAGGTGTTGATGTCCAAAAAGATCGTTTAGAAGTAGAAGTTGTAGCATGGGGAAAAAGCCGCGAAAGTTGGTCAATAGACTACCGAGTATTTGAAGGAGATACAGGAGGAGGAGAAGTATGGGGAAAGCTTTCAGAGTTACTCATACCAATTCCCACTATGCAAAGAACAGATAGACAATAATGGGAAAGAAGTGATAATAAAGTAGATAAAATAGAGAGGTATAAATGGCATTAAGGTCAAAACTATTAGACGAAAAAGTTGTAAATTTGGCGAAAGAAATGTTAAAAAAGGTCAGAAATAACGCATATGTTTCAAAAAAGTTACAAGCGGTGATAGCAGGAAAAGAAAGTAGTATAAGCGCTGTGGCAAGAATATGTAAAATTTCAAGGACTGCTTTGACTGAATGGATAAAGCATCTAAAATTTGGTAGAGTAGAAAGATTATTTGCCCCGTCTCAGCGGCGAAGAAAAAGCAAATTAAAGAAAAATCAACGTGAGCAAATTGAAATATGGGTAGAAAGAAATCCAAATATTACTATTAAGGAAGTGCAGATAAAAATCTCAGAGGAATTTGGCCTAAACATTAGCAAATCAACAGTGCACCGTGAGATACAAAGGATGAAATTTTCTTATATAACACCGAGGCCAATGCACCATAAACAAGATAAAAACAAGCAAGAAGAGTTTAAAAAATACTTCAATAAAATAGTCAATTCCCACCCTGAAAAAGAGGTGTTTTTTTGATGAATCACGATTTGGAACTCATTCAAAAATCGGACACGGATGGTTTAAAAAAGGGGTCAGAACGCAGGTTAAAATGAAAATTGGTAGACAAAATTTCTATATCTACAGTGCGGTAAATCCAAGAAGTGGTAAGAAAATCAGCCTACTTGCTCCATATGTAAACACTGATTGTATGAATATATTTCTGGAGCAGATGTCGAAAGATTTAGGCACGAAAAAAGCCTTTCTTGTAATGGATTGTGCAAGTTGGCATAGATCAAAAAGTTTGAAATTTCAGGAAAACATTACCATTATATACTTGCCTCCTTATTCACCGGAACTGAATCCTGTTGAGAGGTTGTGGCAATATATCAAATACAATACTTTACGTAACAGAGTCTACGATACCATAGGCTTACTTGCAGATGTTCTGTGTAATTTTATTGTCAGTATTTCCAGCACTACTATTAAACGAGTTTGTAATGTTTCTTATTTGTTCGATTAGTAATGGAATTTGGTATCAATCATCATTTTATCGGTGAAAATGATCTTGAATATATGATAAGCATGATGGCAGTTGATGCAGGGTATGCAACGCAGGAAGTTTACAACTGGGTGAGAAGTATGGCAGTGAAAGGTGTAAATAAAGCACTAGTGCCGCTTAGTAGCCCAAGTAGAGTAGATATAACAGTTGGTGGTCAAAAGCTAAAGAGAGGAATAAAGCTCTGGCCAGTAGGAGTATCGATATTAAAGTCAGAGCTTTTTCAATTACTTAATGTTTTAAAAAACGGGGAAAAAGAAAAAGTGCCAGCAGGATATTGTCATTTTCCTGAGTATGCACCTGAATATTTTAAGCAACTAACGGCAGAGCAATTAGTCAGCAAGGTAGTAAAAGGATACACCAAACAAGAGTGGCAAAAAGTAAGAGAAAGAAATGAAGTACTAGATTGCCGAATTTATGCGA
Organism: Wolbachia endosymbiont (group B) of Protocalliphora azurea; assembly: GCF_947251865.1. NCBI lineage: Bacteria > Pseudomonadati > Pseudomonadota > Alphaproteobacteria > Rickettsiales > Anaplasmataceae > Wolbachia > Wolbachia endosymbiont (group B) of Protocalliphora azurea. The sequence goes on along the minus strand of NZ_OX366394.1, from coordinate 978,724 downwards.
GAGCAGCATCTATTGCGCTTGGAATTGATCGTTGGCCAGAGAGTAAATGGAATAGTTTGAGTGGAAAAATAGGAAGTAAAAAACCTAAGAAAGTAAGACAGAGTAAGTGGCTGGAAAATGTATAACGAAGAGTATTTAGTTCAAGTCGAAGAAGCGATAAAGAAGCTGCAAAACGGAGAGCGAGTAGTATCAATTGCATATGGTGACCATGTAGTGAGATATGCTGAAGTTCAGATAAATGATTTACTAAACTTAAGACAACGTATTAAAGCTGAGCTAAAGATTGTTGGAATGAAACCGAAGAGAAAGATTATTTTTTCAACGAGTAAAGGGATCATATAATAATAAAAATCGTTGAAAGGAATTTTATGACAAAAGTTATAGCAAAAGAATACACAGAATTTTTAGAGCAGCTAAAAGAGCAGATTGCTACTAGTCGTTATAAAGCAGCATTAGCAGTAAATAGCAAACTCATTGTGCTTTATCACTATATTGGTACAGAGATCTTAAGGCGCCAAAAAGAACATGGTTGGGGTGCTAAAATCATAGATCAGCTAAGTAAGGATTTAAGAAGCGCATTTCCAGAAATGAAGGGGTTTAGTGCTAGGAATCTTACGTATATGCGCCAATTTGCTGCAGAATATCAAGATACTGAATTTACGCAGCAGGTTGCTGCACAATTGCCTTGGTTTCATATTGTAGTTATTTTAGATAAAGTAAAAGATCGAAAAGAAAGACTATTCTATTTTCAAAAGGCTATAGAGCACGGTTGGTCACGTAGTATAATGGTGATGCAAATCGAACGTGAATTGCACAAACGTCAAGGAAAAGCTGTTACTAACTTCAAAGATAAATTACCTTCTCCGCAGTCAGATTTAGCACATTATACATTAAAAGATCCATATATTTTTGATTTTTTGAGTATAGGAGACGATGCTCACGAAAGAGAAGTAGAAAAAGGTCTTGTAGGCCATGTGGAAAAATTTCTGCTAGAGCTAGGGGAAGGATTTGCATTTGTTGGTAGGCAATTTCACTTAGATGTTGGAAATAAAGACTTTTATATTGATTTATTGTTTTACCATTTAAAGTTACGTTGCTTTGTAGTAATCGAGCTAAAAGACAAAGATTTCAAGCCAGAGTATGCAGGTAAAATGAATTTTTATCTTTCAGCCGTTGATGATTTACTAAAGCACGAAACAGATCAACCATCTATAGGATTAATTTTATGCAAGTCAAAGGATAACGTACTAGCTAAGTATACACTGAAAGACATAAATAAACCGATAGGGTTGGCAGAATATAAAATTACTGAAAATCTACCAAAGAATATAAAGGCAGCTTTACCAACAGTAGAAGAGCTAGAGGCTGAGTTATCCAAAGTTTCAGATAAAGAAAAGTAATGCTACTCAAATCATTCAAGCAACTATTCAATAAACCAAAACCAAAAAGTTCTGCATGGGACGCTGCAGGATCAGGAAGAAGGATAATGTATTGGCAAGGAGAAACAGGAAGCATAAACAATTTGCTGTCTCAAAGCCTTGAGCACTTACGTAGTCGATCACGTGATATGGTGAGAAAAAATCCATATGCAGCAAATATCATTGATACAATAGTAAGTAACTCTATTGGAACAGGAATAAAACCACAATCAAAAGCAAGAGATGGAGAATTTCGAAAGAAAGTGCAAGAATTATGGCTAAAATGGACAGATGAAGCAGATAGCTGTGGAATAAGTGATTTTTATGGATTACAAGCTTTAGTGTGCAGAAGTATGATAGAGGGAGGAGAATGTTTTGTAAGGTTAAGAACGAGAAAGCTGGAAGATAGATTTTCTGTACCACTACAACTGCAAGTACTTGAGTCTGAACATTTAGACAATAAGAGCAATCAAACTTTAGCAAATGGTAATGTAATAAGAAACGGGATTGAGTTTAACAAGCTTGGGCAAAGAGAAGCATATTACTTATTTAGAGAACATCCAGGAGAAGGCTCATTTGGAGAATCAGTGAGAGTACCAGCAAACGATGTTTTACATATCTATAGACCACTAAGACCTGGGCAAATTAGAGGAGAACCATGGCTTTCTAATATACTGCTAAAGCTTTATGAGCTTGATCAATACGATGATGCAGAATTAGTGAGAAAAAAGACAGCGGCGATGTTTGCTGGGTTTATTACAAGACTTGATCCAGAAGCAAATATTTTAGGAGAAGGTGAAAGTAATGAGCAAGGAGTAGCACTATCTGGACTGGAACCTGGAACAATGCAGCTTTTAGACCCAGGAGAAGACATAAAATTTTCAGAGCCGTCTGATGTTGGGGGAAGTTATGAAGCATTTATGAGACAGCAACTGAGGGCAATAGCGATTGGTACAGGGATAACATATGAACAGCTAACAGGAGATTTAACAGGTGTTAATTATTCATCCATTCGAGCAGGGATGATAGAGTTTCGTCGTAGATGCGCTATGCTGCAACACAACATTATGGTATTTCAATTTTGCAGACCAGTATGGAGTAGATGGCTAGAGTTAGCAGTACTTTCTGGAGAACTGAGTACAGATGAAAAAGTAGTAAAAGCAGCGAAAGAAGAAGTAAAATGGATACCACAGGGATTTGATTGGGTGGATCCTTTAAAAGACCAGCAAGCACAGCAAATGGCAGTAAGGAATGGATTTAAGAGTCGATCGGAAGTAGTATCAGAAATGGGTTACGATGTAGAAGAAATTGATCAAGAGATTGCCGAAGATCAAAAGCGTGCTGATTCTTTCAACCTTCTCTTTGATTCTGATGTCAGAACACAAACAAAATAAATCTCATTTACATTATGAAAATTTTACAAACCAACTGGATGTGCAAGCCGATGATGATAGAGCAAAAAAGCTTTGACTTGTTGTCGCTATATAATGGAAAACAGCCTATATTTAAGAACTTAAAGCATTTTCATATAAACCCAAAAGGAATAGCAATAATACGTATTTATGGAGTTTTGACTAAAAAAACAGAAGCTTTTGATCATATTTTAGGGATGACTTCATATGAGAAGATTCGAGAAGAGATAGAAAAAGCTTTAATGGATGAAGAAGTTGAAACAATACTTTTGGACATAGATAGCCCCGGAGGAGAAGTAAACGGTATTTTCGACTTGGCTGATTTTATTTATGAATCAAGAGCAAAAAAGAGAGTTATTGCAATAGCAAATGATGATGCATATTCTGCTGCGTACGCTATAGCCTCTAGCGCTGAAAAGGTATTTGTGAGCAGAACTTCAGGGGTAGGAAGTATAGGAGTAATAGCAAGTCATATAGATCAAAGTGGGTTTGATGAAAAGCAAGGAATAAAATATACCACAGTATTTGCAGGAAGTAGAAAAAATGATTTAAATCCGCATGAGCCAATAACGTCTGAAAGTTTAGAAAACCTGAAAAGCGAAGTGAATCGTTTGTATGGAATGCTGGTTGAGCTAATAGCACGTAATCGAAACCTTTCTATAGAAGCAATCAAATCAACGGAAGCAGGGCTACATTTTGGCGAGAAAGCAGTAGAAATAGGTCTTGCAGATGGAGTTACAACATTTTTTGAATTTATCAACAATCATAAAAGTAGGAGTGTTAGTATGACAACTATTGAGGAAGGCTACGAGAACTGTCGTAGAGAAATTTTAGAGATAATAAGATTATGTAATATATCAAAGATGCCAGAAAAGATAGGAGAATTTATTGAGCAAAGCGTAAGTGTTGAGCAAGCAAGGGAAGTTTTAATGGAGTTACTTGCAGAGCGAACAGCAAAAGCTGAGATTTTCAGCGCTTTACCACAAAATTCATCAGAAGATTTGATTATACAAGTAGCTAAAACTCGAGCGCAATCAAGTATTTAAGTTTCTTTATAACCGCCGCGTACAATAACTACAAACATGGCGGTAGAACTAAAGGAGAAAATAAATGAGGAAATTTTATGAATTGTATAACTGAACAAAATAATCTAGGTGACCTATTAAAATATGAGGCATCAAGCCTGTATTCAAGAGATCAAATAACAGTAGCAAAAGGGCAGAACCTAAAGCTTGGTACAGTAGTGGCTCTCGATAAAGATAGCATGGTTAAGATAATAAATCCAACTGCCACAGATGGTACACAAACAGCGATAGGTGCAATAGTAAGTGATGTAAATGCGACAGAAAATGCCAAAGCAGTAATTATTACTCGTGGTGCAATACTAGCAGATCATGCAATTGTATGGCCAACAGGTATCACTGAAGAGCAGAAAGCTGCAGCAATAAAGCAACTTGAAGCACGAGGGATCATCATCCGCAAGGGAGCTTAAAAAAACTATTAAAAACACAAAAGGGGGGAAATAAAAAATGCAAAATCCATTTACAAATACAGCATTTAGCATGACGGCACTAACAAATGCGATAAATATATTGCCGATAAATTATGGACGAATTGAAAATTTAAATTTGTTTCCAAGTAGGTCAGTAAGATTTAGACATATTACCATAGAAGAGCAAAATGGAGTATTAAGTTTACTACCAACTCAGTTACCCGGAGCGCCAGCAACAGTAGGAAAAAGAGGAAAAAGAAAGGTAAGAACATTTACGATTCCACATATTCCACATGATGATGTAGTGTTACCAGAGGAAGTACAGGGAATAAGGGCATTTGGATCAGAGAGTGAACTTAAAGCGCTGGCAGATGTAATAACCGATCATTTGCAATTGATGAGAAACAAACATGCAATAACATTAGAGCATTTACGAATGGGAGCGCTAAAGGGAATCATTCTTGATGCTGACGGGTCAGAATTATTAAATCTGTACAATGAATTTGAAATCACACCAAAAGTAGTAAATTTTGCCCTTGGAACAGCAACAACTGATGTAAAGCGTAAGTGTCTGGAAGTACTCCGGCACATAGAAGATAACCTAAGTGGTGAATATATGACAGGAATTCATGCCTTGGTAAGCCCTGAGTTTTTTGATGCACTCACTTCTCATACTAAAGTGAAAGAAGCATATGAAAGATGGCAAGAAGGAGCAGCACTAAGGAATGATATGAGGTCAGGGTTTACGTTCTGTGGAATAACATTTGAGGAATATAGAGGACAAGCAACTGATCCTGAAGGAACCGTGAGAAGATTTATAGAAAAAGATACAGGTCATTGTTTTCCACTAGGAACAGCGAGCACATTTACAACATATTTTGCACCAGCAGACTTTAATGAGACAGTAAACACTCTTGGACAGCCACTCTATGCAAAACAAGAGCCAAGGAGGTTTGATAGAGGGACTGATTTACATACGCAGTCAAATCCTCTGCCAATGTGCCACAGACCTGGCGTATTAGTAAAAGTCGCTATAGCATAACATACTGGTAGAGTAATTACAAGTTGGTGAGGCACAGAACGACTCTACCGGTATGCGCTTTCTTAGCATGTAAAGGTTAGTATATCAAAAAGAAATATGCAAGAGAATATTAAGCGATTATTAGAAGATTGTTTTGCCCATTTAGGAGAAGTGGCTTTGTATAAATCAAAGGATAACTCATACATGGTACAAGTATTAAAGCAACAGCCAGATAAATTATACGAGATTGGTGAAGGACAATTTGTGGAAGAAACTTTAGCGTTAGAAGTAAGTGCGTTTGATGTGTTAAAGCCAATAGTAGGAGATGTTTTTGTTATAGGTGATCGAAGATATAAAGTACACTCACCGCCACTTAGAGACAAGTCTGGAATGGTCTGGCGAATCGAAGCGTCTGGGGTGTAAAATGTCTATTCATATAGAAGTTGAGGTAATAGAAAGTGTAAATGCTAAAAGAAGAAAAGTAGAATTAGCAACGGTAAAGGCATTAAACAAAACGGCACTATGGTTAAAAGCGCAAGCAGCTAAGGAAATCAGTGAGGAAAAGAGAATAAAATTAAGTTTGATAAGAAAGAGATTAAGGATTTTTAAGGCAAAAACTAACAGATTAGAAGTGTTAATTAGAGCAAATCTCTATGACATTAGAGCATCGACAATTGGCAAAATACAAAAAACAAGAAGAGGATCGAAAGTAGGAAAGCATGAGTTTATAGGAGGATTTGCAGCAGTTATGCCAAAAGGAAATAGCGGTATGTTTAAACGTGAAGGAAGAGCAGCATTGCCAATAAAGGAAGTTAAATTGCCATTGGAACCTGAAGCATCAAGGATCATAGGGAATCTTGTTAATTATGAGGTTGAGAAAGTGTTTACAAAATTTTTTGAACGTGAATTGAGCTATAAAGGATGAATTTGAAAGATTTACATGATAAAATTTGTACCACGCTGAAGAGAGAAATATCAGCAATTCAAACTTGTGAAATTTATCCATCGATAAGAAAAGAATTATTAGCGCCAGCGTTATTTGTAGAGTTTGTGAGTTTAGAATCGGGAAAAGATCCTGGAACAGAGGAATTAGCGCTGAAAGCAAGATTTGAAGCACGAATAGTGATTGATAGCACAATAGAAAATGCCCCTATTATTGTCAGAACATTCGCTGCTGAGGTTGCAAGAGTAGTGAACAAGAATACCTGGGAAAAGAATGTATCTCCGGCTGAATTTCTTTCTGCAGAGCCTGATGGATTTAGACCCGAATTAGATGCATATTTGGTGTGGATGGTTGATTGGAGTCATCAGCTTCATTTAGGTAAATCAGTATGGGAAGAGGGGAAAATCAAACCACATAAAATAGCAGTGGGAGAAATGCATGTTAGAAAATAATTTTGCCATTGCAGAGTTACAGAGAAAAGTAGCTAATATCATTCGTATAGGAGTTGTAAAAGAAGTAGATTGTGAAAAAGCAAAAGTAAGAGTGAAAATAGGAGATATTGTAACAGATTATCTGCCATGGATAACAAGTAAAGCAGGAAAAGATAGAGATTGGTCGGGAACGTTCAAAAAAGTGTGTCAAGCCGCATTTTTAGTTCAACTCAATTTTCAATCTATCTGGAAAGAAAATATCAAGTTGAGACATAGTTAAAGCCCAATTAGGGAGAGCCATAATCCACCTTTGCTCTACCTTTTTTATAGCACAATATACCTGTTTGTACAAGGCATTTGTACTAGTAAATGAACCCTTAGTTTTAGTAAATTTCCTGATTTGTCTATGCAACCCCTCAATTGGATTAGTGGTGTAAATCAGCTTCCTAACTGGCCCAGAATACTTAAAATAACTGGATAAGTTTTCCCAATTGTTCTGCCAGGATTTTATAACTAAAGGATACTTTTCTCCCCATTTTTCTTCCAGCTCAAGCAGATAATTCTCAGCAATTTCTTTACTTGAAGCACGATATATTTTTTTCAGATCATTCATGAAAACTTTTACATCTTTACTGGATACATATTTCAGAGAATTTCTTATTTGGTGTACTATACATAGCTGCACTTCTGCACTGGGAAATACACTGTTGATGGCTGCAGGAAAGCTTTTTAGCCCATCTACACATGCAATCAGAATATCTTCTACTCCTCTTTCTTTGAGGTCATTTAAAACTCCCAACCAGAAGTTAGCTCCCTCACTTTCAGCCAGATAAAAACCTAATACTTCTTTTCTGCCATTTTGATTTATACCCAATATATTATACATGCATTTACTTACGCAATGTCCGTCCTCCTTGACCTTAAAAAACATGCCATCCATGAACACTATTGGATACACTGATTGCAATGGACGGCTGCGCCATTCATTGATTATTGGTAGCAGTTTATCAGTAATATTGGATATCTCTGCTGCTGATATTTTATGGTCATATATTTCCTCAACGTGTGAAGCTATGTCTCTGTATCCCATGCCACTGGCGTATGTACTTAAGACCTTTGCTTCAAGTTCTGGATGTAGGCTTGTTTGCCTTTTTTTGACTATTTGCGGTTCAAAGCTTCCTTCTCTGTCTCTTGGTGTTAATAGTTCAAATGAGCCTGAACTTGTACGTAAAGTTTTTGCATTCCTTCCATTTCTTCGGTTATTTTCTTCACTTTTAGCTGACATGTGGCTTTCTATTTCACCTTCCAGACTTGCCTCTAGCAGCCTTTTTATAAACGGTGTTAATGCTCCATCTCTTCCTGTCAATGGTCTTCCTTCTCGTATAGATGACAGGATATTTGTTTCTAATTCTTTATAATCTACCAAACCAGTAGTTCTATTTGCTTGACTCATATCAAACCTCCATTTTTTATATCAATTTATTACTTTTTTTTCGGTTTGACACACTTTTTTGAACATTCCCGATTGGTCTCCGCCAGATATTGATGAGCAAGTAGTTATACTTTCCCCGCTGGGAGAATTATCTTTAGGAGTAGTACTTCCTGGAATATATCAACAAAAGTATTCTGCACCAGAAATTCAACCACTATGGATTAAAATCCAAAGATTGAGAGAGAGCATAGAATGCTAACTTTCGACTTGAAAGTCACCAAATTTATCTTCTTTTTTAGAGTGATTTTCAATATAATTTTTTATCATTTCGTCAGTTACATTTCCGCTAGTCCTGACAAAGTAGCCTACTGCCCACAACCCAGTATCTCTTTTTTAGCTCTGGAAAGTTTTGCTGGATTTTTCTGGAACTTTTTCCTTTTATTAACTGCACTAACTTACTAATACTTAAGTATGGGGGTACAGAAACGTATACGTGTACATGACTTGACGCAACTCTACCTCTGATAATTTCTACTTGATTATTTGCACATACTTCTTGTACAACTTCTTTAGCTTTCTTTCCAATATCTCCAACTAGTACTGGATATCGATATTTTGTTATCCACACTATGTGATATATATACAGAGTGACTGCTTTTTCTATAATATTCCACATTCTTTCAGATTTTTCACCTTAAAATTATATTCTTAAAAGGATGGACTTCAAGTCCAGGGTTTTTCTCCCAAATTTGGGACAATAAAAGAAGAGAATCCAAAGACTTTCTACCACTGGACATTAGGGTTAGGTCAAAAGGCTGAATAATGGAAGCTGTATAAATCGAGAGATTTACGTACAGTTTTGCGAGAGACTGACTGGGGAAGTTCCGCCGGTCTACTCTCCAAGATTTCACTTAATTCTACCAAGAGAAGCAGTACCTAATTCTTTCGCTTTGAATCTTTTATCTTTGCTTAGTAAGGGAAATGAGCTGGCTTTACCTATTATATTAAAATACCTTTCTTGCAGAACTGTATTTAAAGATTTTGGTCAAAAACTACAGGCTAAAATGGATCAAGATATAAAAGAACAAAACGATTCTAAAATTTCTCAGGAGATTGAGTTATGCAAAAAAGACATTTTAAATCTTCTCAATGGTGGTAAATCAGTATTAGACGTTCAATTGAAGCAGCGGTATAAAAAATACTATTCGTTAATAGATAATGAGATTGAAGAGTTAAAGACTCAAATTTTAAAAGAACTAGAAGATTATATTAGCAATACTAACGTTAATAAAATGTATCGAAGCCTTAATAATAAAAAGAAAAACGAAAAATCATTAAAAGAAGTAGCGTTAGGATCTTGTTCATTGTGTGGAATTTGCTTGTTAATATTTTTTTCACTTGGTTTTTTTATTTTTTTAGCAACAACCATTGACCCACCTGCTCATATGAGTATGTATAAAGTAAAGGTTTTTAGGTGTATAGGAGCTTCACCTTTAGTTTTTGCATCATTAGCACTCACAGTAGCAGGTGTAGCTTACTTAACAAGTTGTTATCTAAATCATAGTTTTACAAAAGAAATACAAGACTATATAGAGCAACCAGTAAAATGTATGGATAAAGCAACTAATAATAAAGAATCAGACAATTTTCCTTCTGACAATTATGAAAAAGTACAACCTTCAGCACCGCTTGAGGAACTACTACCTTCATACGAGGAATCGTGTTCATCACCACCGTCATACGAAGAATCGTGTCACAGTAGTTTAGGTTATATTCAACCATCTAATCCAATACAGCAAAATCAGTTGTTGTGATGAAGGTATTAAAGAAAACAAGCAAAATTACATTTGTAATTTTGCTTCCTTTATCATCACTTAGAAATAGCTGGTTATGTTATGCTTGCCTATACTTGATTAAGTATATCAATAGGTAAATAAATCTTAATACAACTTTATTATACTGGTAAATACATTTTATAGAATGAAAGCATGGAAGATTTTATAACGGCAAGAAGGAAAGATGATGCTGTGATATCTGTTTCTCAGGATAATGAGAAAAAAAACGTGTTAATCTTGGGACTCAATCAAGCAGCAAGGAATTTATTAAAATGTGAAGAAGGGAATTTACTTAATAAGCCGTTAATCAATATTTTAAGTGCAAGAGCAGCTGAAGATATGAAAAGCTATTTGGAGTATACTGAAGATGGGCGCGATTTGCCCGATATATTGCCAAAAGTGATAGGCTTTTCTTTAATCGACGCTAAAGGAGAAGATATAAAAACAAAGGTAAAAGTTTTTCGCACAACGCAATTTACTAATAGCAAGATTAATTATGAGCTATTGATACGTGACATTAGCCTGTTTCATAAGCTAGCAATGTTTAGGGATAAATATCTGATGGGTAAGAAATATAGAAAACACAACTTGTTTGATATACCAGACAATGATTCAACGATTTTGGAGTTATATGTCATATTGAATTTTGCCTTTGAATATCAAATTAATGCAGTTATAGGAATAATAGGTTTAAACAGCAGTTGTAATAAGGAAAATGATACACTAAAAATTATCATAGAACATTTTTATAAAAATTGCCGTAGTGATGATTTTTTAGGATGTATTGATGAGAATAAGGTACTTTTTATTTTGATGAACTGTGATGCAAATAACACATCTAAAATAGTTAATCGTATACATTCTTCCATTAACAAGCAGTTATTAAAGCGAAAACTATCAAGCATATCAATTATTTATGGAAATATAATTCAAAAACATAGTGTGAAGAATGCTTAAACGCTTTTGTCATTAATTGGTTTGTAGTATCTAAGTTCTACACAATATAAGGATTGTTTTTTATTTCTGTTAAGCTTATATTAAGAATTTAAGCTTACCTATGAGGTTACTAATCACACTATTTTTATCATTACTTGTGGGAGGAAGTGCTAACGCTAGGGTAATTCTGGATAAGGAGATGTTTTATGTAGAACTAGATGGAAAAGTAGATTTAAGATTTGGCTACGCTTTCAATAAAGATTCTTTTAGCTCTACAAAAGACAAGACCTCAAGCTATTCAGACCTGCGCTTTCTTTATTTGCAGCAAGTTTATCCAAATACACAACTGGGGTTTAATGTTAAGGTAGGAGTTTCTGGTATTGCAAACTTAAAGGCACTAGACATAGAAAAGTTAGAAATGGAGAAGTGGTATTTTATCATAAAGAACCAGGAATTTGGATCAATTGAATATGGTAAAGGAAGTTTAGTTAGTCAGAGTATGTTAATTAACACTTCAAAAATTTACACAGCTGCCGGAGGAATAAATGGTCATTGGACAAATTACTCAAATTTGCACGGTAATGAAAAAAAAGATAATGATCCTGGGTATGATAAAGATGAGGTATTTTGGGTAAAACCCAATATTTACAGCGACTATAATGGACTAGAGCTGAAGTTAAAACAACCAACGATAAACTATATTTCTCCTGAAATCTATAACTTTCAACTTGGACTCAGTTATGTTCCAGGAAAAAATAATTTGCAATATAACAATCTAATAGCCGCTGGTCTTTCCTATAAAAATGGCTTATCAGATGAAATAAATTTTACTACTGCTTTTACTGGTGAGTTTGCAAGAGAAAATTTAACTGATTGCTCGGATGGTACTTCTGAAAATTATAAATGCCGTAATCAATTGCTACACTGGAATTTTGGCTTGAAGCTAAAACTTTTTGAACTTGATTGCATTTTTTCGTACGGTAATGGCGGTAAATCTGGTGAGAAACGTAGTCCTGAAACAAGTAATATGAATTATATAAATGCAGGTGTTGCTTATCATTCTGATTCTCGTAAAGTGAGCTTAACATATTTTAGTAGTAGCAGGGATATTGTAGGCAAAGGTACAAACGAATTAACATCACAGGCTTTCAGTCTTGAATATCCATTAGCTCTTGGCACTTCATACTACTTCGATATTGTAAAATTTAGTACCAAAGAACCTGAAATCGAAAGTAATAACTCCGGGTATGTGCTTTTGGCTGGGCTGAAGCTAAGTTTTTAATGAAATAACCGGTTTGTAAGTGTTGTAATGTGGTAAATAGTAAGCAATGAGAGTAAAATCGAGTTGTTAATATATGTGCTATTTGATATGATAAAAATAACTATTATATAAGATTTTTAATAAAAAGACATTATGTCACTAATCCAAGTGTAGGCGATTATTAATTAGTAAACCAAATCCTTCACAAAAGAGTACCTCATTTGATTCTCTTTTTTCTTTTTTATATATAGAAAAATTAGATAGTATTGTGAGTGCGGTTTTTTCTGTATTCTGATGCTTCTCAATTCTATAGTTCTCGGGTTAAATTTTCTTTTTTTACTGTTATTTCTCTTTTTCGTCGTAAAAAAGAATAGAAAGCTAAGTGAGGAGAAAGCAAATCTTGAACTTAAATTAGAGCGTGAGCTTCAAGAGGCAAAGCGAACTTTACTGAATAAGGATGAAGAGATAGTTGGGTTGAAAGTCAAAAAAGCAGAGCTTGAAGTAATTCTACAAAAAGAGCGTGAGGAAAAGAAAAAGGAAATAGAATTACTAACAAAAGCAGAGGAGAGGCTTACAAACACTTTTAAAGCTCTCTCTCTTGATGCTTTGCAGGTAAACAACAATAATTTTCTGAATTTAGCGAAGGAAGTAATCGATAGTAAGCTAAAAGAAACAGAAAGTGATTTCAAAAAAAGGCAAGCAACGATCAACGAAGTTGTCACTCCAATAAAAGAAAAGTTAGAAAAATTCGATAGTGAAATACGTGACCTAGAGAAGGAGAGGGTAGGGGCCTATGAAGGTTTAAGGGAGCAAATTGGAGCATTAATGAGTCAAACTTCTAGCCTTGCTAACGCCCTGAGGAAGCCTCACATTAGGGGAAAATGGGGTGAAATGCAGCTAAAAAGAGTAGTAGAAATGGCGGGAATGATTGAATATTGCGATTTTTTGACTCAAGCTTCAGTAATTGATAAAAATGAGGACAATTTGTTGCGTCCTGATTTGATAATAAAAATGCCATCAGGAAAGCAAATAATAATAGATGCTAAAGTACCACTTGATTCTTACATGGATGCTATGTCGCAAAATGATTTACAGATACAAAAGGAAAAATTGAAGAATCATTCTCTGGCAATAAAAAAACATATAAATGATCTAGGCAGAAAGGAATATTGGAACCAATTTGAAAATACGCCAGAGCTTGTGGTACTTTTTTTAACAGGAGAAGGGGTTTTCAGTGCAGCACTAGAATGTGAACCAGCTTTGATAGAAATTGGAATAGAAAAAAAAGTAATTATTGCAACACCAATCACTTTAATCGCGCTACTTAGGGCAGTAGCCTATGGATGGAAGCAAGAGATGATAGCTGAAAATGCAAAGAAAATAAGTGAACTAGGCCATATTTTATATGAGCGAATCTGCACAATGGGCGAAAATTTTGATAATTTACGCAGAAGCTTAAAAAGTGCTGTTGATCATTACAATAAAACTGCTGGTTCGCTTGAGGCAAGAGTGTTTCCTGCTGCCCGAGAATTCAATAAGCTTGGTATACATGCAAAAAATAAAGAACTCACTGCTGCAAAAGAGTTGGAATCTTTACCACGCAGTTTACATGCTGAGAGGTTGAAAGTAGATTAGTATTTCAGGTCTCCTTAACTTACATTTGCTGATTAAAACAACTTTCTAAAAATTTTTTTTATATAGCTCAATTTCTGCACATCATTTGCTGTATAAACAGGTATAGTTTGTTGCTCAGTACCAGGTATTTCTACAAAAATTTTGCCCACTTCTTGACCTTTTTTAATTGGTGCGGGTACCATATCTTTATACTCAATACGCACTTTAATTTTATCATGTAATCTGCGGTTATAAGTTATGGTAACATCGTTTGCAACTGTAACGGGCACCTTTTTATCTTTTCCATAAACAATATTTATTTCTTCAACTACGCTATCCTTAGCAAATATTTTCTTGGTATTAAAATGATTTAAGGAATATTGTATTAGTCTTTTTGCTTCCTCTATTCGCTCTTTCTCGGTGTCCAAACCATTCACAACAGCAAAAATTCTCCTATCGTTCCGTTTTGCAGATACTATAATTCCATAACCACCAGCACTTGTATGACCTGTCTTTAGACCATCAACTCCAATATCATGGAAAAGTAAAAGATTTTTATTTTTTTGTACAATATCGTTATATGTCAAATATTGTTCAGAGAATAGATCATAGTATTCAGGAAAATCAGTAAAAATCCTTTTTGCCAGTGTTACCAAGTCTTTTGCGCTCATAAAATGGTTTTCATCTGGCCACCCGCTTGAGTTAACAAAATGACTATCATTAAGATTTAAATCTTGTGCAACTTCATTCATTTCAGCAACAAAATTCTCTTCTGATCCTGCGATACCCTCGGCTAGCGCTATGCATGCATCATTACCTGAGGCAATTGTAATTCCTTCAAGTAGTTCTTTTACCGTAACAAATTGACCTTCTTTCAAAAACATAGAAGAGCCTTTCCTTTCCCATGCTTTTCTACTTACTCGAAATTTATCTTCCATTTTTATTATTCCAGCTTTTAGATAGTCAAAAGCTACATATAAAGTCATTAACTTACTCATTGAAGATGGGGCCATTTTTTCCCTGGAATTGTGTTCAAAAATGAACGAGTCTGAAGCTAAATCTAAGACAATTGCTTGCTTTGCTTTGGTTCTAAACTGATATGAGTATGAGTAAAAAGGAAATATAAAAATTAATAGCAAAGTTACTAATTTGCTTAACATATTTATAATTTTAAATTTATAGTGTACTAATTAATAGTATGATTTTGCACGAGCATTTCAATAGATCTCTCGCATAAAACTTCCTTGACAAACTGCGCCAGCCCCCTTATTATGACAATAAGAGTATTTATCCTTGTTTTCGATCCGCGCGGGTTCAACAACAAAAATTCAGTAAAAAACTCAGATATTTATTGGCAAATTACATAAAAATTATAGCGGCTGCATGTCTTTTTTATTTTTTCTACATTCAGCCAAAACGCGCTTATTTTAAGCGTTAGCACATTATTACAGCGCCAATTTACATTATTATAGGGTCAAAACTCGTTACACGGGGATTTTTTTGCCTTTTTTTTTCGCTTGGTAAATTTCTTAACATTTACAGCTAAAGCTTCAGGCCAGCACTTGATACTGGAAATTTTTTGAGCACAAAAGTTATGCTAGGTTTTTGTTGGTAAGAAACCAGTGTCAAGCACTGGGATGACATAGAAGGAGCACTGGGATGATATATAGAAGGGACACTGGGATGAGGCTACTTGAATGACAAGAAGGAGGGAGCAGGGGATGACAAGAGAGGGGCTACTTTCATTTGCTGTCTTCAAAAATTTACAATTATGCTTCATGTGTTTTATTAAATATTTTACTTAAAAATTCAATTTCTTATTATAAGAGATAAGCAATTCATGAATAATGAAAGATTACAAAAAAGGTCATAGAAAGCGCCTAAGAGAGAGAATTATTTTAGATAACGGACAATCATTGCTTGATTATGAGATTTTAGAACACATTTTATATTCAGCATATAGTAGAATCGATGTAAAGCCAGTAGCAAAGAGTTTGATAGAAAATTTGGGCAGTTTAAATAAAGTTTTTAATGCCGATTTAGAAGCACTGCAAAATATTGAAGGAGTTAATAATGCAGCCATATCTGCTATCTTTTGTGTGAAACAGGCTTTTGTTCGTTCTGCACGAGAAGAAATAAAGGACCTACCTATAATCAATAACTGGGAAAATTTGCTTGATTATTTAAAAGTAAGTATAGGAAGCCTTAATAAAGAAAATTTTCGCGTCATCTATATGAATAAAAGATATCGTCTAATAGCGGAAGATCTGCAGAACTTTGGTACAGTAGATCAAACTCCTATTTACGTTAGAGAGATCATAAGACGCGCTCTTTTGATTGGCTCAACATCGATTGTAATATCCCACAATCACCCAAGTGGAGATATACAGCCTTCAAGTAGCGATATGTTTCTCACTAGACAGCTTGCAGAAGCTTGCAAAAGCATAGGAATAGAATTAATAGATCATATTATTATCACATTTAGTAGCTATTTTAGTTTCAAGGAAAATAGGCTTTTATTAGAGTAGATCTAAAATTGCTTTTGCCATTTTTCTTATTATGAAAGTAAAGCTATACATGAGGTGGTTGCCAGTGGAACAAAAATTTTCCTTCTGGAAGACAATGTGTGATTTAGGTAGTGGCAAATTGAAAGAAATACATGGTATTTGCCACTATTAGAAATCTCCTATTTTGATAAGACTTATGAGGTCTTTATTGGTTTTTTGAATTTTGTTGAAGCACTCACATGCTTACTCTAATATTTTGTTCACAGAGCCTAGTTAGCTCAATTTCAACGTTGATTTGTGAAGCTCTGAGTTCTGTTAGGGGATTTTCTGGTTGAATATCTAGCTTATTCTGTATGTTCGATAAACAAATTAAAGCCGAATCAAAAATTTCATCATACTGCTCTGCTTCATGCACACAATTGATTATTTCCTTAAATTTTTCCACATCTTGCGGCGTATCTTTTAATATTGCTCTTATTTGGTTTAGGTTTTGACGAATTTTTTCCTGATATCCAGCAATTCTCTCTTGATATATATCAATCATTTTTTGACATGAGGTGCCTCTAAATGGGTGTTCTGCTTTTTCCTTTATGTAGGAGCTCTGAAAATTTTTGCAACTAAGGACTGCTTCTCTACATTTTTTTATGTCACTAATTATACTGGTTATTGACTTACTTGCTTTCTCATGTTCTTCTTTTTTGATTATACATTCATCCTTTGTTTGGCTCATTTTATCATACAGATTTCTGCATTCTTTATATGATACCAGCGGTTGTAGTATTCCTTCCTCTACACCTTTATTATAAAAATTCTTCAACTCATCGCTTGATAGTATTCGTATAGCATCTTCCCTTTTACCTTGTGATTTAGGATACTTTTTGTTCAGTGAACTAATATAATTTAATAGGAAACTCTTAGTTAAATCTTCCTTTTTAACTTCTGATAATTTTTCTAGTGTTTCTATATATTTCAAAGTTTCCGCAAAAAGCTGTGCACCAGATGTAGCAAATCCTGGCAGTGGTTTGCTCTGCGCCTTATAAAAATCGGTTTGTAAAAAATCTTCGGCTTGTTTTTTTATTACTGAAAGTTCATTGAAGGCTTTTTCTGGATTGATTTTTTTTAAAATACTAGTAGCTTTTTTAATCGCTCTTTCTCTCTTTTTATTATCTTGTTTTTCGTTTAAGATTAAGCTTTCAGCTTCAGTAAAAGCATTGCCTTGGGCACTTTTGGCAATATTACAAACAACGTTTTTTACAACTTGCTTAGTTGCTACATAATCTATTTCCTTTGTAAAGCAATCAATAAATAGCTGCCAAATTTTTTTGTTAACGGACTTACTTGTCTTATGTTCTAAATCTTCTACATCTTTGAATCCTAAAATAGTATAGAGATTTTTTTCAATTATTGGTTCAGCATGTTGTTTTGCCACTTTACCTTTTATATTGAATAGAAATTCACTAATCTTAGTTGTGCCCATAATATTACCTCACAATATTAATGTTATATAATATAAAGTATAAAAGCTTAATGCTTAATTTTTACTTACTATTAATATAATTGAAGATTAACTTTGTTCCTATATTAAAACTTTAACTCCCAATTTATTATTAGTAATATCATTATATGAATCTTATGCCTGAATTTGGGAATATATTGTTATTGGTAGCCTGTTTGTTATCTTTAACGTATTTGTTTCTACCGTTTAGTTCTTACCGATTCGTCTCCTCTGCCATATTTTTTTGTGTGTCAGCATCAATGGCTATTTTGATCTACTGCCACATTAAAAATGATTTCTCACTTGAAAACGTATATTACCACTCACACACAACAAAACCTTTAATCTATAAGATTTGTGGTGTTTGGGGAAATAAAGAAGGGTCTATGTTGCTTTGGACCTTAGTGCTTGTCATGTATTTATTACTAATGGATATTTATATACCTTCTGTCATCCCAGTGCTTGACTACTTGGATCCAGACAATTTAATTGCAAATGAGTACATCAAATGGCAGTGTAATAAAAACTGGATTCCAGTGTCAAGCACTGGAATGACACCAGAACGAACTAATGGTAGTAAATTAAAAAAAATATCTCTTATCACCCAAGGCTTGATTTGCTTTTGTTTTTTACTGTTCACTTTACTTGAATCCAGCCCCTTCACTAAAATGCCAGGCATTGAAACAGATGGACTGGGTTTTAATCCGATATTGCAGGATATAGGCCTTGCTATTCATCCACCGGTATTATATTTGGGGTACCTTGGATTTAGCATTCCTTTTTCGCTCTCTATAGCTGGATTAATTTTAAATACTGAAGGAAATGTTTGGGCTAAAATTGTCAGGCCTTGGGTACTTATTTCTTGGTCGCTGCTCACTTTGGGCATCAGCTTGGGTAGCTGGTGGGCATATCGTGAACTCGGTTGGGGTGGATTTTGGTTCTGGGATCCAGTGGAAAACGTTTCTTTGATGCCTTGGCTAATTGCAGTGGCGCTGACACATTTGTTGCTCGTTGTACGAAATTTCAATACTTTAAGGAATTTCGCTATTTTACTTACGCTTACAACTTTTATATTGAGTGTGACTGGAACATTTCTAGTCCGCTCAGGAATACTTACCTCAGTGCACACGTTTGCAGATGACCCAAGATATGGACTGTATATATTAGCTCTACTTGGTGTAATTACAGTCAGTAGCTTAGTAATATTTGTAGTGTTTACGAGAAAGAATCACACATCTTTCCAGTATTCGATATTGGAATCTGAAAAGAAATCTGCTACTCAAGTGACAGAAGGTAGAAGATTCTTTTCACGCCTTACGATGATGCTGATGAACAATTTATTATTCATCACTGCCTTTTTCATCGTGTTCGTTGGCACTTTATACCCTACAGTGCTTGAGTATTTAACCGGTGAATTAATTTCAGTTGGAGCACCATATTACAATTCTTTATTTAACTCTATTGCACTAGCTATTCTAGTACTCACCATGATAGGGCAATACTGCAGTTGGCAGGGAAATAGTCTATTGCCAATATTCCGTGAATATAGATTTTCATTTTGTAGTGCTGCAGCTATTTTGCCGTTTATCTTTCACATGGAGCTAATGATTGTGCTATCAATTACCATCTCCATAGCATTATTAATCTTTGTTTTAGAAGCATATAGTAAAAGAATTTGTTTATTTAAGGTAGCATTTGGTGAATCAATTTTATTAGCAAGAAGAGTTTCTAAGTCCTACTATGGAATGATGCTTGCTCATGCTGGAGTGGCAATTCTAGTGCTTGGTATATCTTATTCCGTTGGTTGGCAGGAGAAAAAAGAAAACTACTTGGGAATAGGAGACAGCATAACAGTCAATAAATTTAAAGTTACTTTACGAAATATTGAGCTAATAAAAGAAAAAAATTTCCATGCAGTGAGGGGTACAATGGATATCAGGAATTTGCTGAATAATAAGATATTAGGTGAAGTAACTCCTGAATATAGATTTTACCTTGCGGAAGGTCAGAAAAATGTTGAAAGCAGTATCTACCACAATTTATTTTCTGATATTTATGTTGTAATTGGAGAGATTGATAAGAGTAAGAGCAAAATCGCAGCTAAAGTGCACTATAAACCTGGAATGTCTATAATCTGGCTAGGATCCTTTCTTATCGCTTTTGGCTCGCTCCTTGCTGCTTTGCCTTCTACCAAAAAAGTAGTTCCTTCAGTATCATAAAGTTTGCATTTTTTGGCAATTTAAACTTAAGCTAAGCAACACTAACCTCGCTAGCGAATTTTCTCTGTGTTCTGTTGTACAATAGGAAATAAAGATATATTTTCTAATGAAGAACTTACATGATATATGGAATCTACTTCCTCAGGCCTTTTAAAATATCCCTGCTTAATAGCGTCGTAGACAGAAGAACCACCAAGCAAGCAGTTCTCACCTAACTCTTCTTTATAATTTTTAAACTTTTCCAATATTTCCTCCTTGTTACTCACTTCTACTATAATTTTTCCTTCATCTTGCACATCAGAATACAATCTAGCATCTACTTTTCCCAAATCAGTATGAAAAGTCAGTACTATATTACCTATAAGGTCAGTATAATTTCTTACCCCACCTTCCGTTAAAATTTCTATCTCGCTTTCACCGATTGCTATCACGTCTCTTCGAAATTCTGTGCTTTCATCTGTTCCATTTATGATTTTTGCAACCTCGACTATACTATTCTTTGAGTATTTCAAGCAGAAAGTGAAGTTGTCCATTTTTGCCTCTTTTACCTTACCAGTAGTTGCGTTTTTTGCAGCTTCCAAAAACCTTAGAGAATAATGTATATAGCTTTTACGTGCTTCTTTCAGATTAGCTTTGTGGTCTTTAAACTTCTCTAGTTTATCAATTACAATTATACTACTTAGAGTTTCAAGTACTGCACCTCTTTTTACCAAATTACATACTATGCGACTAGCAACTTCTATGTCCCTTTCAACTTGAAAAATCTTTAATTCACTAATTCTTCTTATTACATAATCTGTAAAATTATACTTATTCTCATAAGTATTTTCATATATATTTCCCTCACAAGTAAGATTGAACCTTACCCTAGATTTTATAGCTTCATTTACAACCTGTTCTAGCTGATTTATGTCTTGAACTTCATCTAATTTACAAAAATATTTATCTGGATCTTGCTCATCTAGTAGAAAATCATTCCCCCATAGATTTACACTTTTGCGCAAATACTTTTTTCCATTATAGTCAGCTTGTGTTTTTTTACGAAAAGTTCCATAAATAACATCATCAGTTAAAAAGCACTCTTTAATATTAAGGTGGGGGTTATTAACTGCAAATTCTATTGGGGTTTTACCTTTTTTATCCTTTATATCAAGATTAGCTCCTTTCCTTAGAAGCAATTTGATAATTGTATCACAATGACCAGAACGAGTAGCATAATGCAAAGGCGTCCTTCCTGTGTCGTCCTTTTCATTAGGATCAGCACCTGAATTCAACAGTAAATCTATGCATTCTTCTGAATTGCTACATTCCATACTTGATAGAATATGCAGTATTGTCAGTTTAGATTCTCCTCTTTTAAGGTTGAGAATGGTTTTTAGATCTTGATTACTTTTATGATCTAGTAAAAATTTTTTAATTTTTTCAACATCGTTCTTATAATCCTTATAAGTAACATGTGGAAAGTCTTTAAAAGTACTTAAGAATTTTTTATTCAATTCCTTCTGACTCTCTGTTAAGTTGGACATGTCAACAAGCCACGTAGATATCAGCTTGCCAAATGCACTTCTTTCGACAACATCCGTTAAGGAGCAGTCATTGCGAAGTAGCAACGAGTATTTAATCAATTCATATTCATCATCTTCTTGTTGCTGTGTTTCTTCTGCTTTCTTAGAGTGCTTAAAATCATTTTTTATTAATTCAATCAAAAGCTTTAATGTGTTAAAACTTTTATGTCCCAATAAAGGATCTGCTTTGTTTTCAAGTAGAATTCTTGCTATTTCTGAATAGCCATTTCTAATAGCCCAGCATAACGGAGTACGCCCGTATTCATCCGCTACGTCAACATTAGCCCTTTTCTCTAATAGGAGTTCTACTATTTCTTCATGTCCATTGATAGTAGCACAATGCAAAGGAGTACACCCATTTTGATTTACTGCATCAACATTAGCCCCCTTGTCTAATATGAGTTCTACTATCTCTTTATTTTCATTGTGAGCAGCACAATGCAAAGGAGTAAACCCATTTTGATCTGCTACATTAACATTAACCCCGTTTGCTATGAGAATCTCTACCACTCCTATACTGCTACTTGCAGCAGCAAAGTGTAAAGTATTCCATCCATCTTGATCTGCTGTATTAACATTACCCCCTTTTTTTATTAAAAGCTCTGCTATCTTTACAAGATCATTTCTAGCAGCTATATGTAACAATGTACTTTGATCATCGAATGTATAATTTATGTTAAATCCATTATCTTGCCACTTTTTATACGTGTCTGGATCTTCTTTTTCCAATTCCTCTTTTACCCTTTCGATTATATTGTTCTCATTTAAGTCACTTATTGTCCTTAATATTTTTAACAACCGTTCATATTCCATAATTCTACCTCAAACTATTTGTTTTTGTACTATAGCTAAAAAAAATTATTGATCCATAATAAAATAACCAACACCAGAGTAAGTGGTTTGCTGCTAACATATTTAAAAATGTTATGAACTTAATAAGAGAAAAAAATACCCCTGTAATGGAGCAATATTTAAATTTGAAAGCTCAATACACGGATCATCTATTGTTTTATAGACTGGGCGATTTTTATGAATTGTTTTTCGATGATGCTATTAAAGCTGCGAAATTGCTGAATATAGTGCTAACCAAGAGGGGCAATTCAAATGGGCAAGAAATACCAATGTGTGGAGTGCCAGCACACAGTAGCGAATCTTACCTACACAAGCTAATAGATTTAGGATTCAAAGTAGCAATCTGTGACCAATTAGAAACTGCTGATGAAGCAAAAAAGAGGGGCTATAAATCCATAGTAAAGCGTGATGTAGTGCGAGTTGTAACTCCAGGTACAATTATAGAAGATTCACTACTGGAGGATAAAAGCAATAATTATCTCGCATCCATAGTTGAACAAAATGACGAATATGCTATGAGTTGGCTTGAATTATCGACGGGAAAATTTTTTCACACTTTAACGAGTTTGAAAGCTCTAGATAGTGATTTATTGCGTATATCACCAAGAGAATTATTAATTTCTGAAAAATTCACTGAGGATGAAAAAATTAGATCGATTTTAAAAAATTATAAAATATCAATTACGCAACACGCACAGAGCTTTTTTGAGTATAGTAAATCTCACAGAACATTATGCGAGTTTTATAAAATCAGGGAACTTGGGAGTATAGGAAATTTCAGCAAAGTAGAAATCATGGCGTGTGGTGCACTGCTTGAATATGTCAGAGTAACGCAAAGGGGCTCCATTCCAAGGCTTGAATTCCCAAAAACCTATAAGCAACAAAATTTCATGCTTATTGATGCTTCAGCAAGGAGAAATCTTGAGTTGTTTTCAACTCAATTTGGTGAAAAGAAAGGTTCACTAATTTCAGTTATTGATCATACAGTTACAGCTTCTGGTGGACGCCTGCTCAAACAAATGCTCGCTTCACCCCTTGCTTGCTCTAAGGCAATTAATTTGAGGCTCAGCACCGCTCAATTTTTTGTAAATAATCATGATTCACGCAGAAAAATACGAGAGATATTATCTAACATTCCGGATATTGAAAGGTCTTTATCGCGCTTAATACTAGGGCGTGGTTCACCAAAGGATATGAACCTATTGAAAATAGGCCTAGGAAAGACTTTAGAATTGTCTGAGTTTCTGTCTACCTTGCATAATTATTGTTTAAGTGAAAAATCAGAAATTAACTCTCAGATGTCATTCCAGTGCTTGACCAGAGAAAAGGAACCAGTTCAGGTGATAAGTAGTGACGAGAGTGAACTAAGCACAATACATAAAAGTCTTGGTAATCATAAAGATCTATTCGAGCTTCTAAACAGCGCTATACTTGATAACAACCTCAGTTCCGTAAAAGAAGGAGGATTTATCAATCCAAAATACAACTCAGAATTATCTGAGTTATCTTATATATTGAACAACAGTAACAAGTTGGTAACTAAGCTCCGTGAATCTTATCGCGACCTAACTGGCATTGCTGCACTCAAAATATTACACAACAATATACTTGGTTATTACGTTGAAGTGTCGGCAAATCACAAAATAACTTCGGATATATTTATTCATAGACAAAGCTTAGCAAATAGCATGCGCTACACTACTAATGAATTGAAAGAACTAGAAAATAAAATTCTTACGGCACGTGATGCTGCAATCGGCTTAGAAATGAAAATTTTTAGTGAACTGTGTAGTGAAGTCGCTAAAGAATCTGAAAAAATTGCTCTTGCTGCAAATGCTTTGGCAAAACTTGATATTAGAACTGCATTTGCAGAGCTTGCAGTGCAAAATAATTACGTAAAACCCATTATTGATGACAGCAAAGAGTTCAATATCTGTAGCGGAAGACACCCAGTGGTTGAAGTTAACGATAAATTCATTGCAAATAGCATCAATTTAGCTGGTATACATCTAATTACTGGTCCTAATATGGCTGGAAAAAGCACTTTCTTGAGGCAAAACGCTCTCATTGCAGTTTTAGCTCACATGGGGTCATTTGTGCCAGCAGAGAGTGCGCATGTAGGAGTGATTGACAAGATATTCAGCAGGGTTGGCGCAACGGATAATATAACAGCTGGTTATTCTACCTTCATGGTAGAGATGATCGAAACAGCAACGATAGTAAATCAGGCAACGGACCGTTCCTTGGTGATACTTGATGAAATTGGTAGGGGCACAGGGGTGTATGATGGATTATCTATTGCACAGGCGGTGATTGAACATATTCACAATGTAAATAAGTGCCGCGCCATTTTTGCAACTCATTATCATGAATTGACTAAAGTAGGTGAATACTTAGAAAATGTGAAATGTTTTTGTATGAAAATAAAAGAATGGAAAGGAGAAGTCATCTTTTTACATGAAGTAATTGAAGGCATTGCAGATGAGTCATATGGAATACATGTAGCAAAACTTGCTGGTTTTCCTGATTCTGTTTTAAACAGAGCAAGAGAAGTATTTGAGGAGCTAAAGGCTTGAGGAAAGTAACATTATATTACTCCACAATTATGGATTTTAGCAATCTATGGCGCTTTAATTTTAGTCAGCTTTCTGAGTAACTGAATTAACGTAGCATTGATCGATTGCCACATTAGTCAAGATTCCAATTCCACCACCTACAACTGCACCTACAGCTCCTAATGCTAGTTGAGTACCAATTCCAGCAGAAGACCCAATGATTAATGGAGCAAGAAAATATAATGCTAAAGCGCAAGTTATTGCAGCTACACTTATAACAGCCAGCTTTCTCGGACAAAAATTTTCTGGTGCCTCAGCACTAGATATAAATGATGATTTTACTAGATTTTTTCTACTTTCATGATCTAAAAAGCCACTCACTGTTCTCATTATAGGACGGGTAGAGCCGTCACCAGTCAAGTCAATTCTATCTCCCACTATATCATGAAGCTCTTTAACTTGAGCTTTATATTCATCCCAATAGTTTGATAACTCTTGTTGGTCATTGAGAAGATCTGGTTTATTTGAAGTTGTTAACCAGTGTGAGTCATGTTCCAAAATATATCGAATTGTAGCTTTCCCTATATCTATATGCCCTTCAGTAATTGCATACTTTAAAACACCTTCTGCTTTTTTCCTTCCAACATTAAGATCAGCACCAGCTTTTATCAATAATTCTACTATCTTTGGAGAATTATGAAATATAGCAATATCTAAAGGGACCATCTCATTAAAATCTTTGATATTTAAGTTTGCTTTGTGTTCTATTAAATAACTTATAAATTTTAAGGTTTTATCAGATTTTTGATCGTCTATGTCTTTATGTCTGTAATATATTCTAATTGCAAAATTCAACGCAGTTTGACCCTTTAACGCACTACCACCAATAATTAAGTTCTGATAGCTTTTTACCTCTTGATTTATTAAGTTAACATCCGCACCGTTTTCTATTAAAGCCTTAGCTCCTTCGAAATTGCCTTGTGCAGTTTGCAGATGAAGTAAGTAACGACCAAGATGATCAGTTGCATTAGGATTTGCACCTTGTTCAATCAAATACCTTGCAATTTTATCATTAAATTTGTGATCATAAGTTGCAGATTCTAGTGGCTCAGGATTTTGCGATAACTCATCTTTAGCTATTAAGCTGTTAATCTGACAGATTGATTTTACTGACTCTAAATCTCTTCTTTTAACTGCCTTTGTGACTGCAGCGCTAAAGCTTATACCCTTTTCTATTAGATATTCGGCCATTTTGTTATTAGTAGAACACTTTAATAAATTTGTACCGCTTTGGGAATTAACCTCAGTGACAACATCTCGAATAATGGAACTATTTTCCTCAAAAATTGACTTTACTTTTTCTAAATCATTTTTGGTGACAGTATCAACAAGATCTTTTATTACAGCATTCACCCTCTCTTTTTTAGCTAAAATTTCTTTTAATTCTTCAGGGTTCATAAATACACCTCAACACACATAATAAAAAAGTATATCTAAATCAGAATTGCTTGTAAAGGATCTTTAGATATTATCTTGCCCAAAGGTTAATTTATTTTATAATCTTTTTGTATTCTAGAAATTTCAATTAAATGAACTGTTATAAAACTCACGAGTGTAATGAATTAAGGAAGAATGATGTAGAAAAGGAAGTTACTCTCTCTGGGTGGCTGTACCGTAAACGTGACCATGGTAACCTAATCTTTGTTGATTTAAGAGATTTTCATGGGATTACTCAGTTGGTATTCAATAACGATAAAGATTTTTTTGATGAAATTTCGAATTTAAAATCAGAAAGTGTGATTACTGTCACAGGAATAGTCAAAGCTAGAACTGAAGATACGGTAAATAGCTCTATTTCCACAGGAGAAATTGAAGTTATAGTTAGTAATTTACAAGTTGAATCTGAAGTTGAGTTCCACTGTGATGAAGAAATAGCAAAAGAAGAAAGGAGTATATTAGCAAGTATCGCCGGTGAGCAAGAATACCCAGAAAACATGAGATTTAAATATCGTTTTCTTGATTTAAGACGTGAAAAGGTTCGTAATAACATTATTCTACGTTCACAGATCATTTCAGAGCTCAGGAGGCTCATGATAGAGCAAGGATTCTTAGATATTCAAACTCCCATACTTACTGCCTCTTCTCCTGAAGGAGCACGTGATTATTTAGTGCCAAGCAGACTAAATCCTGGTAAATTCTATGCATTACCACAAGCTCCACAGATTTTTAAGCAGTTGCTTATGGTTTCAGGGTTTGATAAATATTTTCAAATTGCACCTTGTTTTCGTGATGAGGACGCAAGGGCTGACCGTTCTCCTGGGGAGTTTTATCAGCTAGATCTTGAAATGTCTTTTGTAACTCAAGAAGATATATTTCAGGTTATTGAATCTACCTTATATAAAGTGTTTGCCAAATTTTCTCGCAAATCAGTTGATAAAGATTTTCCACGTATTACATACAAAGAAGCAATGCTCAAATATGGATCTGATAAGCCAGATCTGCGTAATCCATTATTAATCAGCGATGTTACAGAGATTTTCCGTGATTCAGAGTTCAATATTTTCAAAAGCAATATCGAGCGAGGTATGGTAGTCAGAGCCATCCCTGCTCCTAAAACAGCAGAGGAACCACGCAGTTTTTTTGATAAAAAAATAGAACATGCGCAAAAAGAATTCGGTGCTAAAGGTCTTGGATATATAACGTTTGATAAAGATGGCATCGCAAAAGGGCCAATTGCTAAATTCCTCGATGACAATAGGCTAAATTCCATAAAAGAAATAACGAATGTAAAGCCCGGAGATAGTGTATTTTTTGCTTCTGATAAGGAAAATGAAGCAGCAACAATTGCAGGGAAAGTGCGCACTCTTTTAGGTTCAGAATTGGGATTAATAGATGACGATATCTTCAAATTCTGTTGGATTATTGATTTTCCATATTTTGTATATGACGATAAGAGCAAAAAAATAGATTTCTTTCACAACCCATTCTCTATGCCACATGGTGGCTTGAAAGATTTAGAAGAAAAAGATCCGCTGGATATCCTTGCTTACCAATATGATCTTGTTTGCAATGGAATAGAGCTGTCAAGTGGAGCAATTCGTAATAACAAACTGAATATTATGTACAGAGCTTTTGCCATTGCAGGCTACAGTAAAGAGGAAGTTGATACAAAATTTGGCGCGCTTGTGCGTGCATTCAGGTTTGGAGCGCCACCTCATGGTGGAATAGCGCCAGGGGTTGATAGAATGGTTATGCTACTTGCAGATGAGCCGAATATTCGTGAAGTAATCTGTTTTCCTATGAATCAGCAAGGAGAAGATGTTCTAATGGGCGCTCCTTCTAAAGTAGATGATAAGCATTTACGTGAGTTGTCTTTAAAGGTTGTTGAATAAAGTTGTATATAACTTGAGTTTAGGTGGGGAAAAAACAAGAATATTGAATTCTGTTAAAGTAGTGCTAGGCCCTAGCACTACTTTATAGTTTTAGGATATCAAAAAGTTTGGTCTAGCGGGACTTGGCCCTCTATTCCGTTTACTTCTCCTTGAGAGGTGTAATTCCAATAAGTATAGTTTTTACCCGCATCCTTCCAATCTTTAGGTAATTCAGGCTCCGATCTTCCTCTCCAATCAGCAACCCATAATGGGTAGTGAGAAAAATTATGTTCTTCTTGTGTATAGTAATCATTCCACGTTTTTGGTGAAGCATATACAATTGGACTGTATCCTTTTTCATTCAATTGAGTCAATAAAGAATGAAGTTTTTCGGCTCTCTGTGTGTTAGTGTGTTTTGTAGGATCATCACATTTTGTTGTTCTTCCTTCGCAAATACCAGTTGTAGCACTAACAGCTAACTTATTTGTACCTGGCTCAAAATTAGCTTTTTTAAGTTCGTTAACTATGTTATTCAACTGACCTTCAGGTGTTGAGGTCATCCTAAATACGTGATATGCCCCAGCTTGCACATTATTATCTTTCATACTTTGAAAATTTTGTCCAAATTTAGTGTCTTGAAAAGTTTCTCCCTCAGTTGCTTTGGCAAATGCAAACCTTACCTCATCCTTTGCAACTTTCAACCAATCAATCTCTCCATTCCAATGAGATACGTCTATACCTTTTTCACTCATACTAACCTCATAATTACAATAAATGTTGAATATAGAATATAATAGTGAAAATTTAATGAATATCTTGTGAGCATATTGTAAACAATTTTATACTAAAACAGTTACAAAGTTCTAAACTACAATCTATAGACAAAAATACTTGTTATTAGTAAGTTAAATTATAGTGAGTTAAAAATTATGAGCGATATTCAAAAAGCAATACTATCAAGTATAATCTGCAATATGATTATATGGTATGAAATAACTCTGTTTGGAGTTTTGACGCATATAATAAGTGACGTTTTTTTTTCATCAGAAAGCGACTACATAAAAAAAATCAAATTCCTTGGCAGTTTTGCAATTGGCTTTGGATTTAGACCACTTGGTGCGTTTATTTTTGGTTACATTGGAGATAAGTATGGCAGGAGGAAAATTTTACTGACTTCCGTAATATTAGCTTCGATATCGTCTACTGCAATTGCGGTTATACCTAGCTTTAGAGAAATAGGAATATTTTCTCCTATACTGCTTCTGTTTTGTAGGATAGTACAAGGAATGGCAGCAGGTGGAGAAACAAGTGTTAACTCTGCTTTTTTAATAGAGCATTCAAGCGATAAAAAAAATCTAGGATTCTTAGGGAGCATGAAAGCGTTTAGTGGTGCTCTCGGTTCTATCACATGCTTTGTAATGATAGCTATTTGCAAAAAGTTTACAGGTGAAAATTATGAAATTTGGGGCTGGAGGTTGCCCTTCTATTTCTGCTTCATTATGGGCATAATAGGCTTTTTAACAAGATATATAATGGAAGAGAGCTTAGCATATAAAATTCATGATCAAAATAGAAGCTTATCTGATTCTCCATTTTTAGAATTAATCAAAACCTACAAAAAAGCATTTATATTAGCAATTGGGCTTGGTATCGCTCAAAATGCAATCGTTTATTCGGTAATAATGTTTTATAACATATCTGTAAAAGCGCTTACTCTGTCAGGTATTGATATTAAAAATGTAGTAAGGATTATAGTTGAAATTACATTTGGAACGTCCGCAGTGCTATTTGCAATACTGTCTGATAAAGTTGGAAGAAAAAATGTAATGATTCCTACATTAGTAGCTCTAGCTTGCGCCGGTTTGCCGGTACTTTCGCTATTATCAAATGATAACCACTATATTGTCACGCTCTCTTTTCTGTTGATAAGTGTGCCGATAGGTGCATCTTTTGGAATATATAATTCTCTTGCCTGCGAGTTATTTCCAACAAAAGTTAGGTGCACCGGCTTTAGCCTCGCACATAACATATCTGCAGGTATTTTTGGCGGCCTTTCTCCATCGATATGCATGTGGCTTATAGAAAAAACCGAAACAAAACTTGCCGCAGGGATTTACCTTACTGTTTGTGCATTGATTAGCCTAATATCTGTACTTCAAATTAAAGCCAAAGACAAAAAAATTGATTGGTGAAATCGCTTTAGTCAAAAGATAGCGCTTCAATAGATTTTTCGATATGTTTAGGGACAGGAGCAGTAATAGTGACTTCTTTATTATTTGGCAATTTTAAAGACAAAGAATATGAATGTAGGTGAATCTGATTTGCTACTCCATCAATAAAAGCTTTTTTACCGCCATATTTACCGTCACCAAGAATAGGACAATTTATATGAGCTAAATGTGCACGTAATTGATGAGTTCTGCCAGTAATTGGTTGTAATTTTAAATAAGCAACATTATGTTTTAACCTTGCTATAATTAAAAAATGCGTAGTGGCATTTTGAGGTGAATCTTCATCAACGACGGGAATGTTCAAAAAAGTGTGTCAAACCGAAAAAAAAGTAATAAATTGATATAAAAAATGGAGGTTTGATATGAGTCAAGCAAATAGAACTACTGGTTTGGTAGATTATAAAGAATTAGAAACAAATATCCTGTCATCTATACGAGAAGGAAGACCATTGACAGGAAGAGATGGAGCATTAACACCGTTTATAAAAAGGCTGCTAGAGGCAAGTCTGGAAGGTGAAATAGAAAGCCACATGTCAGCTAAAAGTGAAGAAAATAACCGAAGAAATGGAAGGAATGCAAAAACTTTACGTACAAGTTCAGGCTCATTTGAACTATTAACACCAAGAGACAGAGAAGGAAGCTTTGAACCGCAAATAGTCAAAAAAAGGCAAACAAGCCTACATCCAGAACTTGAAGCAAAGGTCTTAAGTACATACGCCAGTGGCATGGGATACAGAGACATAGCTTCACACGTTGAGGAAATATATGACCATAAAATATCAGCAGCAGAGATATCCAATATTACTGATAAACTGCTACCAATAATCAATGAATGGCGCAGCCGTCCATTGCAATCAGTGTATCCAATAGTGTTCATGGATGGCATGTTTTTTAAGGTCAAGGAGGACGGACATTGCGTAAGTAAATGCATGTATAATATATTGGGTATAAATCAAAATGGCAGAAAAGAAGTATTAGGTTTTTATCTGGCTGAAAGTGAGGGAGCTAACTTCTGGTTGGGAGTTTTAAATGACCTCAAAGAAAGAGGAGTAGAAGATATTCTGATTGCATGTGTAGATGGGCTAAAAAGCTTTCCTGCAGCCATCAACAGTGTATTTCCCAGTGCAGAAGTGCAGCTATGTATAGTACACCAAATAAGAAATTCTCTGAAATATGTATCCAGTAAAGATGTAAAAGTTTTCATGAATGATCTGAAAAAAATATATCGTGCTTCAAGTAAAGAAATTGCTGAGAATTATCTGCTTGAGCTGGAAGAAAAATGGGGAGAAAAGTATCCTTTAGTTATAAAATCCTGGCAGAACAATTGGGAAAACTTATCCAGTTATTTTAAGTATTCTGGGCCAGTTAGGAAGCTGATTTACACCACTAATCCAATTGAGGGGTTGCATAGACAAATCAGGAAATTTACTAAAACTAAGGGTTCATTTACTAGTACAAATGCCTTGTACAAACAGGTATATTGTGCTATAAAAAAGGTAGAGCAAAGGTGGATTATGGCTCTCCCTAATTGGGCTTTAACTATGTCTCAACTTGATATTTTCTTTCCAGATAGATTGAAAATTGAGTTGAACTAAAAATGCGGCTTGACACACTTTTTTGAACGTTCCCTCAACGACTACTTTTTCTTGCCCTGAAATATATTTTTTCACCAACGGATAGTCTATTGTTCCATTATCTTTGCTCGGTATACCAAAAGTTAATGCTAGGTAAGTTTTTTTTATCCTCCGTCCTTTAAATTCTTCCATAAGGTATTTGGCAACGCTGGCATTGCGTGCGAATATTATTACTCCGCTTGTATCCCTATCCAGCCTGTGAACAATTTTAAATATTTCTCTCTCTCTTATTTGGTCAAGTAAATCACTAATGCTAATTTTTACCTTTATGCCGCCTTGAACAATGACCCCTGCGGGTTTGTTTATAGCTAGTATATATTCGTCTTCATATAATATGTTCTCTCTTAGTAGATTCACTAACTTTTCATTATATTTGCAGTCAGAATTAGTGTTCTCAATATAGTCTAAGTATCTTATCATTATAGTTTGCCCAGAGCTTACCCTATCGCTGGATTTTGCCGTGCAATTATCAACCTTGATTAATCCTTTCCTTAAAGACTTCTCAATTGCAGATTGTTTCAAATTGGGAAAAATTCTTCTAATGTACCTATCGAGCCTAACATTATTGTCTTCTACTAATATGGTTTTGATACCTTCTGACATCTTACTTATAAAAATTTTATTGTGTAAACTAAAATCTAACATACCTAATGTACTTCTCAGTTTCAGCTACTTGCATCGAGTGCTACGTGCTGGAATTTAGAGGATTATTTAACTATTTATAACGGCTTCATATTTTCCTACAGCTGAGTAAAGTGGTAACAATGATAGTTTCTCGATCATAGAGAGGTGAGTATTAGGCTCTTTAGTACTAGGGCCTTGACACGCTTCAGTGTTAGGCCCTAACTTCATACACTCAATGCCGTTAGCTAAAGATGTTACTCTTCTGACATTAACATTTTTAGTGCGATATGACCACCTGCAAGGACTATGTAATATTTGTTCTTTTACTCCATCCATTTCAGCTGAACACGCTTTAGTGTTAGTCTCTAACTGCACACATTTAATGTGGTCAGTTATAAATGCTACTCCTTTTTCATTAAGTTTAGCGTTATACTGTAATTGTTCAATTTGATTAGCTTGATCTCTTATCATACGTTCAAAGCTGATAGATAGATTATGTGATTCTATTTCTCTCAACATATGTGATTCTATGTGTTGCACTGTCATTAATTTTTTGTTTCTGAGTATACTTGATTCTAAGTTAAGCCGCGTAAGTATATCTAGTGCTCTTTGTTCTGCTTCCACTAGAAGATTACTTATGCCTTGATGTTCAGCTAAATCTCTTACAGTTTCACCACAGTGATCAGGCAATAAAGTACTTGCGCCATAACATAGTAAAGTCATTACTACTATCCAGTGTCTATGTTCGAAAGCATAAGCTAAAGGAGATTGCCCTGAGCTATCCTGTGCATTAACATTTGCTCCATATAAAATTAAGGTCCTTACTACTTCCGCATGGCCACCTTTGGCAGCTTTATGTAAAGCAGTTGATTCTAAATCGTCACGTGCATTAGCATTTATTCCAGATTCTAATAGAGCATGTACCATTAGTGTATCACCATGTCCGGCAGCACAACGTAAAAACTCAGCTACCATCAATTTCATCACATCCTTCCATATTCCAAGTTGTGTTATAGTAGTTACTGCTTCTAGATAATTATATGGACAAATAGAAAGTAATATTTTCTGTGGATCATTTGTCTCAATACTTGCTCCATGGGCTATTAGATAATTCATTACTTTTCTATTGCCTTTTGCGGCAGCACAATTAAAAGGAGTCCATCCCCATGCATCCTTATGGTTAACATTTGCTTCATAGTTTATTAAGAGCTCTACTGCTTCCACATTATCATTCGTAGCAGCAATATGTAAGGGAGATCGCCCAATTAACTTATCCTCTATATCAACACTTGCTCTATATCGTGATGTGGCCTGTAATAGGATCTCTAATATTAATGTATTATTCTTTGCAGCAGCCCAATATAAAGGACTCCATCCAAATACATCTACTATCTCAATATTTTCAACAATATTCTTATCATTTTTTATTATACAATTCACCATTGCTTCATCAACATTTGCAACAGCAATATGTAAAGGAGTAAGTTTAAGCGCTCCATTCTTCTTAACATCTGCTCCATTCTCCATTAAGTACTTTGCTACTTCTTCATGGCCATTATCGGCAGCCTTATATAAAGCAGTCAATCTCGCTAGATCCTCTGCATTAACATCTGCATTATTTTTTACTAAGATTTTTGTTATTTCTATATCGCCATTTACAGCTGGCTGATATAAAGTAGTTCGTTGAGATGAATCCAACTGATTAACATTTGCCCCTTTTTCTATTAGCTTGCGTGCTACTTCTGTGTTCCTATCTTCAACAGCCCAATGTAAAGCAGTCCATTCGGAAAACGGACTTGGTGCATTAATATCGATTCCTTTTACTTTAAGCATAGCATTTATTAAATTGTTCAGCTTAAAATCAATAGCTAAATACAATAACGTGTATGAAAAGCGTTCATGCAAACAATCTACTTTAAACCAATGATTTACATCAAACTTATTTTTCTCCCACTCTCTATACACATTTTTACTTGCTCTCTTTAGTGCCTTTAGTGTCTCTAATATCTTTCCTACATCTAGCATCACTGGTACCTTTTCTGAGATCTTTCGTGCATTTAGCACATCCTCTAGCGCCACTGCTTTTGATTCTTCTGATGTCTCTTGTACACCTAACCTTTTTAGCATTCTTTTTACCATCTGTTGAGCATTTGATACCCTTGACTCCTTTAGTATCTTTTTTGCTTCTTCTTTTGTCTGCGGTACATTTACCACCTTTAGTCTCTTTTTTAATGGCTCTTGTGTCTCTTGTACTCTTGGAATCTTGCTTGGTACTTCTAATCCATGCGATATCTCTTCTAACATTCTTAATATTTCTGCTTGCCCTAGTATCTTTACTTCCTTTAATAGCTCTTTTATTCTTTCAATTACATTGTCTTCACTTAAATTTACCTCTTGATCAATTACACCTAATATTATGTTCCACTGTTCATATGTCATTACCATGGCTTTACCTCATACTATAGAGTATTTTTTGATGCTATATATTATGGTAGAATAGTCAACGCATTTTCCATAGCGTAACTTGAGAGTCTAAAAGGACTGTTATTAACTTACAGAAAACCAAGCTTGCCTGAAATCACTTAATTGATTATAATCATAGCTTTTAAGGCAGTAAAATGACAGCTTTTTTTCCTTTGGTTATTTTTTTAATCTTATACCTTGGAAGTGGTGTCTATTTTTTCTTTATTGGAATTGATAATCCGCTTCGCCAAGTTTCACCGGTAATTTGCCTACTACCGGCGCTATTTTTTGCTGTTGCATGCAGTGCAGGTAAAATTCAACGTCACATCGATACTGTCATCGAGGGTATGGGCGATAAAAACACCCTTACTATGTGTTTAACTTTTCTATTTTCTGGAGCATTTTCTGTGGTGACTCAATCAATTGGTAGTGCAGATACTGTTGCTGATTTAATTCTCAAATTCCTTCCAGCAAGATTACTACTGCCTGGAGTATTTTTGGCTTCCGCTTTTATATCAACTGCAATTGGTACGTCTATGGGAGTTGTTGTATTAATGGTACCAATAGCTGTTAACTTAGCAAAAAATGGGGCTTTTGGTCTTGAAATAGGAACTGCAACTGTAGTTGGAGGTGCCGTATTTGGTGATAATCTTTCAATGATATCTGACACTACTATTGCATCTGTTTC
The DNA here is from genome assembly GCF_947251865.1 of Wolbachia endosymbiont (group B) of Protocalliphora azurea. Taxonomy (NCBI): domain Bacteria; kingdom Pseudomonadati; phylum Pseudomonadota; class Alphaproteobacteria; order Rickettsiales; family Anaplasmataceae; genus Wolbachia; species Wolbachia endosymbiont (group B) of Protocalliphora azurea. Next base: position 942,725 of record NZ_OX366394.1, on the reverse strand, counting down.
TTCACAGGGGGCCACGATAAAGGATAAACTTAAAGTGAATTCTAAAGTAGCATTTGTTGCCAGCATTATAACGCTTGTCTATCTGGCAATTATGGCAGATAGTACAAAAATTATTCCTACATCAAATTTAGATTATTTATCAGTAATAAAGATTATTCCTTATATTTCTTTAATAATCATGGGGTTATTTGAAGTTACTACTTTAGTAACAATAACTATAAATATAATTGTTGCTAGTGTATTAGGGATGGCTTTTTTTGACTATACTATCATTCAACTCTCTCATGACATATATGACGGTTTCAAAAAAGTAAACGAGATAGTGATATTTGCTCTATTTATTGGCGGATTGAGTCATATAATGTACAAGCAGGGTCAAAAGGCATTACACAAACTTATCGATGAAAGCAATATCACAAAAACTAAAGCTGAATTTGTAATAGCGGGCATAGCATCTATGTTTACTGTTTTAGTTGCTAATAATACCATTGCTATTTTATTAAGTGGCGATATTGCAAAAAGGCTCGCGCAAAAGCATAATATTCCGTCATACCGTAGTGCATACTTGTTAGACATTTTTGCTTGCGTTACAAAAGGCATTTTGCCTTATGGTTCCCAGCTGCTGCTAGCAGGTAGCATTGCTTCTGTCTCACCTATTTCTTTGTTAACACAAGTTTATTACTGCTTTATTTTAGCAGCAGTTACAGTAGGTGAAATAATCATCAATGGCAGACGTTGCGCGGCTACAACTTAATGTACGAAGATTTCTCTTCATATTACATTTTTGTGCCCATAAGAAACGAGTTGCCATTTTCATCAGCTACTTGGATAATAGATATATTCACAAAATTGTTCCATTTTTCTCAATAGATTTTGGTTTTCTTTTCCCCTTATTAGCAGAGCATAAAACTTAGCTTTTTAATAAATCTCATTTTAACTCCAATACACTAACTATGAAACAATCTATATTGCCATCAAAAACGGAATTTATATTGCCAACTTCATGTCCAGTCCTTAAATCCTTTACCATTTGATATGGATGCATAACATACGATCTGATCTGACTGCCCCAACCTATATCGCATTTCTTGCCATATTCTTCGGCCATTTTCTGTTCTTTTTTTTCCAATTCAATTTGATATAAACGTCCTTTAAGTAGTTTAAGTGCTTCATCTTTATTTTTATGTTGAGAACGACCATTTTGGCATTGAGCTACAACGCCTGTTGGAATATGCGTAATACGTACCGCGCTTTCAGTCTTATTGACATGCTGACCACCTGCTCCAGAAGCACGGTAAGTGTCGATCTTTAAATCCTTTTCATCCACAACAATATCTATTGAATCTTCAATCACTGGAGTTACTCCTACACTTGCAAAACTGGTATGACGTTTACCATTTGCATCAAATGGTGATATTCTAACCAATCTATGAACTCCACTTTCGCTTTTTGCCCACCCGTAAGCTTTTTCTCCGATGATCTTTATTGTTGTAGATTTTATACCAACTGCATCACCATCTAATTTTTCTACAACTTCAACTTTAAAATTGTGATAAATTTCTGCCCATCTTGTATACATGCGCATGAGCATCTCAGTCCAATCATTGCTCTCTGTTCCACCGGCTCCTGAGTGGATTTCTAAAAAGCAGTTATTGTTATCTGCTTCACCAGTAAATAAGGATTCTGTCTCTTTAAGTTTGATTAATTTCTCTAGCTTTACTAACTCACCTTTAACTTCAGAAAAAAATTCTTCATCATTCTCATCAATAGCAGATTTCATCAAGCTGATAGAATCGTTGTAATCGCTTTCTAGCTTTGAAAACGATTCTATTTCATGCTTAATTTTAGAGCGTTCTTTTAAAATCTCTTGTGCTTTTTGATTATCTTGCCACAGATTATCATTCGACGCTTGAGAATCCAGCTCTTCAAGACGCAACTTCAATTTTTCTATGTCAAAGACACCTCCTGATAAGAGAAATACTTTTATTTAAGCCTTGAAAGTATTCAAGGATTTCTGGATGGGTTTTCATTATACTTTAGACTTTAATATATTTATTATCACTAACAATAACAGCAAACAAAATAGAAATTTAACCATATAATAGTTAATTCAAAATAATTTTATTATACTTGAATGTTCAATAAAATCAAGTGTGTATATTTATTAAAAAAATAAGGTAAAGTAATGAATATTAAAACAAGTTCTCATTATGGTTTAGACAAAAAGGCTATTGATGATTTAATAGAGTCTCTCGATAATCAAGAATTAGAGAATGTTCGTAATATTGTAAAAACGATAGATAGCGTTCAGTTAGCTTATTTTTTATCTACTTCGATCAATGATCACAGGGAGAAATTAGTTAATATCCTCGATCAACATTTGTTAAGTGATGCCTTAGTACATGTAGTACCAGATTTACAAGTAGAGATCATAGAAATATTGGGAATAGAAAATACAGCAAAGTTACTAATGCTTCTTGATATAGAAGACATAGTAGCTATAGTGAAAGATTTAGATAGAAAGTCTATAGAAAATATACTTAACTACTTACCCAATGCAACTCAAAAATTAGTAGAGGAATTGTTATCATACCCAGAAGAAAGTGCAGGAAGGTTGATACATAAAAATATGGTTATAGCTCCATATTATTGGACGATAAATCAGCTAATGGAATTCTTGCGCAACTATAAAAAAATACCAGAAACATTTTATCAAATTTTCATCATTAACTCAAAATTAGAACCCATAGGCATTTTCAACTTAAATAAGGTAATATCTCACTCAGGAGAAACAATAATAAAAGAGATAATGAGTCAAGATATAAAAATAATTAAAACTGGAATGGACCAAGAAGAAGTAGCAAGAATATTTAAAGATTACTCTCTATTATCAGCTCCAGTAGTAAATAAGAATGGTAAAATTATAGGTGTAATCCTTATTGAAGATGTAATCAAAATTGTTCAACAAGAAGCAGAAGAGGATGTGCTTAAAATAAGCGGTGTATCTTCTAAATCTGATATAAATGCCCCTATACATAAAACTATAATTAAAAGACTACCTTGGTTACTGTTTAACCTCTTAGCTGCAACAATATGTTCTATAGTAGTTGGCTTTTTCGATAACGTAATACAAAGTTTTATAGTACTGCCAATAATTATGCCAATCATTGCATCGATGAGCGGAAATGCAGGATCCCAAACAGTAACACTAACTATCCGGGCAATCGCAACAAAATATCTAACTGAGCAAAATGCAAAAAGAATACTGATGAAAGAATTTTTAATAGGTCTTATAAATGGAGTGATTTTATCTACAATTTCGCTCGTAGTATTAGCAATAAGGTTCCATAGTTTAAAAGTAGAGATCATTTTCGTAGTTTCCATGATTGCAATGTCGATCATTGCAACATTTATCGGCACTTTTATTCCTATAATGCTTCATCGTTTAAGATCCGATCCTGCTGTTTCGTCTTCAATCTTAACATCAGCAACAACTGATATTCTCTCAGCTCTTATATTTTTTGGTCTAGCCACGATCTTTTTATTAAATAGCTGAATCTTGCTATATAAAAATTGCTTTACAAGCTTTAACTGCCACGTTATCATTACTCACAGGTGCATTGAAGAAGAAAAATAACAGTCGATAAAGAAGTAAAAGTACATGAAACTGAGCTGCTTTAGTTTTAAAATAAAAACTAAAATAAGATGCTAAAGTATGCAAAAAAATTCTTGCTTTGCTAGATCTTTTTAGCTACAATGCAGTCTAACGTAATGAAAACATGAGGTGTGAGTTAGATGCATTGTATTATGTATATCACTCAGAAAGCAATTCTCGATTTTTTAAGAGTATATCTAATTTAGTCAGAAGTCAAAAGAAAAGCACACTGTTACTCAGCAATTAAAGTTACCTGGGGTTACCGTGAGGTTTCTACAGTAAATTTGTAGAGCAGTTTAGTACAGCTGTATAAGAATCAAATGAATTAGATATTAAAACCAATCTTCAGAAAAGAGATTTACGGTAAAATAATCAAGTATGAATATTAAAATATAGGGGGTTTTATGTTAGGTAAAGGAAATAAAGGAGAACAAGTAGCAGATGATCGAATTGATTATGTAGATGATGAGTCAACAATAGGAGCAAAAGGAGGTCTTGATCATGAAGATAGATTATCTAGTGGAGAACTTCAGTGTGGACCAAGTCAAGAGAGTCTTGGAGTAACAAGATCTTCATCTATAAGCAGCGGTAGTGTATGGTATAGCGCATCGAATGATACAGCCAATGTTATAAGTCTTACAGATAATGAAGTAGTGGAAAAAGCAACTTTTTTTGTTAAGACTTTTGTTAAAGAATTCGAGGAAAAATTATCTAAATATTTTGAGGAGGCAGAACCAGATTCAAATATACAAAAAATAAGTAAAGTTTCAGCCAGCTTTAATTCTATTTTGAATAATACTATTCCAGCAAGTCCACTAAAATTATTTAGTGTTAAAGTTAATGAGAGTATCAATTATTGTGTTATAGGAAAACAGCATAAGAAAAGAGCGAAAAATATTTTTACAATAATTATACCTTGCTACAAAGCTGAAATGAGAGAGATTTTAGTAAAAGCTGGCTTAGAAATTTTTCACAGGTTTGAGGAACCATTCATAAAGGTTGTAGATATCAATCCCTCTTTTTATCATAGGAGAGTTAAGAAGTTAGCAATAGATGCTGTACATAGAACAATGAATTACCTTTTAACTTCTGAGGAACAAGACTTTTCTGTTGATCTTATAACACAAGGTGTTGTTCTAGATAAGTCAAAAAAGAAAGGATATTTTACGCGTCCTGGATATGAAATAAAAGATGAGCAAGGTGGTGAAAGTTTAGTAACCTCAGAATTGTATGAATGGGTAGGAATAAAGAAAAAAGAAGAAGATGAAACTGTTAATTATTATCAATATAATTCTGAGGAACATAATCTAGAGGAATATAGATGTGCTGAAAAATACGGCTATCGGCTTCCCTTTGAATGGGAGTTAAGAAAGTGGGAAGAGGTAAAACAAAAGTATGTATCCATTAAAGCACCCATAGAAGGATATGTGTATATTTTAAATGATGAAAAAAAAGAAGAATTAGCTCGTTTTATATTAAAGGAGATTAATGGACAAGATCCTGTGAAAAGGAAAGATATAGAAGATGTAAAAGAACATCTTAGAAAACAAGATGAAGATAGGCGTCAATTTTCCTATAGTTTTGGCAAGACACCAGAAAATTTCATTGAAAGAAAAGAGGTGGTAAAAAATTTGAACCTAAGGTTACACAGTAGTAGTCAAGAAGTAAAAATGTCACGAGTAGTCTTAATTAGTGGGAAGTCTGGAATAGGGAAAAGCGAACTTGCTAGAGGCTATGGGTTTAGTGAAAGGCGTAAGGGTACTTGGGCAAGGATTATGTGGATAGATGCCTCGTCATATAACAAGCTTTCAAATTCATTTCATGGGTTGGCTGAAAGGTTAGGGATTTCTAGAAAAAGTGAGCAAAGGAGAGAGAGAAACATTAAATCTATTGTCGAGGATGTATATGAGTATCTTCAAGACACAAAAAGTTTGTTTGTTTTCGATGATGCTAGTAGTTATAAGGAGATTGAAAATTTTTTGCCATCAAGCTTTCCTGTTTTTTCTAATAGAGAAAAACCTTACGTTTTAATTACTTCTCCTAACAAGAATTGGAAAGAAGAAATAGAAGATATAGAAGAAATAAAGTTGGGTAATTTAAAAAAAGAAGAAGCCGAGGAATTTACTCGAAAAGCCTTAGGGGAAGATGAATCACAAGGTAAATCTATATCAGAGTTAATAGAAGAGTTTAATTGTTTTCCATTAGATTTGAAAGCAGCAACATCATGCATTAAACAAAAAGGTCTTAGTATTAGAGAATATCTGGAGGAATATAGAGTAGCTCAGCAATCAAAAACTGATTTTTTGGAGACACAAGTTGTTAATAAAAAATCTTTTAAAGCTTTGAAGGTTAACATTGATAAAATAAAAGAAGAAAAAAATGTTGGACAGCAAGCATATGTTATTTTAGTATTCATGGCTTACCTGGACCCTAATCAAATTAATACAAAAGAAATTTTTTTCAAGAGGGAATCAAAAGAAAATCAACAAAGGGTTTTGAATGCACTTGATCTACTTAATCAGTTCTCATTGATTGGATTAGAGAAAGGGATAGCAAAAATTCATCAAGAAGTACAAAAAATTATAAGGTTAGAGCAAAGAAAAGAAAAAAGAGAAGAAGAATTTTTAAGAAAAATAATGACATCATTGATGAATAATAACTGTAAAAATGTAAGCCATATCATATCCATTTGGAATTATGCAAGTGAATATAAAAAGTTAGTTAATGAATTTATTGAATCTGATTATTATGGAATGAATATCTTACATTTTCTGGCCATAGATGATAATGAAGAAGTTATTAAGCTTATATTCGAGAATGTAGATCTAAGTAAATTAAGTAAAATTGTTAATATCGGTGATAAAGATGGATCTACTCCTTTAGAATATGCTGTTATATATGGTCATTTAGCGTTAGTTAAATACTTTATAGGAAAAGGGGCTAATTTTAAGGTAAGTGATGACCCGAGCCTTACCCTTTTAGACTGTGCTGCTCTCCATAATCGACTAGAAATAGTTAGGTATTTTATTGATAACGAACATTTTCAGTTTGATAGTACTGTTTTATACTATGCTATTGAAAATAATTGCTTAGAGGTCGTTAGATACTTTATAGAGGAAGAAGAGATTTGTATAAATTTACAAGATGGAGAAGGTAAAGGTTATTTGCACTATGCTGTTGAACATAATTCCTTGGAGATTTTTGAGTACCTTCTAGCGTACGGGGCTACAGTAGATTTACAGGATGAGGATGGTATGACTCCTTTGCATTTTGCTGCTATGTATGGTTACCTAGGAATTGTTCGCTACCTCGTAGAGCATGGGGCTGATATAAATTTACAGGATGAGGATGGTATGACTCCTTTGCATTTTGCTGCTATGTATGGTTACCTAGGAATTGTTCGCTACCTCGTAGAGCATGGGGCTGATATAAATTTACAGAATGAAGATCATACGACTCCTTTGCACTTTGCTGATATATATGGTCACTCAAGCACTGTTCGCTACCTTGTAATGAATAACGTTAATACGAATCTAGAGGATATTAGTAATAATATTTCTCAGAACTACGATGTTAAGTTTCATTGCTACGACAGCGCTAGGTCCCTTTTTTCTTTAGAACAAGGAGCTAATGTGAAACTTGAACTCAACGATGATTTGTACCATTATACTAACAATTATTACCCAAGTAGTATTTGTTGCTATCAACCTCAATCTACTGTGTACTCAGCTCCATACTTAAAAACACAATCACATAAAAGAAACCTAGAGACATTTGATGAACATACACTACCTAAAAAAAGAAAATTAAAAAATATAAGTGAAGCATTGCAATTTGAAGATAAAAGCACAGTTAACTTAACTCATAGGTCACCTATATCTTCATTTAACAGCGTCTCTGTACAACCTGCAAACAAGGACTTAAGACTATAATTTTACAGTAAGCTATTTAATTTTATGAGGGGAATTTCAAAAAAACAGAGAAATAAAGTAATAAATTGATATAAATTCGCGTAGAACAAGTGGTAGACCAATCCATTCCAAAACAAACTCTTCTCACGTCTCTTGATTTTGAGCACTGGAAATGGTTAATTTGCTTGAGATCTTAATCATATATCTTGCCAAATTAATAGTATTTTACTTGCGGAAGAATTAATAAGCGTATGATAAAAACAGAATTAAAAAAAAATGAAAGATCAGATTGACCTTATCAAGAGGCTCTTATTGAAAATTATTGCAAGTCTAAAATTTTCTATAATATTACTGGCCCTTTAATTTAATCAACAAGTAGTAAAATCTTTTATAGATATTAATCCATTTTTACCTTTTAGTGGACTTATTTATTAATATTAAATTTTGCATTTCTTATAATATTATTTACAGTCTCAATATCATTATTAAAAGAGCGATATGCATTTTCTACTGAAGTTTTATCATCAACGAAGTAGTGATAAGGATTTCGCATACGTGAGTGAATGTCAAAGAAAACACACTTTCCATCAATCATACCTCTGTATATATATGTATCATAAGCAGTACCTGCTGCACCTTCACCCGCATAAAGGTATATAAAGTGATACCCATCTATCAATATTTTATCTGGTAACACTTTTTCCTTACTGTTAAAATTCATGAATGTTGGGTAACTACTATAACATCTTTCTTCTGAAACATCACCCTTGCTAATCAGCACATCTCCTCTTATGCGATAGTGGTAGATATCAGACTTATCAATTTCGAATGAGATAACTTTTCTTGAGTCTTTTATGAGAGAGTCATTTTTGTAATGAGCTATCAGGGCAGTATTATCATCATCTATAATCATATTACCAGGTAGTGGTAGGTGCAAATCACTTTCTTGATCATAAAACATATCTAGTTTTTCCTGTGCAAGAAGCTGCAAATTAAAAAAAAGAACGAAGATCAAAATTCTAAATAAAGAAATACTATACATCTGCAAAATAAAATTAAATAAGAAAAATCTCTTCCTAATCATATAGGTTACTTTAATTCTCTTCTACTCTATTTATTGATATACGTTGAACTTATAGTTTAAAAAAAATTAAACCAAATTCTAAAAATGTGTATAGTTAATAAAAAACCTTATATTAAGCCTGTTAAAACCCTTTTATCAAAATATTACTTTTGGTTAGAAAAAATCCTACAATACTAATTGACATGTTTTAGAACCTGTTTATAATCTTTCGAGAAGCAAAGCAATAAAAGCCAGAACGATCATTTGTAAGGTGGTGTTGAGTTTACGCTCGCAATTTTTCCATAACCTTCTACATTTTTCCAACCAAGCAAAATAGCGTTCCACAACCTATCTTTTGCGCAATACGAAAAACCTGTGCAATTTACTTCACCTCAACAGTTGCACCAATAGTATCTTTTATTTGAGTTGCAAAATTTTCTCCAGTGTAGCCAGCATCAACTAGTATATTTTTAACTTCAGAGAGTTTTGCTTTAGCATTTTTAACCATTTTTATAGCACTGCTACGATCAGCTGCTTCTGCCGTTTTATATGAATTGCGTGTGGAAGACCTTGTGTATCAACTACGATATGACGCTTTATACCTGAAATCTTTTTACCTGCATCATAGCCTTTACTTTCAGCGTTATCTGTATTTTTAACACTTTGAGCATCAATTATACAGAAACTGGTTTTCTCTTTCTTACCATTGTTCTTTCTAACTAATTTTTTTTAAACACTCTCCAAAGTACTTTCTTTATCTTCCCATTTTTTAAAGTAGTCGTAACAACTTCTCCATTTTGGAAACTCTTGTGCTCCACTGGCAACAGCTTTTGAGGACATACAGCACTCCACAAGATACATCATACAAATCAAGTCTTCTTGGCTTTGTTTTTTTCTACAAGATTCTAGATCTGGTAAAATTATCTTGAATTTTTCACGACTTATGTCACTTGGGTATACACTTCTCATATATCTAACTTATATGCATTATCTCCTACTTTATTCCTTCTTTGATATCATGTACATTTTCTTAAATGTTGTTATATTGGAAGATTTCCCTTAACTTAACTTTTATAGTCAAAAAGAGGAAAATCTTCTCCCTTTACCTTATACTTTACTAACGCACTCCGGTGTTTTCTGCTCTGCTTTCTTTTTGTGTTTCTTAAAAAGATTTTTCCATAAAGATGATTTTTTTGCTTCACTATTTATTGGATCCACATTATCAATTTTCATTACAGTTGTTGGCAATAGTTGTAGATTTTTTGATTTTGGAGGTTGATCTTCTTCTAAATCAGATGCATAACCAGAGGACTGCTCGCTATTCTCCCCTTTTTTTGTATCAGTAAACTTTATAGATGGCAAAATATACTCTAAAATCATACTACGAATGAAGTCATGATCATTCTGACTTTCCACCTGATTTTTCTCTTCTTGTTGTTTCTCTACCCTTTCGATATACTCTTCTTGTGTTTTGAGCTCAGTACTATCTTTTATTTCCACATTCGATAGATGCTGACTGTTTTTTCTCCTATTCTCTAGACATTTTTTTAATTCCTCCTGTAACCCTTCACTGTGGTCCTTAGGTTTAGTAAAAGAGGAATTTTTTGATGAACCACTATCAAGAAGTTTTTTACTAATAGCGCTATCTTTTTGTAGCTTCCAATTATTCAAACCTTCAGTTGGTAAAGGAGGCGGTGGTGGTACACTCACACCTTGATTTGGAAAAGGTGGAGGAGCTGGTATAAATGGTGCGCTATTGGATTCTATTTTAGAGGAAGTAGTGGTTGATGGCATAGATTTTTGTGCCTCTATAAGTTTTTTTCCTTCTTTTTTTTTGCTTGATTGAATATCTTGATTATCATCACTCCAACCAGATTCATTTCCAGAATGCTCGCTTTCACTACTTGAGAATGAAGCACATTGCCTTATGCTATTCACCTTTTCACGAATAATAGCTGCAAGAGTACCTTCATCCCTATTATGCTTCTTTTTCTTCTCTAATTTGCTATCGACTCTTATAGCATATTCTTCTTGTGTTTTGAGCTCAGTACTATCTTTTATTTCCACATTCGATAGATGCTGACTGTTTTTTCTCCTATTCTCTAGACATTTTTTTAATTCCTCCTGTAACCCTTCACTGTGGTCCTTAGGTTTAGTAAAAGAGGAATTTTTTGATGAACCACTATCAAGAAGTTTTTTACTAATAGCGCTATCTTTTTGTAGCTTCCAATTATTCAAACCTTCAGTTGGTAAAGGAGGCGGTGGTGGTACACTCACACCTTGATTTGGAAAAGGTGGAGGAGCTGGTACACTAACTTGTGGTACTTGAAGAGCAGACATCTTTTCCGGTGCTTTTGTGCTAATGTCATTATTAGTAATAGAGTTCAAAGTAGGCAAAGATGGTGTGCTAGTATCATTACCATGTGGTTTCTCTTCAAGAATATTACACGTATTTTTATTATTTATTGCAAAAATAGCTGATTTGACAAGGTATACTGTTGAACTTAATGCAATTATTGCAGATACAGAAGCAATTGCCACAAAAAGCAGTGGTATCGTAGTAGCATTCAAAATTGCTAAACTTACAGGGTAAATAAATACTCCAGTTGTAAATGCAGATGTACATAGCAAGAAAGTGGCAATAGAATACTTTAATAGAGACGAAGCTTTAGAAGTGCTCATTTTTAACCTCATATATTAACAATGCTAATGATAGTATTGTTAGCAGATTATATCAACTAAAAAATTATGTATTGAACTTACAGTACGTAGCTTTGATATAGAAGTTTGAGTAACGTTATGATAGTAATTTATATAATTCTGTGTGCAGTCTTTATAGCTGTTTTAGATAGTTCATTAGACTCTTAATTAAGGGGTATGTCTAACTTAGGAAAGATTTTCATCAATGTTGAAGTGGATAAGTAGGAATATTATGTTTTTTCTTTGAGTTGTAAAATTTCAGAATGAGAGAGACCTGTAGTTTGTGATATGATATCAGTAGAGACACCAGCTTTAAGTAGGTTTTTGGCCACAGCTATTTTAGCTTGTTTTTCGCCCTCTTCCCTACCTTTTTGATGGCCGATTAGGATGCCTTCTTGTCTACCTTCATGTTTAGCATCATCGAGTTTTTGAGCAAGGACAGCCTGTTCATCACGAATACGCTTGATCTCTTGTTCATAGGCAATAAATTCTTTTTCTGACCAGTTGAACCTATTGAGTTCTTCATATGCTCTTTTAATTATTAGATCACTTCCTATTATTCTCTCTAGCTCTTCTTCACTAGTTTCGTCTGCATATCTGAAAAAGTATACCCATTTTTCAACTATATTTGAAAGCTGATCTTCTTTGGTTTTTGGAAATTTAGGCAACTCAATAAATATAAAGTAAAAATCTTTTAGATCATGTTCATTAGTATCTTCATCGCGAATAGTATGCTTTGATTTGTACTCAGACTTATCAGGAAATAAAATACAATCTGCTATAGCAATAAAGATAATTTCCTTAAGGTCATGGTATTGATCACCTTTATCAGCTTGTCTCGAATAAGCTTTAGCAGCGTAGTATTGGGCACGTTTTTCAAAGCCCTTAGTTTTAGCGACCTGCATCTCGCAAACGTACTGAACACCTGAAGAATCTCTACAGAGGACATCAACAATACTTTGTTTTTTAGAGGCAATATCAGGATCTTGAATAGTACTTAAAAACTCTATATCCTGTATTGCGTTTTTGCCAGTAAAGCTCAGAATATCATTGAGGAAGTGAATGAGGATATCTTTATTCTTTTCAGTACCAAAGATACGCCGAAACGCAACATCATTTTTTGGATCGAGAAACTTCGAAAGAGCCATGAGAAAGTAAGATAAAAAGCATTAATAATTATACACAA